>CAJOFN010000032.1 GCA_905233905.1 uncultured Lachnospiraceae bacterium
CTCTCTTTTTTTTTAGAAAACTTCTTACCCCTATATCAGATTCTTATGCGCGGTTGAAAGCATCAGCTTGATACGATTAAGCTGATTGACCTCGGAAGCTCCGGGGTCGTAGTCTATCGCCACAACATTTGCGTCTATATGCTCCTGGCGCAGCTTCTTGATAACACCTTTCCCGACTACGTGATTCGGCAGGCAGCCAAAGGGCTGTATACATACTATATTTTTTGCGCCGTCTTCTATAAGCTCCAACATCTCACCTGTCAAAAACCATCCTTCGCCGGTCTGATTGCCGATGGAGACTATATCCTTTGCTTTTTCGGCAAGGGCTTCTATCCTTGCAGGAGGAGAGAAACGATCGCTTTCTTCAAATGCCTTGCGGGGGGCCTTCCTTAACCATTCAAAGAAATGGATCCCAAGATTGGAAAGCCTCCAGGATTTCATGCTTGCGCCAAGATTTTCCTGACGGAAGCTTGTGTTGTAAAAGCAGTACAGCAGAAAATCCGTAAGATCCGGTACGACCGCTTCGGCTCCCTCAGCTTCTAAAAGGTCTACAAGCCCGTTATTGGCGGCGGGAAGAAATTTGACAAGTATCTCGCCAACGATACCGACTCTCGGCTTTTTGATGTCTTTTATTGGAAGCCTGTCAAAGTCCCGGATAATGTCCCGGCATATTCTTTTATAATGTGCATGTGAGAGCATATGCTCTGCTGTGATAAATCTTATCACGCGGCTTTTCCATTTGGCATGGAGCCTTTCCGTGGAGCCCTTGACCTTTTCATAGGGACGGACGCGGTAAATGCAGCGCATAAATATATCACCGAAAATAAGCCCGTAAAGCCCCCGCTGGATGAGCTTTGGAGAAAGGGTAAAGCCGGGATTCTTTTCAAGGCCGCTCATATTGATGGAGATAACGGGTATGTTGCGGTAGCCCGCCTTGTCAAGCGCCCTGCGGATAAAGCCTATGTAATTGCTGGCGCGGCAGCCGCCTCCGGTCTGTGACATCAAAATAGCAGTGCGTTCCATATCGTAATCGCCGGATTTTACCGCAGCCATTATCTGCCCCACAACGATAAGGGACGGATAGCAGGCGTCGTTATTTACATATTTTAGCCCGGTATCTATGCAGGTTCTTGCCGGTATTTCGGGGACAATGAGCCTGTAGCCGGCAGAATTAAAGGCTGGAGCCAAAAGCTCGAAATGTATGGGCGACATTTCCGGGCAGAGTATGGTGTATTCGCCCTTCATGCGCTTTGTAAACACGGTGCGCCTGTAGCTTGAGGGACGGATATCGCGTTTTTTGTTCTGCTTTGCCCTTACCCTTATGGCTGCAAGTAGGGAGCGTATACGAATCCTGGCAGCGCCTAAGTTATTAACCTCATCGATCTTCAGGCAGGTGTATATCTTGCCTGATCCGGTAAGTATATCCGATACACAGTCCGTGGTTACGGCATCCAGTCCGCAGCCGAAGGAATTAAGCTGGATGACATCGAGGTTGTCTGTTTTCTTGGCATAGTTGGCGGCAGCGTACATTCTGGAATGGAACATCCACTGGTCCATTACGATGAGGGGTCTTTCCACCTGCCCGAGATGGGAGATGGAATCTTCAGTCAGTACAGCCATTCCATAAGATGTGATAAGCTCGGGAATACCGTGGTTGATTTCCGGGTCAACATGATATGGCCTGCCGCAGAGGACTATTCCGCGGCGGTCATTGTCCTTCATCCACTTAAGCACTTCCTCGCCCTTTCGCTCCATGTCATGGCGGAAATTATCCTGTTCCTTCCAGGCAAGATGGGCAGCGCTCCTTATACGGTTCTCGGAAATGGAGTATTCAGCCGTAAACACCTTTACAAGCTGATCTGCAAGTATCTTTTCCGAAGAAAAAGCCATAAAGGGATTTAGGAAGCGGACCTCCCCCCTTGTGATAGCGTCGATGTTGTTCTTGATATTCTCCGCATAGGAGGTAACAATAGGACAGTTGTAGTGGTTGTTGGAATCCGGAAATTCATCCCTTTCATAAGGAATACAGGGATAGAATATCATGTCAACCTTTTGATTGATAAGCCACTGCACATGTCCGTGGGCTAATTTTGCGGGATAACACTCGGATTCACTGGGAATGGACTCTATGCCAAGCTCATACAGCCTTCTTGTGGACATGGGCGAAAGCACCACGGAAAAGCCAAGTGACTTGAAAAACGTAGCCCAGAAGGGGTAATTTTCATACATATTAAGGACTCTAGGAAGTCCTACGGTTCCTCTGATGGCGCGCTCCCTGGGAAGGGGCTTGTAATCAAAGAGCCTGCGGTATTTGTAGTCGTAGAGATTGGGGATGTTTTCTTTGTTCTTTTCCTTGCCAAGTCCCTTTTCACAGCGGTTGCCGGTGATAAAGCGCCTTCCATCGGAGAATTTGTTCACCGTCAGCAGGCAGTGGTTATTACAGCCCTTGCAGCGTGTGAGACTGGTGGTAAAGGTAAGCTTTAGTATGTCCTCCATGGGAAGCATGGAAGATCTGGGATCATCCTTGTATCGTTCCTTTGCGATAAGAGCCGCTCCAAAGGCGCCCATTATGCCTGCGATGTCGGGACGGATGACACGGACTCCGGCGATCTTTTCAAAGCTCCGAAGGACAGCGTCATTGTAGAAGGTTCCGCCCTGTACCACGATGTTCTCCCCGAGGTCTGATGCGTCGGAAAGCTTTATTACCTTAAACAGAGCATTTTTGATGACCGAATAGGCAAGACCGGCGGAAATATCGGCAACGGATGCGCCTTCCTTCTGGGCCTGCTTTACCTTGGAATTCATGAATACCGTACATCTTGTGCCAAGGTCAATGGGATGCTCGGCAAAGAGAGCCTCTTTTGCAAAATCCTGTACGGAATAATTAAGCGAACCGGCGAAGGTTTCGATAAATGAGCCACAGCCGGAAGAGCAGGCTTCATTTAACAGGACAGAATCCACGGTGTGATCCTTTATCTTGATGCACTTCATGTCCTGTCCGCCAATGTCAAGGATACAGTCAACATCGGGATTGAAAAAGGACGCGGCGTAGTAATGAGCAACGGTCTCAACCTCGCCTTCGTCCAGGTTGAAGGCGGATTTGAGCAGAAGCTCACCGTAGCCTGTGGAGCAGGAATGGACGATATTCGCCCCCTCGGGAAGCTGCTCGGAAATCTCCTTCATGGCGCGGATCGCAGTCATCAGAGGGCTTGCGTTGTTGTTGTCGTAAAATGAATACAGAAGAGAGCCATCCTCCGCGATAAGAGCTACCTTTGTGGTGGTGGAGCCGGCATCAATGCCCAGGTAGCAGTTGCCCTGGTATCCGGAAAGACTGGAGGTGGCGATATTGTGTCCCTCGTGACGCTCCTTGAACAGGACGTAATCCGTATTTCCGGAGAAAAGAGGCTCCATACGCGCAACCTCAAATTCCATAACAAGGTCGCTGTTAAGCTTGTCAGCAATGGAAGAGAGGGGCATTGAAACCTCAGGTTTGTAGTTGAGTCCTGAACCAATCGCAGCGAAAAGGTGTGAATTTTCAGGGATTATGGTATGTTCGTCATCTAAACGAAGTGTTCTGATGAAAGAGGCGCGAAGCTGGTCCAAAAAGTGAAGGGGACCTCCTAAAAATGCCACATGTCCCCTGATGGGCTTTCCGCAGGCAAGGCCGGAAATGGTCTGGTTGACCACCGCCTGGAAAATGGAGGCGGAAAGATCCTCACGGGTGGCGCCTTCGTTGATAAGGGGCTGTATGTCTGTCTTGGCAAATACACCGCAGCGGGCGGCAATGGGATAGATCGCCTTGTAGGCTTTGGCATATTCATTAAGCCCTGAAGCGTCGGTCTGGATCAGGGAAGCCATCTGGTCGATAAACGAGCCTGTACCGCCGGCACAGATGCCGTTCATGCGCTGCTCCACATTGCCGTTCTCAAAATATATTATCTTGGCATCCTCACCGCCAAGTTCAATGGCAACATCAGTCTTGGGAGCGAGCTGCTGCAAGGCCTCGGAAACGGCAACGACCTCCTGCACAAAGGGGATGTTTAAGTGATTGGCAAGGGTAAGCCCGCCAGAACCCGTGATCATGGGCGAAACAGTCACATCACCTTCCTGTGAGAGAGCCTCATTGATAAGCTCCTGCAAGGTCTGCCTGATATTGGCAAAATGCCTGCGATACTCCGAATACAGAACCTTGTTGTCATCATCAAGCAACGCGATCTTAACCGTAGTTGAACCTATATCAATCCCCAATTTATATAATGCTTCCATATTGGTATTACCTCTTAATATTCGCGAACGAATTAACTTCCGGTGTAATAGTTTCTCATATGACCAGTAACCAAGCATGAAATATGATGTCTGCTAAGCGAGGTCGTCAAGGTATCTGTCCGCCAAGCATGAAATATGATGTCTGCTAAGCGAGGTCAAGGCCTCTGGCCGTCGAGCGTGTAGACGTCATATTTCATGCGTAGCACGTAGTAAACCTATTAAACCTATTAAACCTATTAAACCCATTAAACCTATTAAACGGTTACATTAGTATAACCTTTTGATTGACAAAAATAAACCCTAAAAATATAATGGAAGTCGTGTGTTTATGGGCAGCTAAAACATCTCCTTACTGAAAGGATAACAGGATTAGTTATGATTCAACGACTGGAACGGCGTCTCGGACGCTATGCCATTGTTCACCTGATGAACTACATAATAGGCGGTTATCTCATAGGATATTTAGTCTATGTCGCATCCATGATGACAAGGATGCCTCTCTTAAACTACCTGACCCTGGACCCGAAGCTGATACTTTCAGGACAGGTCTGGCGTCTGGTTTCGTGGATACTCATCCCGCCCCTTCAGAATCCATTTTTTGAGATCATCATGATGGTATTTTACTGGCAGCTTGGTACAATGTTGGAGAATACCTGGGGGGCTTTCCGGTTTAATCTTTACATGTTCGGCGGCATGATCTTTACGGTTATAGGCTCATTCATTCTGTTTTTCATAGAATATTTTGCCACCGGGATACCCCTTTCCTTAAGCGGATATTTTTCCACCGAATACATCAATCTTTCGATCTTTCTGGCTTTTGCGGTAAGCTATCCGGATATGCAGGTGCTTTTGTATTTCCTTATACCGGTAAAGATGAAATGGATGGCGATAGTATACGGACTGATCGTGGTTTATGATTTTGCCGTTACGGGACTGCCGGGCAAGGTTGCGATCTTGGCGTCCCTGCTTAATTTCATTGTCTTTTATCTGATGACAAGAAATTACAAAAGCGTTTCGCCTTACGAAGCGGCACGGAAGGCAAAATGGAAGGCACAGACGAAGGGCTTTAACACCGGAAAAGCCAATAACGCGGGGGGCAATCCCTTCAGCGGATTTTCCGGAAGCTCAAGGAATGTGAATATCAGTCGTCACAAATGCGCGATCTGCGGACGGACGGATATTTCCAATCCGGAGCTTACCTTCAGATTCTGTTCAAAATGCAACGGCAACTATGAATACTGCAATGACCATCTGTTCACACACGAACACAAGGCATGATAAGGATTGTTTATGAGTGAAGAAAATATCGGCAAAAATTTTATCGAAAATGAGATTGATAATGACCTTAAGGAAGGAAAATACAAGGAGGTCTGCACCAGGTTCCCGCCGGAACCCAACGGCTATCTGCATATCGGGCACGCCAAGTCAATTCTGTTAAATTACGGACTGGCAAAGGAATATAACGGAACCTTCCATATGCGTTTTGACGATACCAATCCCACCAAGGAGAAAACGGAATTTGTGGACTCCATCTTAGAGGACATCCGCTGGCTGGGCGCGGACTGGGGAGAGCATCTTTATTACGCCTCTGATTATTTTGACCAGATGTATGAGGCAGCGGTTAAGCTTATAAAAAAAGGTAAGGCGTATGTATCCTCACTTTCCGCGGAGCAGATGAGGGAGTACAGAGGCACCCTTACGGAGCCGGGAAGGGATGACCCTGACAGGGAGCGTCCCATGGAAGAAAGCCTTGCGCTGTTTAACGATATGAAGGACGGGAAATTCTCCGACGGGGAATACACCCTCCGCGCAAAGATAGACATGTCTTCGCCCAATATCAATATGCGTGATCCCATCATTTACCGCATCGCTCATATGACACATCACAATACAGGGGATAAGTGGTGCATTTATCCCATGTATGATTTTGCGCATCCCATTGAGGACGCGATAGAGGGCATTTCACATTCCATATGCACACTGGAATTTGAAGATCACCGTCCGTTATACAACTGGGTGGTACAGGAGCTGGAATACGAAAATCCTCCCCGCCAGATAGAATTTGCCAAAATGTACCTTACCGGAGTTATTACCGGAAAGCGTTACATAAAAAAGCTGGTGGAAGACGGTACGGTAGACGGATGGGATGATCCAAGGCTTGTATCCATAGCAGGTCTCAGAAGGAGAGGCTTTACGCCTGAATCTATAAGAAGATTCATAGAGCTGTCCGGTGTTTCAAAGAGCAATTCCTCAAGCGATTATGCAATGCTTGAATACTGCATCAGAGAAGATCTTAAGGCTTCAAGGAAGCGCCTTATGGCAGTGCTTGATCCGGTTGAGCTTATTATTGATAATTATCCTGAGGAACAGACCGAGGAGCTTACCGTTTCAAACAACCTTGAAAACCAGGAATTGGGAGAGCGCAAGGTGGTCTTTTCAAAACGGTTGTGGATAGAACGAAACGATTTCATGATCACGCCTCCCAGAAAGTATTTCAGGATGTTTGTGGGAAATGAAGTCAGGCTTATGAACGCATATCTTGTAAAATGCACCTCATATGAGACTGATGAGACCGGAAAGGTCATAAGGGTACACTGTGAATACGATCCCGAAACCAGAGGCGGAAACGCCCCGGACGGCAGAAAGGTAAAGGGCACGATCCACTGGGTGGATCAAGGCAGCGCGATACCTGCAGAGGTAAGGCTATACGAGAACATCGTTGACGAGGAAGCCGGCGTATACAATGAAGACGGGAGCGTAAACGTTAATCCCAATTCCCTTGTGGTAATGGATGGGGCTTTTGTTGAAAAAGACATAAAGGGCTCAAAGGCCTATGACAGCTTCCAGTTTGTAAGAAACGGTTTTTTTGTAGTGGATTCAAAGGATTCTACAGAGGAGCATCCTGTGTTCAACAGAATAGTTTCCCTTAAGAGTTCATTTAAGTTGTAAAATTAGTGGGAAAAACTACAAAATTTTATTGACAAATAGCACAAAAAAATATAGCATCTTATACAAAGATTATCAATGACGCAGGAGTATAAGGAGGTGGGAGAAAAAGATGGCGAGCAACTCGTTAATCCTTGAAATGAGAGGGATCACTAAGGAGTTTCCCGGCGTTAAGGCACTGGATAATGTTACTCTCAAGGTGGATAACGATTCCATTCACTCTATCTGCGGAGAGAACGGAGCCGGCAAGTCCACTCTGATGAAGGTTTTATCCGGAGTGTATCCCTACGGTACCTATGAAGGATCTATCTTCTTTCAGGGACAGGAGATGAGATTCAAGAACATTAAGGAATCTGAAAGTGCCGGCATCGTTATCATCCATCAGGAGCTGACGATGATCCCGGAGCTTTCGGTTACCGAGAATATCTTCATGGGCAATGAGATCACCAACAACGGTCTTATCAACTGGCATGAGGAAAGGCGCAGGACTGTTGATCTTTTGGAAAAGGTCGGACTTAATATTGATCCCGATACCCTGATCAAGCATATGGGTGTTGGTCAGCAGCAGCTTGTCGAGATCGCAAAGGCTCTTTCAAAGAACGTTAAGCTGTTGATCCTGGATGAGCCCACATCGGCTCTTAATGAGGACGATTCGGCAAATCTGCTGGAGCTGATGAGGGGACTTAAGAAGGATGGCATCACCTGTATCATGATCTCTCATAAGCTGAACGAGATCGCAGCGATCTCTGATGCGGTTACTGTTATCCGTGACGGTCAGACAGTTGAGAGCTACGAGGTTGTGGCAGGACAGGTTGATGAGGACAAGATCATCCGGTCAATGGTTGGTCGGTCCATTGAGAACCGTTATCCTGAGCATGAGTCACATCCGGGCGATATCATTTTCGAGGTTTCAAACTGGTGTGTTGAGGATGCTGAGGTTTCCGGCAAGATGCTCTGCAAGAACTCAAGCTTCAATGTCCGCGCCGGCGAGATCGTTGGTTTCGCGGGTCTGATGGGCGCGGGACGTACAGAGCTGATGCGCTCATTATTCGGACGCAATTTCGGCATCTACAAGAGCGGCACTATAAAGATCCACGGCAAGGAGGTTGAGCTTACCTCTGTAGAGTCAGCCATCGAGCATGGCATAGCTTACGTTCCCGAGGATCGTAAGACCTTAGGTCTTAATCTTCTTGATTCCATCCGCAAGACAATAGTAGCAGCTGACCTAAAGAAGATATTATCAGGCTGGCTGCTTAATCCCGACAAGGAGCTTGCGGCAGCGGAAGAGTACAGAAAGGCTCTCCGCATCAAGACAGCCAGTGTTGATGTAGGAGTCAACACACTTTCAGGCGGTAACCAGCAAAAGGTCGTCCTTTCCAAATGGATGTTTACGGAACCGGACGTTTTGATACTGGACGAGCCTACACGAGGTATCGATGTAGGTGCTAAATACGAGATTTACAAGCTGATACATGAGCTTGCAGATCAGGGCAAGGCAGTCATAATGGTATCCTCAGAGCTTCCGGAGCTTCTGGGTGTGGTAGACAGGATCTACACCATCTTTGAGGGAACCATCACCGGCGAACTGCCGGCAAGCGAGGCTGATCAGGAATCTCTGATGAAGCGTATGACAGTTACTTCGGCGGCTTAATATTTAGGAAAGGACATAGACGGATCATGAAAACAATCAAACAGGTATTAGGCGGAGATCTCCGTCAATATACAATGGTACTGGCTCTTGCCGTTCTTATCATTGTATTTAATGTTATTTCCGGAGGAAGAATGCTTACTCCCTCCAATTTCCAGAATCTTTTATCAGGTAATGCCTACGTGCTTATCCTTGCTCTTGGTATGCTGATGGTTATCGTTATCGGACAGATCGACCTGTCGGTAGGTTCCGTTGCAGGCTTCTCCGGAATGGTTATGGCTCTTGCAGCGAGAGATTATAACCTGCCCTGGTGGCTGGCGGTGCTTTTGGCTCTGGCTATCGGCGCAGTAGTAGGCGCATGGAACGGATTTTTCGTTGCAAAGCTTGGCATTCCCGGATTCATCACAACTCTCGGAAGCTGGATGATGTTCCGTGGTCTGGTTATCTGGATCTCCCAGTCAATTTCAGTACCCGCTCCTGAAGAGCTTCGCTTCTTTGGAGCAGGTTATCTCCCTGAATGGGGACCCACTTTTACAGGCATGAACAATTCTACCCTGGTTCTTGGACTTATCGGTATTGTATGCTTTGCTTATTTCCAGCTCAAGAATCATAAGCGTCAGGGCGAGATCGCCGGCGGAGTACAGGATCCCATGTGGGCAGTTGTCACCAGGATCGTTCTGGTATCCGCTCTTATCGGATATTTCACATGGCTGTACGGTTCAGGACGTGCCGGAACCTCTTTCCCGATCCCCGGACTGATACTGCTTATCCTTATCATTATTTACCACACACTGACACAGCGTACCACCTTTGGCCGTCACGTATACGCAGTAGGCGGAAATAAGAACGCGGCCGCTCTTTCCGGTGTTAATGTGAGCAGGACTTACTTCCTTACCTTCATGAATATGTCAATGCTTGCCGCAGTTGCAGGTATTCTCTTTGTAGGACGTGCTACAGCAGCCGGTCCTGCCGACGGTACTTCTTGGGAAATGGACGCCATCGCTTCCGTATTCATCGGCGGCGCAGCCGTATCCGGTGGTGTTGGTACAATCATCGCTACCATGGTCGGTGGTCTTGTAATGGCAGTTCTTAACAACGGACTTATGCTCATGGGTGTTGGTTCCGATAAGACACAGGTTATCAAGGGTCTGGTACTTCTTGCAGCAGTTGCGTTTGACGTATACAACAAGAGCGCCGGCCGTCCTTCCATCATCGGCAGACTCTTCGGAAGCGGCGAAGAAAAGAAGGAAGGCTGATCAATTTCATTATGGAGGCATGCGCGCGGCATAAGCATCAAGCTGCGGCGCCTTAAATAAATTTTTTATCAAAGAGGAGGAATTAATTATGATGCGCAAGAGAAAACTGTTCTTGTCAATGCTGATGGCAGCATCGCTTTCAGTATTTACACTGGCAGGCTGCGGTGGCAGCAGAGAAGGAAGCAGCTCTTCAACAGAGAGTGCTACCAACACCGCTGAAGAGACCGCAGATGAAACTGATGCAGCCGAAGAAGAAGGCGATGCAGCAGAAGAAACTGCTGCAGGCGAAGGCTTTGAGGCTGATGCAACAATCGGTATCTCTCTTCCCTGGCTGGGAACCCAGAACTGGAAAGAGGCTCAGGACATGTTTACTGAGCAGTTAGAGGCAGAAGGCTTTACCGCTCTGGTTCAGGCAGCAGACCAGAAGGTACCTCAGCAGCAGCAGCAGATCGAGTCTATGATCCAGAACGGTGCAAAGGTTATCGTTGTTGGTCCTGTAGACGGAACACAGCTTGGTTCAGTTCTTGAAGAGGCAAAGGATGCCGGCGTTTATGTACTCGGCTATGACCGTCTTATCGAGAACACAGACGCTGTTGACGGCGTAGTTCAGTTCGGTAGCGTTCGTACCGGTGAGCTTCAGGGACAGGCTCTCCTTGACGGCCTTAAGGCTGAGAAGGGTGATGGCCCTTACAACATCGAGCTTTTCGGTGGCGGCCCTGCTGATCCTAACGCTCCTAACTTCTTCACAGGTGCTATGTCAGTTCTTCAGCCTGAGATCGACGCAGGCAACCTTGTAGTTGTATCCGGTCAGACTGACTTCACACAGTGCGCAACAGAGGATTGGGACAACTCCAAGGCTCAGAAGCGTATGGATTCACTTCTTGCAGGTAACTACAGCGACAAGCAGATCGACGGTGTTCTTTCACCTAACGATGGTATCGGACGTGCTATCATCACAGCTTGCGAGGATGCAGGTCAGGATATCCCTGTAGTAACAGGTCTTGATGCTGAGAACGAGTCTGTTGAATGGGTATGGCAGGGTAAGCAGTATTGTACAGTTGCTAAGCCCACCCAGGATCTGGTTGCTAAGACTGTTGAGATCATCAAGTCTCTTCAGGCTGGCGAGGGTATGCCCGCTTACGAAGTTAAGACTAACAATGGCAAGATCGATGTTCCCATCTATGAGCTTGATCCTGTAGTTGTTACCAAGGACAATGCCCAGGAAGTATTCGCAAACGATCCTGATCGTCTTGAGCTGCTTAAGTAATACGATCGGATGATCTATCTGTATTTCGGTTATTTTGCCCCGCACCGTTTAGGTGTGGGGCTTTTCCTATATATGCTCATTCTCTTTACTCAATCAACTAAATGTGGTATTATAAGTCGGATTAACAGAATGATCGGAGGTTATGATGAAATACTTTGGAACGGACGGTTTTCGCGGTGAGGCCGGCAAGGTACTTACGGCGGATCATGCCTACAGGATCGGCAGGTATTTGGGCTGGTACTACAATCAGGATCATAAGGGACGCATAGTTATCGGCAAGGACACGAGACGTTCCAGCTATATGTTTGAATATGCGCTTGTATCAGGCATCATTGCTTCAGGCTCCAATGCTTACCTTCTGCATGTTACCACCACACCCAGCGTGGCGTATGTGGCAAGGACAGAGGATTTTGACTGCGGTGTTATGATATCAGCCAGTCACAACCCCTTTTACGATAACGGTATAAAAATACTTGACGGTAACGGACATAAGATGGCGGCCAAGGTAGAAGAGGCTATAGAGCGCTACATTGACGGTGAGATGGGGGAACTTCCTTTTTCAACAGGCGAGGATATCGGTATTGCCACAGACTATGCCATCGGACGCAACCGTTACATCGGATATCTCATTTCTCTTGCTACCCGTTCCTACAGCGGCAAGCGGGTAGGTCTTGACTGCTCCAACGGCAGCAGTTTCTCCATTGCAAAGAGCGTATTTGACGCCTTAGGCGCGAAAACCTACGTAAGTCACGCGGATCCCAACGGACTCAATATAAATAAGGACTGTGGTTCCACCCATATAGATAGTCTTGTTGAGCTTGTTAAGGAAAAGGAACTGGATCTTGGTTTTGCCTTTGACGGTGATGCAGACAGATGTATTGCCGTTGATAATACCGGAAGGATAATAGACGGTGATCATATCATATATATCTGCGGCAAGTACTTAAAGAACCGCAACAAATTAGACGGCAACCATGTGGTTGTTACGGTAATGTCCAATCTTGGGCTTTTTAAGGCTCTCGAACAGGCGGACATTGAATACGATGTTACGGCTGTAGGTGATAAATATGTAAGCGAGGACATGGAGAAGAACGGCTATGTTCTTGGCGGTGAGCAGTCAGGACATATTATCTTTTCCAGATATGCAACTACCGGAGACGGCATCCTTACGGCTATCATGCTGATGGAAACAGTTTTAGAGAGCAAGACCACCTTAAAGACACTTGCCGGCGGCATGAAAAAATATCCTCAGCTTTTAAAGAACGTAAGGGTGGAGGATAAAAAGGCAGTGCTGGATAACGAGTCTGTAAGGGAATGCTGCAAGGATATCGAAGAGCAGCTTGGCGAAAACGGTCGCATCCTCCTTCGTGAAAGCGGAACCGAGCCATTGATACGTGTTATGGTGGAGGCTGAAACAGATGAGCTTTGCAGGCGCTATGTGGATCAGATGATCTCCTGTATTAAAGAGGAAGGACTTGCCCTATGATGTCAGTTAAGAATCAGATAGAAGCATCCGTCAGGAATGCCTTTGCAAAGCTTGATATAGATGAGAAATTTGCAAAGGTGTCCGTTTCCAACAGGCCTGATCTGTGTGATTACCAGTGCAACGGAGCAATGGGGGCGGCTAAGTCTTTGCACAAGGCTCCGGCACAGATTGCGGCGGATATAGCCGAGGTGCTTTCCGGGGATTCCATATTTTCAAAGGTGGAGGTCGCCGGACCGGGGTTTATAAATCTTTCCCTTTCTGACAGCTTCTTCGGTGATTCTCTCCATAAAATGGATACGGAGGACAACCTGGGTTATGATTCGGCTGCCAAATCCGGGACCATTATCATGGATTACGGCGGACCGAATGTTGCCAAGCCTCTCCATGTCGGTCATCTGCGTTCCGCTATTATCGGTGAGAGCTTAAAGCGTATTTTAAGATTCACCGGGGAAGAGGTGGTAAGCGATATTCACATGGGAGACTGGGGTCTTCAGATGGGGCTTATCATAACTGAGCTTTTTGAAAGAGGCGCAGACCCCTGTTATTTCGATGAGGATTATACAGGGGATTACCCGAAGGAGCCTCCCTTTACCATAAGTGAGCTTGAAGAAATATACCCTGCCGCTTCCTTGCGTTCCAAGGAGGACAAGGACTATTATGAAAGGGCGCTGCTTGCAACAAAGGAGCTTCAGGAGGGCAGACGTGGTTACCGGGCTCTTTTAGAGCATATAATGAACGTTTCGGTTTCAGACTTAAAGCGCAATTATGAAAGATTATCGGTGGAGTTTGACCTGTGGAAGGGTGAGGCTGATGCCGCGCCTTACATTCCCGATATGGTTGAGCGCATGAAGGCCGATGGCTATGCCCATATTTCAGAGGGTGCCTTGGTGGTGGATGTATCAGAGGAGAGCGATACCAAGGAGGTTCCGCCCTGCATGATCTTAAAATCCGACGGAGCTGCCCTTTACGACACTACTGATCTTGCAACTCTCGTCTGGCGTGAGGAGGATTATCATCCAAAGGCTGTTATCTATATTGTGGATAAACGTCAGCAGATGCATTTTACCCAGGTATTCAGATGCGCAAAAAAGACAGGCATTGTCCCTGAGGCTACACAGCTTACCTTCCTGGGCTTCGGGACAATGAACGGCAAGGACGGCAAGCCCTTTAAGACCCGTGATGGCGGGGTCATGCGTTTGTCAGAGCTTATTTCGGATATCAATGATAAGATGTACGAAAAGATCACCGAAAACGCTACGCTTACAGGGGACGAAGCAAGGCAGACAGCAGAAACCGTTGCGCTTGCAGCGATAAAATATGGCGATCTGTCCAACCAGCCTTCAAAGGATTATGTTTTTGACGTTGACAGGTTCACATCCTTTGAGGGAAATACAGGTCCTTATATACTCTATACCATTGTCCGCATCTCTTCGATAATACGAAAATATAACGAAGATGAGGCGCCTGGGGCGGTATCAATGCCTGCTTCTGACAGCGAAAGCATAAGGGTGCTTATGTTAGAGACAGTAAGGTTTTCCGAAAACATTGACAGTACCGTAAGTGAATATGCACCTAACCGTTTGTGCGCCTATATTTATGGTCTGTGCAACGCCTTCAATCATTTTTATCACGAGACCAGGATACTTGCCATAGAAGATGAGGCAAAGAAAGCATCATATATCCGTCTCATAGGTTTAGTTAAAAAAGTGCTTGTGACTTCAATCGACCTTTTGGGATTTGAAGCACCGGAAAGGATGTAGAAATGACAAAGATAGATATTATTTCAGGCTTTCTCGGAGCCGGCAAAACAACACTTATCAAGAAGCTGCTTGATGAGGCATTTTCAGATGAAAAGATAGTCCTTATTGAGAATGAATTCGGAGAAGTAGGCATAGACGGCGGATTTTTAAGGGACGCCGGAATTGAGATCACGGAGATGAATTCCGGATGTATCTGCTGTACTCTTGTAGGTGATTTTAACAAGAGCTTAAGGGAGGTAATGGAGAGATTTTCACCGGACCGTATCCTGATCGAGCCCTCCGGAGTAGGTAAGCTTTCCGATGTAATGGCCTCCGTTATAGATATGGAAAAGGAAGCAGATGTCACCTTAAATGCGCTTGTAACGGTTGTAAACGCCAAAAAGGCCATCAAGCAGATGAAGGCCTTTGGAGAGTTCTTCAATAATCAGATCGAACACGCTACCTGCGTTATCTTAAGCCGTACCCAGGAATCAACCGCAGACCAGACACAGGCTGCCAACGACCTTATCAAAAAGCTTAATCCTGAAGCAACGGTGATAACCACTCCCTGGGATTCCATTGACGGGGCAAAGATCCTTGCTTCCATGGAGGGCAGGGACAATCTCGCCATGAAGACCCTTGCAGAGATGAACCATAAGAAGGATTCTGAAGCGCACGAGCATGAGCATCATCACGATCATGACCACGGGCACGAACATCACCACGATCATGACTACGGGCACGAACATCACCACGATCACGACCATGAACATCATCATCACCATCATGCCGATGATATTTTTGATACCTGGGGAAGAGAGACACCTCATGTATTTTCACGGGATGTGATTGAGCGCGCCCTTAAAATGTTCAGGGACAGCTCGGATTATGGCAACGTAATCAGGGCTAAAGGCATGGTTCCTGCTGATGACGGCACCTGGATTTATTATGATCTTGTGGAGGGTGACTATGAGATCAGAAAGGGCGAACCGGATGTTACCGGCAAGCTGGTTGTTATAGGAACAGACTTAAAGGAAGATGCGATCGCTTCCTTATACGGACTGGAGTAATGGATATGAATAACGAGATGCCCGTATATGTATTTACGGGCTTCATGGACAGCGGCAAGACATCCCTGATCCATGAGACTTTGTTTGAGAATAATTTCGCCGCGGATCTTAACAACATCCTAATCATATGCTGTGAAGACGGGGATGAGGAATACGATGAAAATGAGCTTGCTTCCATAGGCGCAAAGCTTGTAATGATAGAGAATGAAGAGGATTTTACAGGGGAGCGTCTAAAGCAGCTTGATGATGAATTTCATCCCGAGGCAGTATTCATCGAATATAACGGCACATGGGAGGTAGCTCCGCTGTATGAGGCAGAGGACGGCCCCGAGGCATGGACGATAGTCCAGACACTTTGTACAGTTGACGGCAGTACCTTTGACATGTATATGCTCAATATGCGCACCATGATGGCAGAGCAGATGCACAGGGCGGATGTTGTAATCATCAACAGATGCACTGATGAGACTCCCAAGGCAAAATTCAGGGCTAATGTCAAATCCATAAACCGTCCCGCGCAGATAGTTTATGAGAGGACAGACGGCACGATAGACGACAGGGAGGACGAGCTGCCCTTTGACATAAATGCTGATGAGATAGATATCACAGATGGTGATTATGCTTTCTGGTTCATGGACTGCATGGACAATCCAAAAAAATACGACGGCAAAACCGTTTCATTTCTTGGGCTGGTTTATAACCCCACCGATGCTAAGGGACGCTTAAAGCCGGGAACAATAGTTCCGGGTAGATTTGCCATGACCTGCTGTGTGGAGGATATCCAGTTTCTGGGCATGAAGTGCAAATACAAGGATTCAGCGGATATAGCCCATAAAAGCTGGATAAAGCTCAAAGCAAAGGTAAAGAACGAATTTGCCATTGAATACCACGGCAAGGGACCTGTGCTTTACCCAATATCAATAGAACATGCCGAAAAACCTCAGGATGAACTGGTTTATTTTTCCTGAGAAGCTGCTTTGTTTTTACAGGGAGGGATAGAAAGAATGTACGAAATAGTAAAAAAGGAGCATCTTGCAGATAACATTTTTTTAATGGATATCAAGGCTCCCTGGGTGGCAAGAGCCTGTCTGCCCGGTCAGTTTGTCATTGCCAAGATTGACGAGGAGGGAGAGCGGATCCCTCTTACCATCTGTGATTATGACCGCAACGCGGGTACAGTTACGATCGTTGTCCAGACCATTGGAGCGTCTACAGAGCGCATGGATACACTGGAGGAAAAGGACAGCCTTCAGGATTTTGTGGGTCCCCTTGGAAAACCCTCCGAGCTTTGCCTTGAGGAAAACTTAGAAGACACAAGGACAAAGAATATTGTTTTTATTGCCGGAGGACTTGGAACTGCGCCTGTATATCCGCAGGTAAAATGGCTCCATGAGCATGTTATCATGGGCTCCCGTACCAAAGATCTTCTTTTCTATATCGACGAGATGAAATCCGTAGCAAAGGCGGTCTATGTCACGACAGACGATGGCTCCTTCGGTTTTCACGGAATGGGAACGGATCAGCTTCAGGCTCTATATGACGAAGGCAAGAGCTTTGACCGCTGTGTAGCCATTGGGCCCATGATAATGATGAAATTCGTCTGTCTTCTTACAAAGAAACTCTCCCTTGATACCATAGTTTCCATGAATCCCATCATGGTGGACGGAACAGGAATGTGCGGCGCATGCCGGCTCATTGTAGACGGCAAGGTTAAGTTTGCCTGCGTGGACGGCCCCGAATTTGACGGTCACAAGGTAGATTTTGATCTTGCAATGGCACGCATGGCACAGTATAAAACAGCCGAGGGCAGAAAAAAGCTTGAATTTGAAGAAGGCGATACGCACCATGGAGGCTGCGGCGTATGTGAGGGAGGAAAAGAATAATGGATATGCTAAAAAGAGTTCCCATAAGTGAACAGGATCCTAAGGTACGTGCTGCTAATTTTGATGAGGTATGCCTTGGATATACCGAAGATGAGGCTGTGGCAGAGGCTTCACGCTGCCTTAACTGCAAAAATCCAAAATGTGTGGGCGGATGTCCCGTATCCATAAACATCCCTGCCTTCATCGAGCAGGTAAAGGATCGTAATTTCAAGCGCGCCTATGAGATAATAAGTGAATCCTCAGCGCTTCCGGCAGTCTGCGGAAGGGTATGTCCTCAGGAAACACAGTGTGAGGGTGTCTGCATAAGGGGCATCAAGGGAGAGGCTGTTGCTATTGGCAAATTAGAGCGTTTTGTAGCTGACTGGGCGAGAAAGAACGGTATTCGTCCAAAGAGTGATACACCAAAAAACGGACACAAGGCTGCCGTTATCGGTTCAGGTCCCGCCGGACTTACCTGCGCAGGAGATCTTGCAAGAATGGGCTATGATGTGACCATATTTGAAGCCCTCCATAAGACCGGCGGCGTGCTTGTTTACGGCATACCTGAATTCAGGCTTCCAAAGGACGAGGTTGTTGCAGCGGAGGTTGAGAATGTAAAGGGACTTGGAGTTAAGATTGAGACCAATGTTATAATCGGAAAATCCATTACCATCGATGAGCTTCTCAATGAAGAGGGCTTTGAGGCGGTATTCATCGGCTCAGGGGCTGGACTTCCAAGGTTCATGGGTATCCCGGGAGAACAGGCGAATGGCGTATTTTCCGCCAATGAGTTCCTTACCAGAAATAACCTCATGAAATCCTTTAAGGACTACGATACTCCCATCGCCAGGGGTAAAAAGGTGGTAGTCGTTGGCGGCGGAAATGTTGCAATGGATGCTGCAAGAACAGCGCTTCGTCTGGGAGCGGAGGTTCATGTTGTATACCGCCGGAGCGAGGCGGAGCTTCCCGCAAGAGCGGAGGAGGTGCATCATGCAAAGGAAGAGGGCGTGATCTTTGATCTTCTGGAGAATCCCGTTGAGATACTTACGGATGATAAGGGATGGGTATCAGGAATACGCATCATAAAAATGGAGCTTGGCGAGCCTGATGAGTCAGGGCGCAGAAGCCCGATTGAGATCCCCGGAAGCGAATACGAGATCGAATGTGATACTGTAATCATGTCACTGGGTACTTCACCCAATCCTCTTATTTCCTCAACAACAGAGGGGCTGGAGACTAACAAGAGAGGCTGTATAATTGCAAAGGAAGAAAACGGCGAGACTTCAAAGACCGGTGTGTATGCCGGTGGAGATGCAGTTACCGGAGCCGCTACAGTTATTCTGGCAATGGGTGCCGGCAAACAGGCGGCAGCCGGAATAGACGATTACTTTAAGAACCGGAGCATGGCTTGAGCGAGAAAAATGACAATGTCGTAGTATTCCGTGGCTCATCACAATTTCGAATAGGCGTAGTTATCTGCGGCATAATATTTGTATATGTTCTGTTTCGCCTTTTGTCCTACCTGACCTCTGACGTTATAACCGTTTATGAGGTCAAGGAGGGCAAGATAGTAAAGGATCACAACTATCGTTCCCTGATCCTTCGCCAGGAGGAACTGATAAATGCGGACAGGGATGGCTATGTCTATTATTTTGCGGCTTCAGAGGGCCGGGCAGGGGTCAAAACCCTGATATACGCGATAGATGAGACCGGAAGCATAGTAAACGACCTGCTTTCTTCAAAATCAAAGAGCAAAAAGACAAAGTTGCTTTCCCTGGATTCCACCGTAAATGAAATGGCTACCTTTGTAGGCGAATATACGGATGATACCTTCCAGAAAACCTACAGCTTCAAGGACAGGCTTTCTGATTCATTAAATGCCCTGCAGGTGGATGCGGTTATGAATGAAAATGCCGAAACCATCGAACAGGCAAAGCTTCAGCAGACCTACCACGCATATTATCCCCCAAGGCCGGGGCTTGTATCTTATATGATAGACGGTCTTGAAAATGTTACCGCAAGTGATTTTGACCCTTCGGTGTTCAACAAGGGTACAGAGGAGATAAATGTCAAATCCAGAACCCAGATAGAAAAGGGGGATGCGGCATACAAGCTTATCACTTCAGATGACTGGAGCATGGTCGTACCTGTTGACAGATCGGTGATCGAAGAGATACGGGATGAACACAGCATAAAGGTAACCTTTGAAACCGACGGGAATAGCGCCTGGGCAGGGGTCTCATATCTGGAAAGGGATGAGGTGCCATATCTGGTGCTTACCATGGACGATTCCATGGAGCGTTACGCGGATCTTCGGTTTGTAAATATCGAGCTGATGATAGATCAGATATCAGGCCTTAAGATCCCCAATTCCTCCATTATCGAAAAGGAGTTTTTCACGATTCCCAAAACCTACTTTACCCAGGCGGAAAATAGTAAGGATATGGGATTTATGCTGAAAAAAGCCAATATGAATGACACCACATTCGTAACCCCGACAATATACAAGGAGACAAAGCGCTTTTACTATATTGATGAGGAGTTAGTAAGCCGCGGGGATGAGATACTCGCTCCCGATTCCCTTAAGACCTACCGCATCGGGGAACGCACGGATGAGCTTGAAGGGGTGTATAACGTAAATAAAGGCTATGCCGTGTTCAAACAGATAGAGCCTATTCAGGAAAATGAAGATTATACCATAATCCGTACAGGCACATCCTACGGGCTGGCGCTTTATGACAGGATAGTCCTTCAGGGAGATAAGGTTGAGGAGAACGAGATCATTTACAATTAAGAACAATTAAGAAAGGCTTGGCTATGCTAAAGGATTCCCTTGAAACAGTACAGAACAATATTAATGAGGCATGTAAGCGGGTTGGAAGGGACCCTTCAGAAGTAACCCTTATCGCTGTATCAAAGACAAAGCCTGTGGAGGTACTGCAGGAAGCGTATGATGCCGGAGTCCGTGTCTTTGGTGAGAACAAGGTTCAGGAGCTTACTTCAAAGATGGATCAGCTTCCCGATGACATACACTGGCACATGATAGGCCATCTTCAGCGCAACAAGGTTAAGTATATTGCCGGCAGGGTAGAGCTGATCCATTCCGTAGACACCTTCAGACTGGCGGAAGAAATAAACATCCAAGCCAAGAAGCGCGGCATAATCATCCCAATTTTAGTTGAAATTAATATCGGTAATGAGGAAACAAAGTTCGGGATCAGGGCAGAGGATACTCTTGAGCTGGTCCGTCAGACAGCACAGTTGGATGGTGTTTCCATAAAAGGCTTGATGACAATCGCTCCATATGTTGTGGATTCTGAAGAAAATCGCCCACTTTTCCACAAAATAAGGGATTTAAGTATTGACATTCGTAATGAAAACATACATAATGTATCCATGGATATTTTGTCAATGGGTATGACGAATGACTATGAGGTGGCAGTTGAAGAAGGAGCCACCATGGTACGCGTAGGTACAGGTATTTTTGGTGAAAGAAATTACAACATTTGAGAGTGGTTTAGGAGCGTAATCTGATGAGTGTATTTGACAAGATGCTGGATGTTATGAGACTCAATGACGATGAGGAAGAGTTCTACGACGAGGACTTTGACGACTTCGAGGAGGAGGAACCGGTCAAGAAAGGCTTCTTTTTCCGCAAGACAGGAACAGACGATATAGAGGAAAGTATTCCTGTTTCAACTACCCATTCCGGCAGCGCAAGGGCTTCAGCCAGAGGCTCCGCCGTGGGTGGAGTGACATCCAAGATTACACCCATGAGATCTTCATCCTCCAGGAAGCGCAGCGGCGTCCAGATGGAGGTATGTGTAATAAAGCCCCAGTCCTTCGAGGATGCGGGACAGATTTCTGAGACACTTCTTGCAGGCAGGACCGTGATACTTAATATGGAGGGTCTTGATCTTGCCCTGGCGCAGCGTCTGATCGACTTTATTTCCGGTTCCTGTTATGCCATTGACGGCAATCTTCAGCGCATCAGCAACTACATCTTTGTTGTTACGCCCAATGCGGTCGGTCTTTCCGGTGATCTTCAGGAGATAGTTGACTCCTTCGGATTCGCAGGCTTGCAGACCGGCTTTTGATGACATATATCGTTTTTAATATTGCATTATGAAGGACATTTGATATTATATCTTATGTCCTTTTATATTTATGTCAGGGAGGGAATTTATGATAGATACAATTTCAGTTGATAACGGCAGACCGACGGCTTACGATATCCATATCACAGAGGATTTTTCCCTGCTTTGTGAAAAGCTTAAAAGTATAAAGAATGATGAATCAACCAGGCTTTGCATCGTTTCTGATTCTAATGTGGGCAGCTATTATTCCAAAGAGGTAAGGATCGCTCTTTGTGAATACTACAGCAATGTCTTTGAATTTGAATTCGTAGCGGGAGAAGCAAATAAAAACTTATCCTCCATTGAGGATTTATACGCATTTCTTGTATATAAAGGGTTTTCAAGGGGAGATATGCTGATCGCTCTTGGCGGCGGTGTGGTAGGAGATATGTGCGGCTTCGCTGCAGCTACCTATATGAGAGGGATAGATTTCATCCAGATACCCACAACCCTGCTGGCACAGGTGGATTCTTCCGTTGGCGGCAAGACCGGGGTAGACTTTTTAGGCTATAAGAACATGATCGGCGCCTTTAACATGCCCCGCATGGTATACATAAATACATCTGTGTTAAAGACACTCCCGGAGGAGCAGTTTAATGCCGGTATGGCAGAGGTTATCAAATACGGGCTTATCATGGACAGGGATTTCTTTGAATGGCTTAAAAATGACAGTGACAGTATTACAGCGGATAACGCAAAGGCAATGCTTAAGGTGATAAGAACAAGCTGTCAGTGCAAGCGCAGGATCGTGGAGGAGGACCCTACGGAAAAGGGCATAAGAGCCATATTGAATTTTGGACATACCATAGGCCATGCCATTGAAAAAGTTTCAGACTTCTCGCTGCTTCATGGAGAAGGAGTCGGGCTTGGAATGATAGCAGCCATGAAGCTTTCCTGTGATATTTACGGACTTGACGGGGATAATTTAAGTGAGCTTATATTACTCTTAAAGGCTTTTGATCTGCCTGTAAATGTGGATTCCATCAGTGCCAAAGACGTGGTAAAGGCTACCAGATCGGATAAAAAGATGTCTTCAAAGGGCATACGCTTTATTCTGCTTGAAGCTATAGGCAAAGCTGTTATAAATACAGATGTATCCGAAGAGCAGATAAGTGCTGCTGTTAATGAGGTAGTCAGATGAGAAACAGGGTATCTTTGCTGGCGGGCTTTGTTGCCGTGGTAATACTCTGTGCCATTGACAGCTTTACCAAAAAGCTTGCATCTGCATTTCTTAAGGATAAGGACGATATTGTTATAATCCCAAAGGTTCTTGTTCTGCGTTATTTGGAGAATACGGGGGCGGCCTTCGGGCTGTTTAAGGGAATGTCGGTGATATTTATCATTCTTTCCATCGCGGTATGTTTTTATATCGTATTTACACTTTTGCGTATGCAGGCGGACAAACGCTTTCTGCCGCTTCGGATCGATCTTTTTGTCTTAATGGCAGGAGCCATAGGAAATCTTATAGACAGGATACGCATGGGATATGTGGTGGATTTTATATACTTTAAGCTAATTGATTTTCCGATATTCAATGTCGCGGACATTTATGTTACTGTAAGCATCGCGGTTTTAGTCCTTTTGTTGCTCTTTTATTACAAGGATGACGATTTTGAGCAGATAACAGGCAGGCAGATATGAAGGATGAACAGTTTTCGAGAACGAGGGCGCTTTTAGGCGATGAAGCAATGGAGCGCCTTGCCGGCTCAAGGGTTGCGGTATTCGGTGTCGGAGGCGTCGGGGGATATGTCTGCGAAGCCCTGGCAAGAAGCGGCGTAGGCCGGATAGATATTGTTGATAAGGATACGGTTGATATTTCCAATCTGAACCGTCAGATCATAGCTACCTTAGATACCATAGGCAGGCACAAGGTGGATGTGGCAAAGGAGCGAATGCTTTCCATAAATCCGGATGCTCATATCAGGACTTATAAATGTTTCTTTCTGCCGGAAAATTCCCATGAATTTGATTTTAAAGAATACGATTATGTGGCGGACTGCGTGGATACCGTTACGGCAAAGCTTGAGCTGATAACAAAGGCCAATCAGGCAGGGACTCCCATAATCAGCGCAATGGGAGCCGGGAATAAGCTTGATGCCGCCGGCTTTATGGTTGCAGATATTTACGAAACAAAGATATGCCCACTGGCAAGGGTGATGCGCAGGGAGCTTAAAAAGAGGGGCATTAAAGCCCTGAAGGTCGTTTATTCACAGGAACAGCCCCTTTCCTGTAATATGGGTGATGACGGCTTAAGAAAGGCAGTACCCGGCAGCATTGCCTTTGTTCCCGC
>CAJOFN010000033.1 GCA_905233905.1 uncultured Lachnospiraceae bacterium
TCCATTTAAGGCGTTGTAAAGGGAGAGAATCCAATCTTTGTGCTCTTTCCGTCCAAAAATATAAGTAAAAAGCCTGTCTTTGTGTTCTTTATTGATCATCTATAATGTCTCCTTTTGTGAGTTAGTATAACATGATTTTCTTAATATTTCCACACTAACAGAAGGGGATTTGCTAAAAATAAATGCCTCGATTATCTTGAATGCCAGTAGATTGGACACGCGAACGCTATCATTAGTAGTTGATAGCTATTGTACCGGTAGTTAATTGCGTTCGCGAGTATATGGCTCCACTGTAATTACCTGATTTCATGGAAAAGTGCTTAAGTATAGCCATCCCTGCTCCTCATAGTGCGGCAAGCTTCTCTCTGATATCAAACAGTCCGGATATCAATTCGCTTAATCTCTGTTCAAGTCCTCTTGAAGAATGACCGCCTCTGTTGTAGTACCGTGCGACCTCTCACATGGTCGGCTCTTTCTTTTTTTGAATTGAAATCCCGGTGTTTTCTCCTGTGGTGTTAGACACCAGTTTATGGTAGAATACCTATCAAGCGGGTCTGGGGGTGGTGTCTCCACTCCGTGTCTTCGTTTCACTTCGGTCGTTGCAAAGCTGACATCGAAGATGAAGAAGTGTGTTTCTTGGATACAGACTTTGCATTTCTTGATCAGATGAGTCAGGATGAGCTTATCCATTCTGACATGGAAGTTTCTTGGGATAGTGGAGAGACAGGACACAAAGGTGATGGAGCTTGAACCCAGAGGGGGTTAAGACGGTAGTATTAAATGGGTAAAAAGCAAGGAGGTAGTAACAAATGAAGGTACTTATAATCAACGGAAGTCCCAGAAAGGGCGGGAACACAACGATTGCTTTGAATGAAATGGTCAAGGTTTTCGAGTCAGAAGGTGTCGAGGCAGAGGTAGTACAGATTGGGAATAAAGATGTCCGCGGATGTATTGCTTGTGGAACTTGTTTTAAGAAAGGACAGTGCGTATTTGATGATGTTGTAAATGAGCTTGCACCTAAATTTGAGGAGGCAGATGGGCTGGTGGTTGCATCGCCTGTTTATTATGCATCAGCGAATGCTACCCTTATTGCGTGTCTGGACAGGCTATTTTACAGCACTCATTTTGACAAGACGATGAAAGTCGGAGCAAGTGTGGTATGCGCAAGGAGAGGCGGGCTGTCCGCCACATTTGACGAGCTGAACAAGTATTTTACCATCAGCAATATGCCCATTGCATCAAGTCAGTATTGGAACAGTGTTCACGGCAGAGGACCGGGAGAGGCAGAGCAGGACGCGGAAGGCTTGCAGACAATGCGTGTGCTGGCAAGAAATATGACATTCCTTATGAAGAGTATCGCTCTTGGAAAGGAAAAATTCGGTCTGCCTGAGAAAGAAGAATGGCAGCCGACACATTTTATCAGATAAAGGGTATGAAATTAAAGGAGGCAAGCATGATTTACAGAGATTTTCAAGGGAGTAAGCTGTCAGCACTTGGGTTTGGCGCGATGCGTCTGCCTGTCATAGATGGGGATGACGGGAAACCTGATAAAGAAAAGGTATTCAGGATGGTTGAAACCGCTATGAAGGGTGGCATCAATTATTATGACACGGCTTGGGGATATCACAACGGTAATTCTGAGATTGTTTTGGGCGAGGCTCTTTCAAAGTATCCGAGAGACAGTTTTTTCCTTGCAGATAAGTTCCCGGGATATGACCTTTCCAATATGCCAAAGGTAAAGGAGATATTTGAGGAGCAGCTTAAGAAAACAGGCGCGGAATACTTTGACTTTTATCTGTTCCATAATGTCTGCGAAATGAATATCGAACAATATCTCGATCCCCAGTATGGAATTTATGATTATCTGATGGAACAGAAAAGGAACGGCAGGATAAAGCATCTGGGCTTTTCATGCCACGGTGAGATGGATGTACTGAAAAAGTTCCTTGACGCATATGGGAAGGATATGGAGTTCTGCCAGCTTCAACTCAATTATTTTGACTGGAAGTTCCAGCATGGAAAAGAAAAGGTAGACCTTCTAAGTGAATGGAATATCCCTGTCTGGGTGATGGAGCCTCTTCGTGGAGGCAAGCTTGCCTCGCTTGAGCAGTCAATGGAGAAGACGCTGAAAGAGGCAAGACCCGACGAGAACGTTCCCGCCTGGGCGTTCAGATTCCTGCAGTCGATTCCGCAGGTTACGATGATCCTTTCAGGCATGTCAAATGAAGAACAGCTTGCTGATAATCTGAAGACCTTTGAAGTGGATAAACCGCTGAATGAAAATGAGATGGCTGCCCTTATGGGTGTGGTGGATAAGATGCTTGAATCAAAGTCCGTACCTTGTACAGCCTGCCATTACTGCGTGAGCCATTGTCCGCAGGGACTGGATATCCCTTACCTGATATCCCTCTACAATGAGCATGTTCTTACAACATCCAGCGGTGGTATGGGATTCATTGCCCCGATGGCATTAATGGCTATTCCGGATGATAATAAGCCATCCGCATGCCTGCATTGCCGTAGCTGCGAGAGTGTATGTCCTCAGCAGATAAAGATATCTGAAATTATGACTGATTTTGTTGAGAAGATTGGATGAAATAAAAACAAATATACATTACAAGAGACAGGAGGAATCCAAAATGATGCTCAGGATGGAACGGATGCATATGGATGAATAAAGAAAGGGAAAACTATGGACACTAATTCAATCACACGTAACTATCTGGACTCGTTATTATTTGAACAGAGATTGGTCGATTCCACGCTGCCGGATATCCATGTCAATATATTCGGCGAGACCTTTGACACACCGGTCATGACCCCGGCATTTTCGCATTTAAAGGCATTTGCCGATGACCGTGAGAGCGCTATGATCGAATATGCCAAAGCAGCGGCAAAGGTAGGAGCCCTCAACTGGTTTGGCATGGAACCGGACGACATCGCGGCGGAGATACTTGACGCTAATCCCCGTTCCGTCCGCGTTATCAAGCCCTTTGCAGATCAGGACCGCATAATAGGCGAAATGGAATTTGCCGCTGATCACGGGGCTCTTGCTGTTGGTATAGACATAGACCATGTTTATGGATATGACGGACAGTATGATGTTGTTGACGACATCAAAATGGGACCAATCTCAACGGATGATCTGAGGAAATTCGTTACAGCAACCAAACTGCCGCTCATCATCAAGGGCGTTTTGAGCGTGCGTGACGCGGTAAAATGCGCTGCAGCAGGGGTCAAGGGAATTGTAGTAAGCCATCATCACGGCAGGCTGCCCTTCGCGGTGCCGCCCCTTAATGTTCTTCCTGCTATTGCCCACGAATTAAAGGGCTCTGGAGTGACAATATTTGTAGACTGCCATATGGATACAGGCTACGATGCCTTAAAAGCCATTGCTCTCGGGGCTGATGCGGTATCCGTCGGCAATGCCATGATGAAAGACTTAAAGGAAGGCGGAGTTGCAGGCGTTACAGATAAACTTACAGCAATGAACCACGAACTCATTACCGGAATGGGTTACACGGGCTGCAAGGATATTTCGCAAGTGGACGCGTCCATTCTCTGGAAAGACTAAATGAATATCAACCAGTTAAAATTCATACTGTATCAAAAGTGGATGCGGAGAGAGTTGCCGACAATGCGGCGTATAGCCTGAATGCGGCGCGCATAAGGTGGTCGAAGCAAAAAATGCCTCTCCTACTAAAAAGAAAACGACCATGCAGGAGCATCACACCCCTACATGGTCGTTCTTATTTCGTCCGGCTTAGATAAATCCCTTAGTAACCTTAACAATATTATCCGCGCAGAGCCCAAAAGCTTCAAGCAGCTCGGCAGCGGGACCGGAATGTCCGAATTCATCATTTACGCCGATGCGCTTAACAGGTGTGGGATGAACCTCGCTTAAGTATCCCGCAACAGCTTCTCCGAGTCCGCCGATAATGCTGTGCTCTTCAACGGTGACTATCCGTCCGCATTTCTTCGCGGCATCCAATACCAGATCATTATCAAGAGGCTTGATGGTAGGCATGTTTATCAGATAAACGGAAACTCCGTCCTTTTCAAGCTGTTCACATGCGCTTATCGCTTCCGGAACCATGATCCCTGTGGCGATTATGGCGACATCCTTACCCTCATGGAGTACCTCGCCCTTTCCAATTTCAAACTTATAACCGGCCTCGTGAAATACCGGCGTGGCTGCCCTGCCGAATCGCATGTATACAGGACCGTCAAGCTCGTATGCGGCTTTGATCATTGCCTTTGCCTCAACATCGTCTGAAGGGCACATAACCGTCATGCCGGGGATGGTGCGCATCAGGGCAAAGTCCTCGCAGCACTGATGTGAAGCTCCGTCCTCACCTACGGAAATCCCGCCGTGGGTAGCTCCGATCTTTACATTAAGATGGGGATATCCAAGTGTATTCCTTACCTGCTCATAAGCCCTTCCGGCAGCGAACATTGCAAATGTCGCCACAAAGGGTACAAGACCCATAGTTGATAATCCGGCGGCAACATTTATCATATTTGCTTCAGCGATTCCGCAGTCAAAATGACGCTCAGGAAATGCCTTCTGGAAGGTTGCCGTTTTCGTAGCCCCTGCAAGGTCGGCATCTAAAACGACAAGATTATCAGCGGTTGCGCCTAATTCTTTTAATGCGTTGCCGTAACTGTCGCGTGTAGCGATTTTTGTAGTCTCTGCCATCTTATGCCTCCTCTATTGCTTTTTTAGCCGCAGCCAGCTCGTCCATACCTTGCTTGTACTCATCGTCATTGGGTGCCTTTCCATGCCAGCCGGCCTCGTTCTCCATGTAGGAAACGCCCTTGCCCTTTGTGGTGGACATTATAATGCAGGTGGGCTTTCCTGAACCGTGATTTGAGTGGAACTTCTCAAATGCCTTTTCTATATCGTCAAAATCATGACCGTTAATGCAGATAACATCACATCCGAAAGAAGCAAACTTTTCATCAACGGGATCGGTGTTCATGACATCCTTTGTCCAGCCGTCGATCTGCAGGCCGTTCTTGTCAACGATAATACAAAGATTATCCAGCTTGTAGTGGGCAGCGAACATCGTGGCTTCCCAGATCTGGCCCTCGGCAAGCTCGCCGTCGCCCACCAGTGAATAAACGTTTATATCCTTGTTAAGATATTTTGCGCCCTTTGCCATTCCGGCAGCGGTGGAAAGACCCTGTCCCAGTGAACCTGTTGACATATCAATGCCGGGAACCGTGTTCATATTGGGATGTCCCTGGAGATAGGAATCGGTATGACGGAGATTCTTAAGGTCGTCAACCGGGAAATATCCCTTAAGGGCGAGAGCTGAATACAATCCGGGAGCGGTGTGTCCTTTGGAAAGGACAAAACGGTCGCGGTCATCCTTGCGGGGCTCCTTGGGGTCTACCCTCATCTCCTTGAAATAAAGATAGGTAAACATATCCGCCGCTGAAAGGCTTCCCCCGGGATGTCCGGATTTGGCGCCGTGGGTAGCGGTCAGGATGCCTTCGCGCACCTTAACGGCAGTAAGCTGTAATTCCTTTTTTTCTGCTGGTGTCATAAAAACTTCTCCTTTACTTTTTCTGTCCGTAGTAAGCGTTGGGGCCGTGCTTTCTGGAAAAATGCTTATCAAATATCCACTGGGGAGCGTTCTCCACCTTGGGATTGATCATCTCGGTAAACATATCCATCTTTGAGATCTCTTCCAGTACAACGGCGTGATAAACAGCCTGCGCCGCGTCCTTGCCCCAGGTGAAGGGACCGTGGTTGCGGCAGATAACGCCGGGCACGTATACGGGATTGATCTTTCTTCCTTCAAAGGTCTCTACGATAACATTACCCGTGTTAAGCTCATAATCCTCCTCGATCTCCTCGGGAGTAAGGGAACGCGCACAGGGAACTGCTCCGTAGAAATAATCCGCGTGAGTGGTGCCGTAGGGAGGAATGTCCCGCCCTGCCTGCGCCCATGCAACAGCATGGGGGCTGTGGGTATGCACGATGCCTCCGATCTCCGGAAACTTATTATATAATACCATATGTGTCTTGGTATCGGAAGAAGGATTTAGCTCGCCTTCAACCTTGTTGCCCTTCAGATCCATTACAACCAGATCCTCCGGCTTTAATTCGTCGTACTCAACTCCCGAAGGCTTAATGACAAAAAGCCCCTGCTCGCGGTCGATCCCGCTTACATTGCCCCAGGTATAGGTAACGAGGTTGCGGCGGGGCAGCTCCATATTCGCCTCATAAACCTCTTTCTTGAGTTGTTCCAGCATTTTTTCTCCTCCTTGTCAAATAGGTATTGACCCCTACTCAGTAATCTTATAATAAGCAACTTCGTCGATCTCGCGGTTTGTTCCAACGATGATATCAACTCCGTCCTTGTCCTTGAAGTGCATTGCGTTGGCGCAGCCTGTCTCCCTGTCGATGAATTCGGTCACATAGTCTCCCTTTGCCTCATCCCAGGTGATGGCGATGGTATCCCTTGTGCCCTTTCTCCAGCCTACGATCCAAGTGGGCTTGCCAAGGATCTCGCATGCCCATGTAGCATGGATCATTTCGGTGTCCTTTTCGGGTTCGCCGTATTTCCACTGGGGAACATATCTGTCATGCTCGTCAAGATGATAAATTGTAAGGGAATTGCCGTGGAAGGGGCTGATGGTGCCAAGCTCGGGCTTGCCGTCCCCGTCAAAGTCCATAAGCACGGAATCGCTGGAAGGAATGTCGCAAAGCTGTGTAACCGTCCAGTCAGCACCCCGGACTGCAGGAGGATCAAAAAGGAAGGTGCCTTCCTCGCAGCCTACAACAGCAGCGTCATGGCCGCCATGCGTGGTCTTTGAAAAACCGTGATTCTTGAGCATGCTGTCCTTTATAAGGGAAAGCTCAAGTGGATGGTCTTCATCAAAGCCAGAAAGGTCTTTGGGAAGAACTGCACCGAAGCATGCGCCCTTAAAACGCCAGTCGTTCTTGAATTCGTGGCCGGTCTTCAAGCAGCAAACGATAAGATAATCCGTGCCTGCGCGGTGAAGTATGCCAAAACGGTGAACGAAGGGGGCGTTGCATAAGGTACGCACATCCCAGGTGCCGTCGTCCTTTGCCGTAACGATAACTATCTTGGCGTCAAGTGAGTCGTTGGGTGAATAGAATTTGTGTGTTGCCAGAAACTGGCCGTCTGTGCCGGGAACCGGCGTCATGGTCATAACGCCGCCGGGCTGCTCCCAAACGGTTGAGATCTTTTCGCCTGCCTCATTGAAAAGGTAGCAGGGGTCCTGCTTTTCAGCAGCCACTAAAAAACAATGCTCGCCCTTGTAGGTAAGCTCTGACATTGCATAGCATTTATTGAGATTGGAAATAACTTTTTTTTCGACTTTCATATTATTGCTCCTGTTTATCTATTATTTTGCTCATGGAGGATACCGCGAATTTAATATCATCCTTCCAGTTATCCTGTCCTACATACCACATCTCCGTAACGAAACGGCGGATGCCCAGCTCCCAGGCCTTTTTGATCACTGCTTCAAAATCAACATGACCGGTAAGGAAAGGAACCTCCCTGAAAACGCCGGGGACTGTTTCCTTAAGATGTAAAGCGAAAATATGAGCCCGTCCTGTGTCAAGGTCGCCGGTGACCGTGGTGCCGTAGGTCAATGCCGCGTTGGTAAGATTGCCCGAATCGGGATACACCCCAAGATAAGGGCTGCCTGTCATATCAACATATTTCATGGACTTTTCAGTGGTGTTCATGAATTCCGTTTCCATGGTCTCAAAGCCCATGATAACGCCCTTGGCAGCGGCTATAAGAGTGGCTTTTTTCAGGTTTTCGGCGAAGAGGCGGCGGCTTTCATCCGTACCGTCCTCATAATAAACATCATATCCCGCAAGCTGGATGATCCGTATGCCCAGATCATCGGCGAACTGTATCGCCTTTTCCATGATCTCCATGCTCCTTGCCCGGGTCACCTCGTCCGAAGCACCGAAGGGATATTTGCGGTGGCCGGAAAGGCACATGCTCCTGATTGGAACCCCGACCTCATACATTGTCTTTACAAGCTCCAGACGCTCATCCCTGCTCCAGTCCAGGCGGGCGAGCTTTTCGTCTGTTTCATCTATGGAAATCTCTACAAAATCATAACCACATTCCCTGGCGCATAAAAGCTTCTCTTTCCAGGAAAGGTCATTTGGCATGGCTTTTTCATATAGCCCGATACTGTATGCTTTCATTAATATGTGGTAACCTCCCTTTTGCTCTGCGTTGCCTGTTATGACCGTATCAATGTCGAAAGGCACGTAAAAACGAACATAAAACAATCAGAAACAAACAACAAACATAAAACTCACATAAAATTCGTTTCAGAATTTCATTGCTTTAATCATTATAATATGGTCATTAGACAAATTCAAGAAATAATTTTTCTTTTTGTAATGATAAAATTGCACAATTTCTACTGAAAAATATTATCAAAATTGCACAAAATGACAAATGAACATAAAAATTAAACCTGCAAATGCTGATAATTAAAGGGTTTAGCGGAAAATATTAGCCATAACTAACCAAAATTTTCGCTCAAAACAATCATAAAAACGAACGAAAAAATGATTGCATATTCCCTTAAAAGATGATATGGTATACGAAAAGGCACGGGAACTACATATGCACTATCAAATAATGTAGAGGAGGTATTAAATGAGCAAGGTTTCAGAAATGACCCGCGAAAGCTGGATCAACAGCACCTTCCCCGAGTGGGGAACATGGCTTGTTGAAGACATCGAGAACGAAGTCGTTCCCGAGGGACAGGTTGCAATGTGGTGGCTTGGCTGCACAGGTATCTGGTTCAAGACTCCCGGAGGAGCTAATCTTACCATAGACCTTTGGTGCGGCAACGGCAAGCGCACTCATGGCAACGGCAAGATGGCTGTTGGCCATCAGATGGCGAATATGTGCGGCGGACGCGCGATGCAGCCCAATCTTCGTAATGTTCCTTTTGTAATTGATCCTTTTGCGTTCAAGCAGGTTGACGCAGTTCTTGCTACTCATTATCATCAGGATCATATGTCAGCAGAGTGGGCAGCTCATGTTATCAATTCCGGCATGACCACCACCGACGAGAACGGCAAGGAGATCCCGGTTCCCTTCATCGGACCGCAGAAGTCTGTTGATACCTGGGTAGGCTGGGGCGTTCCCGAGGATCGCTGCAAGGTTGTAAAGCCCGGAGATGTTATCAAGTTCAAGGATGTCGAGATCGTATGCCTTGACAGCTTTGACCGTACCTGTATCGTAACCACGGATTCCACAGGCGAGGATCGTGAGGAGCTTACCGGCAAGTGCCCTACGGATATGGATGAAAAGGCAGTTAATTACCTTGTAAAGACTCCCGGCGGCAATATCTATCACTCAGGAGATTCTCATTTCTCCATTTATTTCGCAAAGCATGGCAAGGATCATGACATTGATGTTGCATTCGGTTCCTTCGGCGAGAACCCTATCGGTATGCAGGACAAGATGACCTCCGTAGACGTTCTCCGTATGGCAGAGAATCTTCAGTGCAAGGTTGTCATACCCATCCACTGGGATGTTTGGACCAACTTCCAGGCAGACTGCGAAGAGATCAAGGTTCTCTACGATTTCAAGAAGGATCGCAACGAATACAAGTTCCATCCTTTCTTCTGGCAGGTTGGCGGCAAGTACGTTTATCCTCAGGACAAGGATAAGATCTATTTCCACCACCGCAGAGGCTTCGAGGACTGCTTCGAGCATCCGCAGAATATACCTTTCCGTTCCTGCCTGTAAGTTGTATAATGAGGAGATAAGGAGTAAGATAGATGGGTGTTCTTGAAAAGATTGTCGAGACCGGCAATTACAGCTTTATAGATGGCGAGGGCGTTACATGGCAGGAGGCTGTCAGGCTTTCGACCCTTCCCATGGTCAAGTCCGGTACAGTTACCGAGGATTATTACAAGCAGATAGTTGACTGTATCGAGAAATACGGCCCCTATGTTGTGTTCGAGCATAATATCGCAATGCCCCACACACAGGAGAACGCTACCGGCGCGTTAAAGACCGGTATTGGATTTATGGCTTCCAAAAAGATGATCGACTTTGGAGAAGACGAGGACGGCGAGAAGAAGGAGGCAAACGTATTCTTCACCCTGTCCGCGGAGAACCCTAACGAGCATCTTGACAATATTCAGCAGCTAATGGGAATCTTTATGAACGATCCTTTGATTGATGCGTTGGCGGCTGCTGAAAGTCCTGAGGATATTTTAGAGGCAGCAAAGAAATATCCCTGCGAAGAGTCGTGATGACTTTGGAAGTAGTTACAAATTATTCATTCTAAGGAGGTAAGTAATAATGAACATTTTGTATTCGATATGGGATTTCTTTGCGACCTATATCCTGAGAAATGCACCATACATGGTAGGTTTCCTGACCTTGCTCGGCTATGCGTTAATGGGCAAAAAATGGTATGATACTTTAGGCGGTACGATCAAGGCTATCGTTGGTTTCCAGATCCTAAACGCTGGTTCCAGCGGATTGGTAAGCAACTTCCGCCCCATCCTTGCAGGTCTGAAGGAACGCTTCAACCTTACGGCCTGCGTTATCGATCCTTACTATGGACAGAACGCTGTTACGGCAGGTGTTGAGGAGGTTTTCGGCAAGGGCTTTTCACAGGCTCTGACACTGCTTCTGATCGCTTTCCTTGTAAACATCCTTCTGGTTCGTTTCAACAAGCTCACAAAGTGCCGTTCACTGTTCACAACCGGTCACGTACAGGTTCAGCAGGCGGCTACAGCTTACTGGCTGATCATGTTCGCTCTGCCTTCACTGCTCAACAACGACGTTGCAATGATGGCTGTTATGTCGATCATCCTTGGCGCTTACTGGGCAGTAGGCTCCAACCTCACAGTTAAGCCCATGCAGGAGCTTACAGAGGGCGCTGGCTTCGCTATCGCTCATCAGCAGATGTTCGGTATCCGTCTTGCTTACATCGTTGCTGACAAGGTATTCGGTACCAACGGTGGCAAGCGCAAGAAGGACATCAAGAAGGTCGGCGAAATGGAAATGCCCGGTTTCTTCTCAATCTTCAACGAGAACATGGTATGTACGGCTATCCTGATGACAATATTCTTCGGAGCTATCATGCTCGTTATCGGCCGTGAATTCTTCGTTGACGCTGACATAGCAGCAGCTTACGGCTTTGCGCCTATGGCTGAGACCTACAACTTTGGTTTCTACATCATTGATACTTCACTCAAGTTCGCTGTTTACCTTGCAATCCTGCAGCTCGGTGTCCGTACCTTCGTTACAGAGCTTACAGCTTCCTTCCAGGGTATCGCAGACAAGCTTCTGCCTTCATCCGTACCCGGCGTTGACTGCGCGGTTTGCTACGGTTTTGGTGATTCCAACGCTGTTACCTTTGGTTTCCTTGCAGGTCTTACAGGACAGATAATTGCTATCGTTGCTCTTATAGTAATGGGTTCACCTACGATCATCATCTGCGGATTCGTTCCTGTATTCTTCGATAACGCTACCATCGGTCTGGTTGCAAATGAAAAGGGTGGTCTTAAGGCCTGCCTCATAATTCCTTTCTTCTCAGGTCTGATCCAGGTATTTGGTGCAGCGTTCATCGCAGGCTGGGTTGGCATGGCTGATTACGGCGGATACCTCGGAATGTTCGACTGGGATACAGTATGGCCTCTGTTTACAGTTATCATGCGCTATCTTGGTTATGTTGGTATCGCTATCGTTGTTGTTATCCTGTTCGCTCTTCCTCAGATCGAGTACCGCATGGATCCCGAGGGATACTTCCTCATCACAGAGGACTACGATGCTTATCTTGAGCATGAAAAGAAGAGAAATGCTGCTTAATCAAATATAGATTTAAGTATATAACGGCTGCCCTTGCAACTCAGGGGCAGCCAAATGCAACTATTCATTTAGCTTTAAACGGGAGGTTATATCATGGCTAAATTAGATGGAAAAAGAGTTCTTGCATGCTGCGCTAACGGTGCAGGTTCATCACTTATGATGGAGAATGCGATCAAGAAGGTTATGGACAGGAACGGCATCAAGCTTGCAGAGCTTCGCCACGCTCCGGTATCAGAAGGAAAGTCTGCTGCCCGCAACTACGACATTGTTATGGTTGCAAAGACCTTCCTTAAGACCTTTGACGGCATTGAGGATAATGGAACCATTCTTATTCCCTTGAAGAACGTTATGTCTGACAAGGAAATTGAAGCAGCATTAAAGGAAAGAGAGCTTTTAGATTAAGGAGAAGACTATGAAATTTTTCTTAGACACAGCTAATGTAGACGACATCCGCAAAGCCAACGACATGGGTGTTATCTGCGGTGTTACCACAAATCCTTCACTCATCGCTGCCGAGGGCAGGGATTTCACCGAGGTTATCAAGGAGATCACCTCCATCGTGGACGGGCCTATAAGCGGAGAGGTTAAGGCTACCACCACAGATGCCGAGGGGATGATCGCCGAGGGACGCGAGATCGCCAAGATCCACAAGAACATGGTAGTAAAGATCCCCATGACAGCCGAAGGCTTAAAGGCGTGTAAGGTTCTTTCTTCTGAGGGCATCAAGTGCAACGTTACCCTTATCTTCACTCCCAACCAGGCGCTTTTAGCTGCCGAGGCAGGTGCTGCCTATGTATCACCCTTCCTTGGAAGGCTTGATGATATTTCTACGGTGGGTGTTGACCTTGTTGAGCAGATCGCTGCTATCTTTGCCAACTATGACTATGATACAGAGATCATAGCTGCATCAGTCCGCAATCCTCTGCACGTTATTGATTGTGCGTTGGCAGGAGCTGACATTGCAACCGTTCCTTTCAAAGTTATCATGCAGATGATCCAGCATCCTCTGACAGATGCCGGTATCGAGAAATTTGTAGCAGACTATAAGGCTGTTTTCGGAGAATGAAACTATGATAGCTTTAGGCTGTGATCACGGCGGTTATGAGCTCATGCAGGAGGTTAAAAAGCATCTAAATGAGCGCGGAGACGAGTACAAGGATTTCGGGACGGATTCTCCTGCTTCCACGGACTATCCCATATACGCGAAAGCTGTGGCAAAGAGCATCCAGACGGGCGAATGTGACCGGGGCATACTGATCTGCGGCACAGGCATAGGAATATCCATTGCCGCCAACAAGCACGACGGCATCAGGGCAGCGCTCTGCCATGACGTTTTCTCGGCAGAAGCCACAAGGCAGCACAATGATGCCAACATTCTCGCCATGGGAGGCAGGGTAATAGGCGGCGGACATGCCCTTCGGGTAGTGGATGCCTTCCTTGACACCCCCTTCTCCAACGACGAACGCCACAAACGCCGCATCGCCGGCATAACCCAAATTGAAGCCGATAGAGGTCAAAAATAACAGTCTATCGACAGATGAAAATATGAAGATACCCCGCACGAGGTTAAAGGCTCTGCCCATCAAGTGTGGGGTGTTTTTATCTGGTTTACGTCTTATAACCACTAAGGTTCGTAGAAGTGTATGCAGAAGTATGATATTATATACTCCCACGCAGTACATTAGGAGAAAATTATATGAAAGCTTTATTCTTGGATCTTGACGGCACCCTTTTGAATGACGACCGCGCCATCCCTGACGGCAACCGCAAAGCCCTTGACGAAATGCTTGAAAAAGACCATAAAGTCATAATCAACACAGGTAGGCCCCTTGCCGGAGCCATTGGTCTTGCAAAGGAGCTTGAGCTTGACAGGAGCGGATGCTATCTTGCCGCGTTCAATGGCGGGCTGGTTTATGAAATGGAGACAAAGGACATAATATACCGTTCCGGCATGACCCCGGAAGCTGTGCGCATAGTATCAGAAGAAGCTAAAAAGGCCAATGTCCATGTACAGATGTATGATGACTGGAAGGTTCTCTGCGAAGAATACTGGGTGGATGAATACCTTGACTGGTACTGCAACCGTCTTGGCATGGAATACCGCATCCTTGCACCGGAAGAGCTTGCAGATATCCGCCCTCTTAAGATGAGCGGCATAGACTTAGAGGACAAACAGCGCCTTGCGGCCTTTGGAGAACGGCTTAAGGAAGCGGCACCAAAGCTTGTTGACGCCTTCTTATCCAGCGACAAGCTGTTAGAGATAGTGGCCTTTGGGCAGAACAAGGGCAGCGCCCTTAAGTGGGTGTCGGAAAGGATAGGGATAAGTGAGGAGAATACCATAGCCATCGGTGACGAGGCAAATGATATCCCCATGCTCCGTGAAGCCCGTCTTGGCGTTGCAATGATAAACGGCACGCCTGAAACACGTGCCGCCGCGGATCTCATAACCACCCGCGACAACAATAACTGCGGCGTGGCTGAGATTATAGAAAATTACATTTTGAATTAACAATGCGACATAAGCAGTGCCGCGCAGATCAGCTCATCACAACCGCTAATACCGACAGCCCTGCCGCAATGCCAAGCACAGCGAAAATTATCCCGCCCACAAGGGTAGACAGCTTCTCCTTCTGCTCGAGGATCTGATTATTCTCTTCATCGTAGTATATGGTGATGGTATCGCCGATCTTAAATCGTGATTCTTGTTCTGAGTTCACATGGCATCGCAGGATGTTCTCTGTATTTCCGATGCGGTACTTTACAATGGGATAGTAGGTGAACTTATCCCCGCGCAGGATCTTTGTGGATTTGGAAATCTGCCGCGAGTAGGTATCAGTTATCTCTGCCTCTATGGGCATAAGCTTTTTGCGCTTCATCTTGAGATAGTGGTATATCATGCATACCCCTGCTCCAAGCAGCAGCACCGTAAGAGTCGTCATTGAATACACATCCTTGCCCTGATCCTGGAAGAGTACCAGTATTATCATGAGGGCACCGCCTACCATGATGATGAAGGGGTGGAAAATGGAATTTTCCTCAGCGTCTATTATGGTTATATCCCTGCCTCCAGCGGAGCGCGCCAGACGAACCTGCTGGCCCACCGCGTATTCTGTAGGTGTCTTAATTGCATGCTGTTCCTTGTGCCCCGTCTGGGGATTGGTATATTCTACAACCGTGTTATAATAATTGAAGGTATCCCTTCCCTTGTTATCCTTCTTGACAACATGCTCACATCTGACAATGAGGGCGCTTACCGCTCCCTGCCTTACCATGGCAAGCCATGTCCGGAACTGACCTGAGCCCAGGAGGAAAATGATCACTCCGGGTATGTACATAAAATACTTTGTAAAGTCTCCCATTAGATTATCTCCTATTGTGATACAGGCACTACGATAACATTTATCCCATATGCCTTAAGCCTTTCTATTATCCCCGCGTCCGACATCTCATCTGTTATCAGGTTGACCGGGGGCTCGTAAATACTGCTGCCGTAGAGGTTTTCTCTTTCATCGCTCCGGCTGAATTTGGTATGATCGGCAAGCACATAAAACGAATCCTTGGTGCGGCTGATCATGGCCTCGTTAATGCCGATCTCCGTGGGGATGTCGTAGCGGAATTCCCCGTCGTCATATACCGCGGCACAGCCTATGAAGGTCTTGTCAGCAGACATTTCCAGCAGATTTTTCATTACATAATTGCCGACCATCAGCCTTCCCCTCATATCTCCGCCGGTGAAGTGAATGGAAATGCCTTCGGGGTACCGCTCGCCTATGGCCCAGCCGTTGTTGGTATATACGGAGATCCTCTTGTCTTTGACATATTTGAGCATATCAAGGGCGGTGCGGCTGCCGTTGATAAAGATCGTATCTCCATCAGAAAGCAGGGTAGCGGCGTAGGCTGAGATGCGCTCCCGGTAAATGCTGGAGCTGCTGTCCACAAGGTTGAGAGAACGGCTTTTTTCCAATGAAAGAGCGCCGCCGTGAGTGCGCTGGAGAAGCTGCTTTTGTTCAAGAAGCTGCAGATCCCGGCGGACTGTCATCTGTGAGATGCCGTATTCAGATGCTATATCCTCTACCTTGACTTCACCTTTTTCCCTGACCATGTTAAGAATGTTGCGTTGACGGGTTTCGACAGTTTTTCTGGATTGCTTCAACCGGACACCTCTTTCTTTACAAAACACAAGCTATATCTTAACATTTTATGATGATCGACTCAACTTGAAATAAAAATCTTCTTATGGTATAGTACGCCACAATAAAAATTATATGAGGAGGTACAGTGATGAATTATATTTTAACCTTTGCTGCCGCCGAGGCAGCAGACCCGGATCTTGCGGAGCTTGAAAATGCCCTCAACTCCCTTTCTGATGAGGAAGCAGGTATCTTAGGCCTTGCGCTTGCAGGCACAATAGGCGCGCTGCTTGTTTTTGGACTGGTATGGTACATTCTCCAGGTGATAGCACAGTGGAGATTATTTACCAAAGCTGGTGAGCCGGGGTGGAAATGCCTCATTCCCATCTACAACTATTACACACAGTACAAGATCACCTGGAGCGGCACTATGTACTGGATCATGCTGGCGCTTACCGTTGTCTCATTATGTCTCATAAATGCTACCGGGATAATGGCTGCGGTTGCATGGGCTGTAGGAATGGCGCTTTTGGTCATCAATATCATGGAGAATTATAAGCTTTCCATATCTTACGGGCATGGCGTGGGCTTTGCGATAGGGCTTATCCTCCTTCACCCCATATTTATGCTGATCCTTGGATTTGGCGGATCACAGTATATCGGACCCAATGGAGAGAACCGTTCTGGAAACCCCTCTTGAAAGCGGCGGAAAAATCAGCAATAATTTTTTTTGACTCGATATTATTATGTTAACTATCAACTACCGTCTGAACATGTACGGCTTTATGGACTTTTCGTCGGTGCCCGGCGGTGAAAGCTTTGGGACTGCGCCCTG
>CAJOFN010000034.1 GCA_905233905.1 uncultured Lachnospiraceae bacterium
TTTGCAATGAATTACAGGAATATCTGAGCTTATCCGATATAGAATCTTCTTTGAAGTTCATCGAGAGCCATCCTGCCCCCAAAGAGCAGTGTCCCTATGAACAGGAAAACGCTGGAGCCGAAGGCAAGCTCTGACAGGACCGGGAAGGTCACTATATGCATGTAGATAAGTATTATGGGAACTGCGCCTGCCAAAATGGCAAGTATCTGGTATATAAGGTAGCTGTACCAGCTCCGCTTGTTAAAGAACATCAGTATCAGCAGGGAAAGATTAAATAAAAATATAACTCCCGGAATGACAAAGTTTACAGACCAGCCCCTAAAGCCTGTAACATAATCGATCATGATTATATATGCCACCGAAAGGGCGATTGTGATAAGGCTTCTGTTGCGGTAGCCTGCGTTGGGATCTGTCATAAGGATAAAGGTGACCAGTCCCAGCAGGGTTCCACCTGCTGCGATCATGCTCCAGCCAAGGCCATCCGAGGTATGGTAATCTATGAATATCATGAGCGCAATCGCTACCAGACAGGCAAAGACCACACCACGCCTTACGATGGCAAGCTTTTTACGAAGCTGCGGGATGTCCGGGTAGGTATCTCCGGTATCGCCGCTGATCTCAACCACTCCTTTGCATAAGGGGCAGGTCTGGGTTACATCTGAAATTGTTATCCCACAGTGGTGGCATCTGCTCATTTAAATACTCCGTTAGTTTCTACGTTTATTTCAACTCCGTCAGACGCGATCTGTCTGAACATATCCTTTGGAATCGAGGTATCTGTATAGGCCGAGGTAATGGTACAGGCAAGTGTACCGGAATAGGACATTACCGTGACCTTCATTTCCTGTCCCTTTGAAAAGGGGATGAATCCGCGAAACATCTTAATATAGGACCTGTATTCGTCCAGAACCGTGATATTTCCGACGTTTGTAAGGGTTGTGGTGTTGGCAAGGGCGGATTTGGTATATATCAGCCTGATAACTATGTTCTTGATGGGCAGAGGGACTGCCCTGGCTACCAGAAAATCCTCATTGCCTACATTGTATGAAAATATCTCCTCCAGATGCTCTCTTGTGATCTGGCTTTTGAGGCTGTCCCTTATTATCTGGCAGATCTCGGCAAAAGGATAGTATTTGCCGCGCTCCTCGGGAGCAAATTCCGCGGATACCATAACAAAGAAATTCTTGGTGGTTATGGAACCGTAGAAGGGGCGCAGATTGACGGGAACTGCCACGCGGATGGGGCGCTTGTCAGAAACACTCATGCCGTAGCGGTTGTAGGTGCTGTAGACAAACGCGGCAACCAGGTATTCATTGATGCTTGCGCCGTAGCTTTTGGCGGCTGCCTTAAGCTCATCGACGCTCATCATGCCATGTATCACCCCAAAGCCTTGCATTGGAAGCTTGTCACCGGAAAGCAAAAAAGCCCGTTTGACCTTGTAGGAGCTTGTGGCGCGTTTTTTGAAATTGGCGCGGAAGCTGTCCTCGCGGTTTAAGGAGGTTTCGGGACTGAAATTATCTCCCATCCGGTCACGGAGAGAGGGGTGGGCAAGCCTGAGGTACTGATAGCAGAGCTCACGCATAAAGGCAAAGCCCCCTGTGCCATCCGCCAGGGCATGGAAAACCTCAAGATTGATCCGCTGCTTGTAGTAGGTGACCCTGAACATGTAGCTGTTGTTCTTGTTGCGGTTGATGTAGCGGCACGGGTAGTCATCCTCTTCGATGACCCGGGGAGCGGGCTTGCCGTTCTCCTCCATGTAGTACCAGAATATGCCGCTTCGCATCCGCAGGTCAAAACCCGGAAACCTGGAAAGAACCATGTCAACTGCCTGCTGCAGAAGCGCAGGGTCCACTGTCTCATTCAGAACCGTCTCAATGCGGTAGGTATTGGTCATCTCTTCGCCGGCGATAACCGGAAAAACATTGGCGGTATTGTCCAACCGCTCCCAATGACGATAGTTTGAAGGCATATTTGGTCGTTCCCATAAAGTGATTTATACTTGATTCCGCTATATAGTAACATATGTTTGCACCTTAGGCAAAGATGATATATAATTCTTTGGAAATTGTTGTTGGAGTTTGTAGTTATCTTTAAAGAGGGAGGAAACAAGCTTATGCCAATTCTTAAAAGTAAGCAGTTCAGTTCAGTTATTGAGTGGGCAGATCCCGCTGAGGGAGCGCTGTTCCACAGATTTGACAATGTTGAGTTAAAGAAGGGCTCTGTATGTATAGTCCGCCCCGGCCAAGATGTGCTCATCATTGCTAACGGAGAGGTGGCAGGAGTGTTCACCAAGGACGGCCGTTACAATGTTGAGTCTGATATTATTCCGTTCTTGTCAACCATAGCAGGAATTAAATTTGGATTTGATACCGGAAGACGCGTGGAGGCTCTGTTCGTTAATACCAAGGATATCCTTCAGAACTGGGGAACAAGAAGTCCCATAAACATCGAATTCCCCGGCCTTCCCGGAGGAATACCTGTACGCGCCAACGGTAATTTTGTCTGCCATGTTGACCCTGAGCAGTATCCTCTGTTAGTAGAGCAGATCGCGGGTGATGTAAGTGAATTCACAGTCGAGGATCTGCGGGAGAGGCTTCTTGGAACCATAGAGCAGTCCCTTATGGTCCATATCTCACAGCGTTCAGGTACCATCCGCAATCTTCAGGCAGAGGCAGCCGGTATTTCAGGGGAGATCCTTCCGGAGGTTGATGCCGAGACTTCAAAGTACGGTATCAGGATCAGGGACTTTAAGGTAATGAGCCTTTCCTATCCCGAAAGTGTACAGGAAAAGCTGGAGCAGGCTGCAGGCATCGGTCTTCTTGGCAACAATATTGCTGCTTACCAGCAGGTTGCCATGGCAGACGGTCTTCGCGAAGGCGGCGGGGCTGCCGGAATGGCGGGGATGTTCGTAGGCGCGCAGGCAGGCGCTTCCATGGCGCAGCTTTGTTGCACCCCAGAATAATCCTGCAGGTGCCGGCATGGCTGCCGGCGCACAGGCAGGAGCAGGCGGTGGCGGATTCTGTGTCAAGTGCGGAACAGCGCTTCCTGTAGGAGCGGCTTTCTGCCCCAACTGCGGCAATAAAGTCGGATAGGGAGGTGGTAAAGTATGAGAGCATGTCCTAATTGCGGGGGCGGCCTTGTTTTTGATATACCATCCCAGGGCTTGAAATGCCCAAGCTGCAGCAGCAAATTTGCTGTAGGTGAGATAGCCGACAAGAGTATGGCAAAGGCAGACGATAGCATGGACGCCATGATATTTACCTGTCCTCAATGCGGCGGTTCTGTGTGGTCTACTTCTGAAACGGCAGCGGGCTTCTGCTCGTTCTGCGGAGCCTCGGTCCAGCTTCAGGGGAGAATGTCCGAGGAAAAGGCTCCCAAGACCATTGTACCCTTTAAGCTGACTAAAGAAGAATGTGCAAAAAAGTTCAGGGAGCATGTTAAGAGTTATCTCTTTTCGCCCGGTGATCTTTCCAAGAGCGACGCAAATCTGGAGTTTCGCGGGATATACATGCCCTACTGGGATTATACCGTTCATCAGAAGGCGCATGTAGAGCGGCAGTACAGGGATGAGCACAGGAGCGGGGATTACCGCATAGTTCGATGATATTAAGAGTATTCAGCATGACGCCTCCAATTCCTTTGAGGATGAGATAGGACTGGCAATAGCTCCGTTTGAGCCCGGAGATGAAAAGGAATTTGATTCCGGATATATGGAAGGCTTCTATGGAGATGTAGCTGATACCAGCTGGGAGGATTATGCTGATTTTGCCCTGACTGAAGCTGCAGAGCAGACTGAAAAGGTCATAAACGGAAAGACCCAGGGCGTAAGGACTGATAACGGTCCCCGTGGCAATGAAGAGTTTGGCGGAGCTATATCAGAAAAGCATCTTGCGCTGTTTCCGGTATGGTTCATGTCATACCGGAGCGGTAACAGAGTGGCTTATACTGCCGTAAACGGTCAGACCGGAAGGGTATTTGTGGATCTGCCGGTGGATTTCGGCAAGTTTTTTGGGATCACGGGAATACTTACGGTAATATTTTACATTGCATGCTCGTTTTTCCTGGCACCTACGCCCCAGACAGATGTGCTGATAGCCATGGTGCTTTCCATGGCGGCATCCTTTATCTTTTCGATCCTTACAGAGAGGATATTAAATCGTGAGAGCTCCTTTGAGGGAGCGCCTGGCCAGGCAAAGGGCAATAATAAGAAAAAGAATGATAAAGATGGTTCGGGCAGCAAGGGCAGGATAATCAGGACAATTATCATTGGTGGATTAGTGATCCCCATTATTCTGTTTCTTGTATTTCTGTTTTTTGGGTTTGTGGCGCTTGAGATTGGCACTATACTGATTTCCCTGTGGGCATTTCTGGTTTATCTTAGGAGAAAGCCTGATTTTGCAAAGAAGGAGGGAACAGAGCTTTTCCCTGCACCGCTGCTTTCAATGATAGCGGGTGTTTTAGGGCTTATTGTAGTAGTGTTAAATCCTGTTTCAGATTTCTGGTATTACGGGATAACTACCCTTGCCATGGCAGCGGCAGCCCTATCTCTTATAACGGTTTTAGGGATGCGGAATCTGCTGTCTACCAGAAGATTGCCTGAGTTTGATACTCACAAAGGAGGTGATCATCGTGCAAGAGGTTAAGAGGATATTGATGCTTAAATGGATAAAGCCTTTACTGGCGCTGGCGCTTGTGATCCTGATGTCTGCTTCGGGTGTATTTGCAGGAGCGTCTGTCTGCCTGGCATCAGATGAGCTTGAAGCCCCTCTTGGCGACGAGCCTGCGCAGGAGACTGCGGCAGAGGATGCCAATGGCAGCGGTGATGAGGGTTCTCCTAATGTTGACCTTGTGTATACCTCTCAAGACAGCGGCAATACCCTTATAGTAATGGATAATGAAAAGCTGTTTTCCGAGGCGGAGATCCAGGATTTCATGAACAGCGCTGCCGGTGTCCTGAAATACGGCAATGTGATAATCGCGACCGCAAGGGAAGCTGATTACGAGGGCTATGCCAAGGATACTTCCATAAACACCTTTGGCAGAGGATCAGATACTACTGTTTTTCTGATAAATATGGACCCCAGGAAAATATATTTATGCACTGACGGTAAAATGAAGGAGGAAATACCTGCCAAAAAGGCTCTTTCCATTACCGACAATATCTACAGACAGGCAAGGATGGGCGCATATTACGCCTGCGCTGCCAAGGCTTTAAAGCAGGAGGCAACCCTGCTTTCCGGCGGAGATATTTTAGAGCCCATGGTATATATTGGCAACTTCTTCCTGGCATTTGCCATAGCGCTGCTTTGTACCTTTGGGCTGACATTTGCCACGCTTCCTGAGGAGAAGCACGAAGTTATAGCAGGACTTGATGAAGCTTTGCTTGCGGCTATAGTATCGGGAGTGGCGTTTTCTCTCGTAAATGAGGACAAAATATACGATCCCATCAAGAGCTCAAGCTCATCCGGTGGCGGAGGCGGATTCTCCGGCGGTGGAGGCGGAGGTCCCTCCGGAGGAGGACATTCCTTCTAAAAAGACTTGCAAAGGATTATCTGTTGTGGTATAATTGTCGCTGTTGTTTTGAGAAACGAGTGCTTAGTGAGGTTTTGACATGGTAAAAACATTACTCATGGTGGCTTTTACGATCATAAGTATTATCCTGACAGTTATCATACTGTCACAGGAGGGTAAGCAGGCAGGTCTTGGTTCCCTGGGTGGTCAGAGCATAGACAACAGCTATTGGAGCAAGAACAAGGGGCGTTCCCGTGAAGGCATGCTCGTCAGAGTGACGGCAGTACTGGTGGTACTGTTCTTCATACTTGCAAGTGTTCTATGCATAGGGAGCTTATAATACGACATGGTATTTTATCAGGACCACCGTTTATCCGGTGGTCTTGTGTTTTCTTTAAAGGTTTTTTAGTGAAAGGAAGGTAGACATCATAGGAGCAAAGCTTACAGGTTTATTCAGGATGAATCCCAAGGGTTTTGGGTTCGTGACGGTTGAGGGAGAAGAAGAGGATTTTTATATAAGCTCTGAACATATCAGCAATGCCTTTAACATGGACACCGTTGAGATAGAGCTTTTGAAGTCAACAGAAGGTGAGAAAAGGAACGCTAAGATAGTATCCGTTAAAGAACGGGCTAATGAGAGTATTATAGGTACATTTAAGAAAAAGAAAAAGAGCGGAATAGTAGTGCCCGATGATCCGAGGCTTCCCAGAGAGGTTGAGATACCCGCGGATTCCGTAAGGAGCGCTTTGGACGGCCAGAAGGTGGAATGTCTTGTTACATCTTATGGCTGGAGGGATGCTCTTCCCCGGGGACAGGTATCAGAGGTGCTTGGCTTTGCAGATGATCCGGGAGTGGATATTTACTCTGTGATAAGGCGCTATGGAGTGCCTGTTGATTTTCCGGGGGAGGTTCTCGAAGAGGCCGGCAGGGTCTCAAAGAAGCTCACAAAAAAGGACTTAAAGGGCAGGGTCGATCTTACTTCCCAGGCTTGTGTTACCATTGACGGGGATGACACAAAGGATTTTGACGACGCTGTTTCCATAAGGCGTGAGGGAGAGGATTATATCTTAGGTGTACATATTGCCGATGTTTCACATTATGTCACAGAAGGCAGTGCCCTTGATAAAGAGGCAAGGGTCCGGGGCACCAGCATCTATCTGCCGGATCGTGTCATTCCCATGCTTCCTGAGGAGCTGTGCAATGATATGTGCTCCCTCAAGGAGCAGGAACCGAGGCTTGCCATAAGCTGTGTGATGCGCATCAATCCCAAGGGGCGCGTTGTATCCTATGATATATTTGAATCTGTCATCTGTGTAAGGCATCGGATGACCTATAATGATGTCAATGAGATATTAGACCACGGAGACCGCAGGCTTTGCGTAAAATACGCGGATATGCTGGGAGATTTCTACCTGATGCAGGATCTTGCCATGCGTATACGTGCCCGCAGGAAGAAGAGGGGAGCTGTGGATTTTGAGTTTCCCGAGGCAAAGCTGAAGATAGATGAAAAGGGCAGGACCAGGGATGTTGTGGTGGAGCAGAGAGGCTTTTCACAGCGGATGATAGAGGATTTTATGCTTTCCGCTAACGAAACAGTGGCAAAGGAATTTTGTAAAAGGAAGATCCCTTTTATCTACAGGAACCATGTGGATCCTGACAGCGAAAAGCTTATTGCATTAAGGAAGGTTGTCAGATCCCTGGGAATTCCTATGGAAAGGGTAAAGAAAAAGGTCACGCCCAAGGATATTCAGGCACTTCTTGAAAGGATACATGGACTGCCGGAGGAGGATTTCATATCCACTCTGGTGCTTCGCTCCATGCAGAGGGCGGAGTACGGACCCTCCAACGAGGGGCATTTCGGACTTGCGGCAGAATACTATACCCATTTTACTTCTCCTATAAGACGGTACCCTGATCTGATGATACACAGGATATTAAAAGAAGAATTAAAAGGGAAGCTCAAGAAAAAGAAACGCAAGTTTTATGAGGAGATACTGCCTGAGCTTACCAATGACAACAGTATTTCAGAGAGAAGGGCTGAAAGCCTTGAGAGGGATGTCTGCAAGCTCAAGATGATCGAATACATGTCTGACCATGTGGGACAGAGATACTCCGGCAGGGTATCAGGTGTTACAGCATGGGGGATATATGTGGAGCTTGAGAATACCATTGAGGGATTGGTTCCCATGCGGCTCATGACAGATGACTATTACGATTACGCGCCGGAAAGCTATGAGGTAGTGGGACGGCACAGCGGAAGACGTTTTCGTTTGGGAGATGTTGTAAATATCCGGGTGGAGTATGCCGATAAAGACAGTGGGATGTTGGATTTCTCACTGACCCTGCCAAGGGAAGAACGGCCGAAGGTTCAAGCTGACAGGAAAAAGAGGCACAGTCATGGCTCAAAAAAACATAAAGCTTATCGCAAGAAATAAAAAAGCCTCTCATGACTACTTTTTTGAGGATATTTATGAGGCCGGGATCTGCCTAACAGGTACTGAGGTAAAGTCCCTGCGTATGGGCAGATGCTCTCTCAGGGAGGCTTTCATCCGCATAGATAACGGTGAGGCTGTTATTTACCAGATGCACATACCGCCTTATGAAATGGGCAACATCATGAACAAGGACCCCATCCGTCCAAGGAAGCTGCTTTTGCACAGGCAGGAGATAAGACGGCTTACGGGACAGATATCACAGCAGGGCTATACGCTGATCCCTGTGGAGGTTTATTTTTCGGGAAGCCTTGTGAAGCTTAAGATAGCCCTGGCAAGGGGAAAGAAGCTGTATGACAAGAGGGCGGATATCGCCAAAAAGGATCAGAGAAGGGAGGCTGAAAGAGAGTTTAAGGTTAGGAACTTAAGATGATTTATACTTTGGGCCAGTAAAGGTTTCGACAGGAATCCTGGAACCCGGAGAAGCGAGCCGCAGGGGATGCGTTAAATTCCAAACTTAAATATAAATGCTGAAGATGATTATTTCTTAGCAGCTGCCTAATTTAAAGCAGCAGTCCGCCTGAGGGTACCCATCCCTTCAGATCCGGGCTTCGATCAGATGGGAAACGACATATTTGCCTGTCCCGGCTAATATGGGCGTATTTTGGGGCTACCAAGCATTTTTGGATGTCTGCTTCTGGAAATGTAAGGGAATGTAAATAGCAGACTACGCTCGTAGAAGGACGGGGGATGGGTTTTTGGACGCGGGTTCGATTCCCGCCTGGTCCACTATATTTGAGAGTACAGATCAGCGATCATCCATCACTGGCAGCCAGGGTTGTTGTATTCAGGAATGCTCTGGGTGCCAGTGATGGATGATCGCTGAATTTGTGTGCAAAAGATAGAAAAACCTTTCAGTAATGAAACACAGGTTAAGAAATGTGATATAATGAAAAAAATCGTATCATTAATGAAAAGGGGGGATCTTATGTACGAGTACATTACCATTGAGCGAAGCTATGCAAGCGGCGGGCATGAGATAGCTACAGCGCTCTCAAAAAAGCTAAGCTACCGTCTTTATGATCATAATGTGTTGGTGGAGACCTGCAAGCGGTTGAATATGCCGTATAACATGATATCCCAGATGGATGAGCAGGTTCCTGTGAAGACGCCTTTTAAGGTTCCCGGAAATAAATATCTGCCGTTAGAGGAACAGATATTCAACACGGAACGGGAGATAATCACAGACGCGGCAAAGGAGCCGGGATGCATCTTTATCGGAAGGTGTGCCAGCGAGATATTAAAGGATCGCAAGTGCCTTAAGGTGTTTATTACGGCAGACACCTCATTCCGCAGGGACAGGGCGATCAATGTGGAGAAGGCTGCGCCGGAGAATGTGGACAGCATTATGCATAAATTCGACGTAAGGCGTGATAAATACTTTACCACCCATGCCAATGCGAAGTGGGGGACGCCGGAGTATTTTGATCTGGTCTTAAATTCCGGGGCTCTTGGCATTGATACCTGTGTGGATATTCTTGTTACTGCCTGCAAGGGGTGAGTTTGCTTTGTGCGGCAAATAAGCTTGAAGGTAATAAAGGTCTCAGATTGTTGCGTGACCGCATAATTTGAGACCTTTTTACGCAGTATCATTGACAAACTTTATCAAAGTGCTACAATAAAGCGGTGTTTTCAAAAGGAGTACATGGGAGGAAGAAAGCGTGAGGAGACAGGTATTATCTATATTGGTGGAGAATACATCAGGTTTGCTGTCCCATGTATCCGGTCTGTTTTCACGGAGAGGCTACAATATAGACTCTATTTCGGCCGGCGTTACTGCCGATCCACGGTTTACCAGGATCACAATAGTTACTTCGGGAGACGAGCTCTTATTAGAGCAGATCGAGAAGCAGGTTGCAAAGCTCTGTGATGTTGTGGATGTCAAGATACTGGAACCGCATGCATCCGTTACAAGAGAGCTTATGCTGGTCAAGATCTCGGCAAAGCCTCCGAAGGAGAGAAAGTCAATTTTCACGCTGCATGATATGATAGAGCATTTTCATGGCAAGACGGTGGATGAGACTCCGGATTCTGTAGTTGTGGAGGTTACCGGTAACACAGACAAGCTCGATTCATTCCTCGAGAATATCATGGTTGATTATGAGATTTTGGAGCTGGCGAGGACAGGGCTTACAGGCCTGTCGAGAAGAGCTGATGATGTTATCCTGATAAATGAGCAAGGAGAGAGAATATGACTTTAGAGGAAATGAAAGAAAAAGAGATAGAGAAATATTGTGATCTTCAGTTGATAAAGAGAGATAATGGTGGAAATCCAAATCCAACATTGGATTACAAGATTGCCGAATCTGCAGCCAAGCTGGAGACTTTTGGCGTGAATCTGGAAGCTATTACTATAATTAAGTGACATAAGGAGGAAAAAATGTCAGAAGCAAGAATTTTTTACCAGGAAGATTGTGACCTTTCATATCTGGATGGGAAGACCATTGCCATTATCGGGTATGGCAGTCAGGGACATGCTCATGCGCTTAACGCAAAGGAGTCAGGCTGTAATGTTATTATAGGACTGTATGAGGGCTCTAAGTCCTGGAAGAGGGCCGAGGAGCAGGGCTTTGAGGTATTTACAGCCGCGGAGGCAGCAAAGAAGGCTGATATTATCATGATCCTTATCAACGATGAGCTTCAGGCTGATATGTACAAAAAGGATATCGAGCCCAACTTAAGCGAGGGCAATATGCTCATGTTTGCCCATGGCTTTAACATCCACTTCGGTTGCATCAAGCCTCCCGCAAATGTAGACGTTACCATGATAGCCCCCAAAGCTCCCGGACATACCGTTCGCAGCGAGTATCAGGAGGGCAAGGGTACCCCCTGTCTTATCGCTGTTGAGCAGGATGCTACAGGCAAGGCATGGGATATCGCAAAGGCTTACGGACTTGCTATCGGCGGCGCAAGAGCAGGACTGCTTGAGACAACCTACCGTACAGAGACTGAGACAGACCTCTTTGGAGAACAGGCTGTACTCTGCGGCGGTGTCTGCGCTCTTATGCAGGCAGGCTTTGAGACTCTCTGTGAAGCAGGCTATGATCCCAGGAACGCTTACTTTGAGTGTATCCACGAGATGAAGCTTATCGTAGATCTTATCTATCAGTCAGGCTTTGCAGGAATGAGATACTCTATATCCAATACGGCAGAGTACGGTGATTATGTAACAGGCCCCAAGATCATTACTGAGGATACCAAGAAGGCCATGAGGCAGATCCTTAAGGACATTCAGGACGGAAGCTTCGCAAAGGAATTCTTAACAGATATGTCATCCGCAGGCCGTCAGGTACACTTCAAGGCAATGAGGAAGCTTGCATCCGAGCATCCCGCTGAGAAGGTAGGCGAGCAGATCCGCAAGCTTTATAGCTGGAACAATGAAGATGATAAGCTGATCAACAATTAGAGCGTAAGCTACGAGAAGCACTTGAAGGAAGCAGGGTTTTGTTCATGGATGCTTGCATCCAGGGGCGAAACCCTGTTTACTGTGAAGTCCGGCGACAGCCGGACGACCATGGTTTCGTTTACGAAACCATGGTAAATGCGCTTCTCGTATACCAGGGTATATGAATAAATTATTCAGAGAAGCATTAGAGGATTTTTCCTTTGATGCTGCCTGCGGCAGAGCAATAAAGCATCTGAACGATCTGGGGTATACTCCCAAGCAGATACAGGAGAAACTGGATTTTCCGGTTTCTGAGGAAAGAATAAATGAACATTTAAAAAAGCTCAAAGAGATGGGCGCAGACGAATCCGGCAGCTCAAAGAAATACCGATATGTGAAGGAATACGGGAAATACGGTAAGACATGGCTGCGAAGAGAAGAGGAGGAATAACAGCTTATGGGAATGACAATGACACAGAAGATCCTTGCGGCGCATGCAGGGCTTGAAGCTGTAGCCGCAGGGCAGCTTATAGAGGCTGACCTGGATCTTGTCCTGGGCAACGATATAACTTCTCCGGTTGCAATCCACGAAATGGACAAAATGAAGGTTGACGGAGTATGGGACAAGGACAAGATAGCCCTTGTCATGGATCATTTCGTGCCTAACAAGGATATTAAGTCAGCGGAGCATACAAAGGAGGTAAGGGAGTTTGCCTGCAGGCACTGCATCAGTCATTATTATGATGTGGGGCAGATGGGTATAGAGCATGCCCTTTTGCCTGAAAAGGGACTTACTGTAGCAGGTGACGTGGTGATCGGAGCTGATTCACATACCTGTACCTACGGAGCCCTGGGAGCCTTTTCAACCGGCGTCGGCTCAACGGATATGGGAGCGGGCATGGCAACCGGAAAGGCATGGTTTAAGGTGCCTTCCGCCATCAAGTTCATCCTTACGGGAAAGCCTCAGAAATATGTGAGCGGCAAGGATGTTATACTGCATATTATCGGGCTCATAGGTGTAGACGGGGCTTTGTACAAGTCAATGGAATTTACAGGAGACGGCATAAAGCATCTGTCCATGGACGACCGCTTTACCATAGCTAATATGGCAATAGAGGCAGGAGGAAAGAACGGTATTTTCCCTGTAGATGAGGCATGCGTCGAGTATATGAAGGCACATTCGGACAGAGAATATAAGGTATATGAGGCTGACGATGATGCAGAATACGATGAGGAGTATACCATTGATCTTTCCGCGTTAAGACCTACGGTTGCTTTCCCTCATCTGCCGGAGAATACAAAGACCATAGACGACGCGGGTGATGTAAAGATAGATCAGGTGGTGATAGGCTCCTGTACCAACGGGCGTATATCAGACCTTGCGGCAGCGGCCGGGATAATGGAGGGCAAAAAGGTTGCAGAGGGGATCAGAGTGATAGTTATCCCTGCAACCCAGACCGTATATTTGGAGGCAATGGAAAAGGGTTATCTTAAGACCTTTGTGGAAGCCGGCGCCATTGTATCCACACCTACCTGCGGTCCATGTCTGGGAGGCTATATGGGAATTCTTGCTGCCGGGGAAAGCTGTGTATCTACCACCAACCGCAACTTTGTAGGCAGGATGGGGCATGTAGACTCGAAAATATATCTTGCAAGTCCCGCTGTTGCCGCGGCAAGCGCTCTTACAGGAAAGCTTACCGATCCCGGCAAGGTAGCCTAAAGAGCTGGCATTTTTATAATCAATATTTAAAAAGAGGTGAATCGCTATGAAATCAGCACATGGCAGAGTACATAAATATGGTGACAATGTCGATACGGATGTGATCATCCCCGCCAGATATCTGAATACTTCCGATCCAAAGGAGCTGGCGGAGCATTGCATGGAGGATATAGATAAGGAGTTTGTAAGCAAGGCAAAGGAAGGCGATCTTATCGTTGCGGATAAGAACTTCGGCTGCGGCTCATCAAGGGAGCATGCCCCCATAGCCATAAAGGCGAGTGGTATATCCTGCGTGATAGCAGAGACTTTTGCAAGGATATTCTATCGTAATTCAATTAATATAGGGCTTCCTATAATTGAGTGTAAGGAAGCTGCTGCCGGCATATCCGACGGAGATGAGGTGAGTGTGGACTTCGATACCGGGATCATCACGAACCATACCAAAGGTCAGACCTATCAGGGGCAGGCATTCCCTGAATTCATGCAGAGGATTATAGACTCAGAGGGGCTTGTTAATTACATTAATTCCAGGTGAAAAAATGGTAACTGTTCAGTGAATGAACAGTTACCAAAAATAATACTTGCACTAAATACCGGTGTGTGGTATAGTGTGGTGAGTTATGTTTTACGGGAGGTGAGCACTATGAGACAGGGTATACATCCGGATTATTATCAGGCTACCGTGACCTGTAACTGTGGCAATACATTCGTAACCGGTTCAACAAAAGAGAATATCCACGTGGAAATCTGTTCAAAATGTCATCCGTTCTATACGGGACAGCAGAAGCAGGCTCAGGCAAGAGGCCGGATCGATAAGTTCAACCGCAAGTACGGGATCGCTCAATAGCTTAATAGAAGGACCCTATGAGATCACAAGTTCGGGCTGTGAAATAATAATTACAGCTTTCGTACTTGTGATTTCTTTTTTTACAGATGAATTATCAGAGCTTACTGACAGAGGGTACAAAAAGATTAGAACAGGCCGGGGTGCCTGATCCGCAGGTGGATGCCTGGGAGCTTATGTCCTTTGCTTTTTCCCTAAACCGCAAGGATTACCTTATGAAGCTTAAATGTGAGGCGGAGGATGAAGGGACAGCAGCTTATGATAGGCTTTTATCTCGGCGGGAAACGAGAAAGCCCCTGCAGCAGATATTAGGACATACCGGGTTTATGGGGCTTGATTTTATCGTAAATGAGCATGTATTAAGTCCCAGGCAGGATACGGAATGTCTTGTGGAACAGGCGCATAAACAGCTAAACCAGGGCGAAAGGCTGCTTGACCTTTGTACCGGCAGTGGATGTATTCTCATATGTCTTATGCACATGGGTCAGGAGATAGAAGGCTTTGGAGTTGACATATCAGATGATGCCCTTAAGGTAGCAGCGGCAAACGCGAAAAAGAACTTTGTTCATCCCAGGCTATTACAGGGAGATCTGTTTAGACCTGTTTGGGATATGGGCTTTGATATGATAGTATCGAATCCTCCTTATATTCCAAGCAGGGTGATAAGCAGTCTGATGCCTGAGGTAAGGGATTTTGAGCCTTTAAGGGCGCTTGACGGCAGTGATGACGGGCTTCTCTTTTACCGAAGGATAGTCAAGGACGCGCCCAGGCATCTCAATGACGGCGGAAGGCTGCTCTTTGAGATAGGCATTGGACAGAAAGAAGCAGTAGAATCCCTGCTGTTTGACGCGGGCTTTTGTGATATACGCTCATATAAGGATTACTCCCATAATGACAGGGTTATAAGTGCAAGGTATTTGAGGTAATATATGTTTGATAAATTAGAAGATCTTATGATGCACTATCAGGAGCTGATGGGGATGCTGTCGGAGCCTGATGTGGCAAATGACAGCAAGAGATTTGGCAGACTCATGAAGGAGCAGAGTGATCTTGTTCCCATTGTGGAGGCTTACAAGGAATACAAAGCGTGTCATCAGGCAATAGATGAATCCCTGGAGCTTTTAGAAGAGGAAAACGATGAGGATATGAGGGAGATGTTAAAAGAAGAATTATCTTCCTCCAAGGCGAGGGCGGCAGAGCTTGAACAGACCCTTAAGATCCTTCTTCTTCCCAAAGACCCTGATGATGGAAAGAACGTTGTTGTAGAGATCCGTGCCGGAGCAGGCGGAGATGAGGCCGCGCTTTTCGCGGCGGAGCTGTACAGGATGTATGTGCATTACGCGGAAAGCAGCGGATGGCGGGTTGAGCTGATCGAATCCGAAGAGACAGGGATCGGCGGCATGAAAAAGGTTAATTTCATGGTTACAGGTAACGGCGCGTATTCCGTACTCAAATATGAATCTGGAGTACACAGGGTACAGCGCGTGCCGGAGACAGAATCCGGCGGAAGGATACATACCTCTACCGTGACCGTGGCAGTAATGCCCGAGGCGGAGGAAGTGGATATAGGCGAGATCAGCGAAAACGATTACAGGATAGATGTTATGAGGGCATCCGGAAACGGCGGACAGTGCGTAAATACCACGGATTCTGCGGTAAGGCTGACCTATTTCCCTGAAAATATAGTAATATATTCCCAGACAGAGAAGTCGCAGCTTCAGAACAAGAACAAGGCATTTGCCCTTCTGCGCACCAAGCTTTATGATCTGGAGCTGCAAAGGCGGCAGGCAGAGGCATCCGCCCAGAGGCTTTCCCAGATAGGAACCGGTGACCGGTCAGAAAAGATAAGAACATATAACTTTCCGCAGGGCAGGGTTACGGATCACAGGATCAATCTTACCCTGTACAAGCTGGAAAGGGTTATGGACGGTGATATACAGGAGATATTGGATGCGCTGATATCTGCTGACCAGGCTAAAAGGCTTTCCGAATTCGAGGAAGCCAGCTAACAAACAATGGAGGGGGAAAGTATGAAGAAAAAAATCGTATCAATCATGCTTGCGGCAGTTTTAGCAGTCGGGGCAGGAGGCTGTACCGGAGGAGGCTCGGGCTATTCGTCAGATTCTTCAAAGGAAGCTGCCGAAGAGACGGCGGAGGAGAAGGAAGAGGGCGTAAGCTCTGAAATTGAGCTTTCCGAAGCTGCGCAGAATCATGCCATTGATGGTGAGGAGATCGTTGGCATATCAATGCCGGCAGAGCATCTTCCCAGATGGAACCAGGATGGCAACTATCTCAAGGATAACTTTGAAGCTGCGGGCTATACAGTAGATATTAAATGGGCAGATAATAAAATCGATACCCAGCAGCAGGATATACATGACCTGGTAAATGACGGAGTAGACATTCTCCTTATTGCAGCGGTTAAGGGTACGGAGCTTACAGATGTGCTGGAGGAAGCCAAGGCCGCCGAGATTCCGGTAATAGCCTATGACCGGATAATCGACAGTGATTCTGTGGAGTATTATGTATCCTTTGACAATGACATGGTAGGTCAGCTTGAGGGCGAGCATATCAGGGACAGCCTTGATCTTGACAAGGAGAACGATGAGATATATCACATGGAGATAGTTTCCGGTGATTCCAATGACAAGAATGCGGACGGTTACTACTATGGCGCTATGAACGTGCTTCAGCCTTATCTGGACAGCGGTAAGCTGGAGGTGGTTTCCGGGGAGACCGGTTATCAGGAGACTGAGACCTTCCAGTGGTCCACAGAGCTTGCGAATGAGCGCATGACAAACATAATTACCTCATATTATTCAGACGGCACACCCCTTGACGCCGTACTCTGCGCCAACGATACAGCGGCTATCGGCGTGGCGGACGCCATAAGGGACAGCTACACCGGAAAGAATCAGGTTCTTCTTACAGGCCAGGACGGTGATGTTGACAACTTAAAGAACATCATGGACGGCAGACAAACCATGACAGTATATAAGTGCCTGCCACATGAGACCCAGGCCATGTATGATGTTACTGTTGCTTTTATGAACGGTGAAGAGATAGACGAGAGCCTTATCAAGAAAGCCGGATGGGATTTTGATGTGGTATACGCGGACGACCGCTATTCAAACGGCACGGAGTATATGAAATCCTTCCTGCTCACACCACTGGCAATCACAAAGGACAACCTTGTAGAAGAGCTTGTGGACAAGGGCTTCTACGATATGAACGATGACGGTACCTTTACGGTTAAGGAAACTGTAGTTAAGAAATAAAATTAAAAATCAATAATTTTTAAATAAGTGCTTGGCGAGCGTGGGATGAAACAGTTGATAACCGTTTCTTCCACGCTCTTTTACTTCGTAAAGAGCGGCATCGGCATAGCTCATGACCCTGGTGGGATCATCGGTATGATTGGGATAAAGGGCACAGCCGATACTGGCAGTAATGGAAAGAGGACCGGATGAAAGGTTGTATTCCTCTTTTACTGCCTTAAGAATTGTATTGCAGATCTCGTCGGCCTTGGCGATGTTCTTGCCAAGGATTAAGGCGTTGAATTCGTCTCCGCCGATACGGGCGATCTGAAGCTGGCCTGAGCTTAATCTCTTGAGACGCCTTGCGACCTCTATAAGAAGCTCGTCGCCAATGGGATGACCTAAAGTATCATTGATGGTCTTGAAATGATCCACGTCCATCATAATGAGGCCGAAGGGCTCCCGTTTGTCGATGGTCTGCTGGATCTTGGCGTTGATATATAGCCTGTTGGGCATCTGGGTCAAAAAGTCCTGGTTGATAAGCTTCTCGCGCCTGCGATTGCTCATGAAAAGGATGCCTATGATAATGATCATGAGCAGTATGACGAGAAGTATCAGGTTGGCGAGAAGAGTGTTCTCGCGGTAGAACTTGATGAGGGACGGATGCTCGTTGACTATGGTGGTGCCCTCCGGAAGCTGCGTGCTTTTGATGGAGAACTGATCCATTATGTTCTGGTCAAAGATGGATGTGGTTATAGGCGTCTCGACCATGGGGATATCCCCTATGGGAGTGCCTGAAGCGATCTTTGCAACCATTTCTCCGGCTATAACGCCTGCGTCATAATGGGAGTATACGATTCCGCCAAGTACACCGTAGCCGATGTTGGCAGAGGACACACGAAAGATGGGGACGGCAGGCGCATTATCATACAAAAGAGCAGAAGCGGAGCGCTCTGTATAAAGTGTACCGTCTCCGTCCTCCAAAAAATCAAGATAGAGGATTATGTCGTCGTCATCAAGCTTGTGAAGAGCCTCTATAAGACCGTTGTGTGAATAATCGGCGGTATTGATCACTGAATATTTAAACTCAGGATAATCGCCGGAGGTAGAGGTGAAAAGGGCATATTCACCGCGGCCGGTGATGGAGCCGTCCACTACGGCAACGACATTTGTTCGCTTGGGAAAGAGTGAGTGCATGAGCTTGTAGCTCTCAACATAGTCAGGAACCTCGGCAACGCCTGTTACGCCTTCCGTCTGGTCCGCGGCCTCCGCGTCAGCTACGTTGTTGATGCCTAAAAATACCGTGGGGATATCCTTAAAAAGCTTGCTGCGGTAATTCTTCCAGAAGCGGAGGGCATTATCGTCAGACAAAACTATTATGTCATAGTGGGAGGAATGGGAAATCTTATAATCTATGAAGTCATAAAATTTCTTAAGATCGGATGAGGAATAAAAGTTCTTGGAATCCATGAACTCATAATCAATATCATAGGAAAGACTGCCTAAACCGTCCACAAGACCGCTTAACTGCTCAGGAACAGTAGAGTAGGAGTAGTTGTAGGAGCAAAGGCATAAAATATGGTACGGGGTAATGGGATTGTGATCCTTGCCGTCGCTTATGGACTGCGCAGACACGCAGACAGACGACAGTAAAAGGCATAATGAAAAGATGATTGAAAAAGCGGTAATGCGTTTTACCATTATACACACCCCCGAACGCATGAAAACAAAGATACAGAGACTATTTTATCATTGTTTAGGGTCATATGCAACTTATTGTGATTATTTGTTTTGATCAATCTCCGCGACGACAAAACACAGTCAAATGTTTCGTTGCGGCAGGGGTGGTTTTGTGCTAAAATATTATGAGTATATAATTCGGGGGTAGTGTGTGAACTTGACAATGGGGAAGATGTACTATGAGTGAGATAATTTTTGGGGACAGGATGAATGAGCTTGAGGTGTTGGAGTTCATTGTCGGAGACCATCATTACGGCATCAATGTATCCAAGATCCAGGAGATAATAGCCTGGCATCCCGTAACACCGATTCCAAACACACATCCGTATGTGGAGGGGCTGTTCATGCCCAGGGAGCAGATGATATCAGTTGTGGACCTTCGGAGGTGCCTGGGGTTTGAGCCCTTTGCGCCCGGAGAGAACAAGGGCTTGTTCATCATAGCTTCCTTTTCCAAGCTTACCACAGCCTTTCATATTGATTCCATAAGGGGGATATACAGGGTTTCATGGGAGGATATCCATGTGCCTGACGCGTCCGCCGAGGCAGGGGGAGCGGATCTTGCCACGGGAGTAGTTAAGATAGAAGGGCATCTTACGGTGGTCATTGATTTTGAAAGGATAATGTCCACCATCAATTCAGAAGCCGGCATACAGGTATCTGATATGGATGAGTATGAGCGCAAGGACCGCTCGGCATCGCCCATCCTTTTAGCTGAGGATTCAAAGATGCTTTCCAAGCTCATTCAGGAATGTCTGGTAAAGGCAGGCTATACCACCCTTATTCCCAATGAAAACGGTCAGGAGGCATGGGAGAAGCTTAAGGAATATGACGAAGAGGGTGATGTTCTTAAAAAGGTTCACTGTATCATTACCGACATTGAAATGCCCAAGATGGACGGGCATACACTGACCAAGCTTATAAAAGAGCATAAAACTATGAAGCAGATTCCTGTTATCATCTTCTCATCTATGATAAATGACGTAATATACAAGAAGGGTCAGGAGCTTGGAGCCGACGCGCAGCTTACAAAGCCTGAGATCGGGAGGCTTGTATCTGTAGTGGATGATCTTGTGGCCAAGCATGAGATGGCAATGGGGTGAGGT
>CAJOFN010000035.1 GCA_905233905.1 uncultured Lachnospiraceae bacterium
CGTTCCATGCCGTCGGTAAGTGAATTGGGTGTCGTGGTAAGTGTCATTATGGATGAGCCGATTATGAGATAGATCATCCTTACCGTCATGAGCACGGCATTTTGTATGCCAAGCCTTGTGATACGGATAAATCCGAACTTGATGATGGGCACGCCGGGAGTCAGCAGAAGGTTAAAAATACCCGCGAAGATCAGTAACACGACTATTGATCTTAAGCCTCTTAGCATAAATGACAAGGGCACCCTGCAAAGACGGATCACGGCAGCAAGAAAGAAGGTGATCAGGGCAAAGCCGATCACATTTTTGAAAATGAATAAGCTTATTATATATATAAGTGTCCCGAATAGCTTAACCCTGGGGTCCAGGCTGTGTATCACCGAATCCTGGGGATAATACTGTCCGATGGTAATATCTTTGATCATGATCGTATACTAAGGGCTTTTTTGATGGTATCACAAGCGTCTGAAACGGTGGTGGCGTTCACATCAACATCCATACCCCTCTCTGATAAGCTGTGAAGCAGATAGGTGACTCTGGGGGCGCTAAGTCCCATTTCCTCAAGCTCCCTGTAGTGGGCAAACACCCTGGCGGGTGTGTCGTCAAAACGTATCCTGCCGCCGTCTATCACGATGAGGCGACTGGCATATTTCGCAACATCTTCCATGCTGTGGGATACAAGTATTACTGTGTTGCCTGTTCTCTCATGGGTTGCCAAAATCAGGTCAAGGATCTCGTCCCTGCCCTTGGGGTCCAGTCCTGCCGTCGGTTCATCAAGTATCAGTACCGCAGGCTTCATGGCAAGGACACCGGCTATCGCCGCACGCCTTTTCTGTCCGCCGGATAATTCAAAGGGGGACTGATCATAAAATTCATCAGGGAAGCCTACTGCCCTCAATGCCTCGTAGGCTCGCAGAGTTGCCTCCTTGTCGTCAAGCCCCTGGTTTTTGGGGCCAAACTTAACATCCTCGAATACATTCACCTCAAAAAGCTGGTGCTCAGGATACTGAAAAACCATTCCCACCTGGGTCCGAAGGGACTGCCTGTCGTAGCCCTGGGCGTAAATATCCTCGCCGTTGTAGAGTATCCTGCCCTCCGTAGCCTGTAAAAGACCGTTAAGATGCTGGATCAGCGTGGATTTTCCGGAGCCGGTATGACCAATGAGTCCTATAAATTCCCCGTCATTGATCTGAAGGCTTATATGATCTAAGGCAGTCACCTCATAGGTGGTGTTGGGATTATATTTGTATGAAACATCCTCAAGGATCAAAGACATAAATTATACCAATCCAATCAAAGCATCCGCCAGCTCATCCTCTGTCAGAATGCCGTCATCAATATCAACTCCCGCAAGCTTAAGCTCATATGCAAGCTCAGTGATCTGCGGAACATCCATGCGGTATTCCCTGAGCTTTTCCACCTCGGAAAATATCTGCCTGGGGGTCCCTCTCATCACTATGTGGCCATGATCCATCACGTATACATAATCTGAGTCCACCACTTCTTCCATGTAGTGGGTTATCAGGATCACCGTAACACCCTTGGTACGGTTAAGCTCTCTTGCAACGCTTATTACCTCACGCCTGCCCTGCGGGTCTAACATGGCAGTAGGCTCATCAAGCACTATGCACCTGGGCTCCATAGCCATGACTCCGGCTATTGCCACCCGCTGCTTTTGCCCCCCGGAAAGACGGTTGGGAGACTTGTCCCTGTACTCCCACATGCCGACACTCTTAAGGGAGCGTTCAACTCTTTCCCATATCTCATCAGTAGGCACGCCGATATTTTCCGGGCCGAAGCCCACATCCTCCTCAACAACGGAGGCAACTATCTGGTTGTCAGGGTTCTGGAAAACCATTCCGGCGCTCTGTCTGATATTAAACTCGTTGGCGGGGTCGGAGGTAAGCTTTCCGTCCACGTAAAGCGTCCCCTCAGAAGGAACCAAGAGGGCGTTGATGTGCTTTGCAAGGGTGGATTTCCCGGAGCCGTTGTGTCCTAAGATTGAAATGAACTGCCCCTCCCTCACATCCAGATCCACATGATCGAGGGCTACGGAAATACCCTCTACATTGCCCTCTTCGTCCCTGCGGAAATATTCATGGGTGAGCTTTATCGCTTCGATTATATTGTTCATTTACGCAGCTCTCCGATGAACTCTTCCATAAGGTCCATTGCCTGCTTTAACGCGTCCATGGAATAAGCATAGGAAATCCTTATAAAGCCCTCGCCGCTGTCTCCAAAGGCAGTACCGGGAACTACCGCTACCTTTTTCTCCTCAAGGAGACGTGTGGCAAATTCCTCTGAGGTCATGGAAAATTCCTGGATGCTCGGGAAGATATAAAATGCGCCGAAGGGCTCAAAGCATTTAAGTCCCATGTTACGGAAACGGTCCAGCAGATATCTGCGGCGTCTGTCATATTCCTGGCGCATCTGCTCCACCTGGGGATCGCATGAACGTACAGCCTCGATGGCAGCGTACTGGCTGGTCGTAGGCGCGCACATTATCGCGAACTGATGTATCTTTAACATCTGCTGTGTTATATCCTTTGGCGCGCAGCTATAACCCAGACGCCATCCGGTCATGGCAAAGGCCTTGGAAAAACCGTTAATATAAACCGTGCGGTCACGCATGCCCGGCAGCGAAGCAATTGAGGTGTATTGTTCCTCCTGGTAGCTGAGTTCGGAATATATCTCATCTGAAAGAACAAAGATATCATTCTCGATTATGACATCGGCTATTTCCTCAAGATCCTTTCGCTCCATTATAGCCCCGGTGGGATTATTGGGGAAGGGCAGAACAAGTATCTTGGTCTTGTCGGTTATAGCAGCTTTTAAGCTGTCGGCCTTGAGACGGAACTCATCCTTTTCCTTAAGCTCTATGATCACGGGAGTACCTCCCGCCAAAATGGTACAGGGAAGGTAGGAAACATAGCTGGGCTGTGGGATCAGAACCTCATCCCCGGGATCTAACATGGCGCGGAGGGCGATGTCTATCGCTTCGCTTCCGCCTACGGTAATCAGTATCTCTGATCTGGGGTTGTAGGAAAGAGAATATTTCCTGTCCAGATACTGGGATATTTCTTCCTTGAGCTCCATCAGACCTGCATTGGAGGTATAAAATGTCCTGCCCTGCTCCAGAGAGTAGATCGCCTCTTCCCTGACTCTCCAGGGGGTGTCAAAATCCGGTTCGCCGACACCAAGGGATATGGCGTCGTCCATTTCACTTACTATGTCAAAAAACTTTCGTATCCCGGAGGGCTGAATCCGGGTGATGTTCCGGGATAAAGGATTCCTCATAGTACCACCTTCATCCTTTCGTCTTCGATGCGGTCAACCATTATGGTGCCGTGATCCTTGTATTTCTTGAGGATGAAATTCGTCCTTGTACTCATTACGGATTCTATGGTGGAAAGCTTTTCCGTGACAAATTCTGAAACCTCTCGAAGGGTCTTGCCCTCCAGGGTGACCATGAAATCAAAATTGCCGGAAATAAGATATACGGCATTTACCTCGGGGTAGTTGTAAATGTACTGTGCCACGCGGTCAAAGCCGATACCTCTCTGGGGAGTAACCCTTACCTCGATTAAGGCATTAACCTTTTCTATGCCGGTGCGTTCCCAGTTTATAAGGGTGTGGTAGCCGCAAATGATGTGTTCGTTTTCCATTTGCTCTAAGGAATTCATTACTGCCGCTTCGTCTTCCCCTAAGATGACAGACAGCTCATGCAGGTCAATGCGGGCATTTTTCTCGATGTACTGAAGAATTTTCTCACGCATAATGTTATGGTTCCTTTCTTAAATATGAAACACGGTCTTTATATCTGATCAGCTTATCATTGCCTGATGTAATAAATCCTGTTATGGCAGCGCTAATATTGTTGTCCTTAAGGTACTCCCGCAGAGAATAGCCGTTATGACATACCATAAGGACGCATCCCCTTGAATCCACCCTGCAGGGATCAAGGGACAAGGCTTCGCAGAGCTCTATGGTCTCCTGCCTGAAGGGAAGCCTCCGGCCATCCACTTCAAAGCCGCAGCCCAGCATCGCTGCCATATCCCAGAGACAGCCGAAGATCCCGGAAGCATTAGGCTCAAAAACATGCTCTGCTTTAGAGCTTTTTATTATATCGATCTGCTCCGGCGCAAGCAGGAAACGGTCTGCTCCCATCATGCGCTTTACATAACCTTCAGGAAACCTTTTAAGAAGATCGTCCCTGTTCTCTACAGCCATCTCCGCAGTAGCCCGGACGCCGATCCATCCGGCTATGACAAGCTCCATTCCCGGATCAGTCTCAGTGGTATTCAACGTCGTCATCCGGCGTCTCAACAGCACCGTCAAGCTTTTCGCTTTTGCCTTTTTGTTTCTTTTCGGATTTGGAAGCCTTTTCCTGGGCCTCTGCGGCTTCCGCGGCTTCTGCGGCGGCTGCCTCTGCCTGCTGCTGGGCCACCAGAGACTGCGCCTGTGCAATGGCTCCCTGTATCGTGGCAAGATCCTGACTACCTACGGCGGAGGCTACTATTGATGAAGCCTCTGCGTTGTCACTGGCAGTACCTACCGCGTATACATTGTCCGTGGAACGGTAGGTGGAATTGTTGAATACTTCCTTGCTCTCTTCCTGACCGTTTACCTTGACTATCTTCCATAATCTTGCGGTATAGCCCGTATGAGCCGAGCCTGAGGTACGGCTTATGGAGCCTATCGCAGCCGCTCCGGTTGCCTGATAGATGTTCTTGGGGTCTGTCTGGGAGAGGATCTCACTCTCAAAGGAAACCTCCCTGCCAGCGTCTCTGGTCTCCTTGCCGTATACATTAAAGTATATCACCCCGCCGTCGGTATAGCCTTCAAGGTATACCGGATACTGGGTATTGTTTTTGAACTGGAAATCCTTGGAGGTCCCGGCAATGGCGGCATCCATTGAAGGCTCCACATAATGGACTATCATGGAGTGAGCGGAACGGTTGGTGACTTCAAGCTCAGCCCTGATGACCGCATTGTAAAGGGTGGTGGATACCTGGCATATTCCTCCTCCGTAAGTCTCTACGGTCTGACCGTTCTCATAAGAGGGAGCCTTGGCATAGCCGTTCTCCTCTGTCATGGGGTTAAGGGCTGTCGCAACCGAGAATTCATCCCCTGGATAAAGGAGGGTGCCGTCTATCTTGCTGGCGCCGTTTCTGACATTCTGGCTTCTGGCAGCCGTGGATGAGGAAAAATTGGTGTTATAGGAGCCGAGAACATCCGAAACTACCGAAAGCTCCTCCTCCGAGCCCTTAGGCTCGTCTATATCAGTTATTAGCTCTATGCTTCCGGATGCGCCGTCCCATTCGCCCGAAACATAATCTGCAATAGCCACCGCTGACTTGTCCAGAACAAGCCTGTGGCCTTCCTTGCCGGGAACATAGGTGAAGCTGCCGTTTGATCTGGTAAGGGTGCCGTCAACAGCGGTGGATACAATCTCATCCTCGTGAGCCGAGAGATATTCCTTTACCTTGGCGTCATCCACGGAATATTTGAGATCAAAATCCTTGCCCTGACCGCTCGCAAGCTGGGTATTTGCCTTGAAGCGATAAAGAATGTTGCCGTCCTGTCCGAAATTAAGAGCACGCTGGGCAAGCTGCGGGTCCGCAGCAACAAGACCAAGCTCCTCTCCGGTCGCCCTGATGCTCTTAGAGCCTGCCTTTAACGTGAAAACAGACGAAGACTGTTCCTTTACCATATCGTCGATTATGGCATTTGCCTCCGATACGGACTTGCCGGATAAGTCCCTGCCGTTTACAGATATCCCCTTTTCTATTACTGTGCGCTCTTCCTGTGAGTGACCCACATTCCCATTGGCACAAAACAGTCCAAGAGAAAGGAAAGCAGCTCCTGTTAAGAATATAACGCTTTTTCTGTTCATGATCCCCTCTTTATATTAGAATACAATGATACAAAGTCTATTGTATTGAAACAAGATATTTATTCAACAGAAATACTGTACAAATATTTGGTCGCACACAATCGTTTGATAGGTAAAGATATGTAAAAAAGCCCGGGAACTTCCATTCCCGGGTCTGTGAAAACAATATATGCGCGATATCAACGCTTGGAGAACTGAGGCGCGCGCCTTGCACCCTTGAGACCGTATTTCTTACGCTCCTTCATACGAGGATCACGGGTCAAAAAGCCTGCGGCCTTGAGCTGGGGACGGTATTCACCGTCTGCCTCAAGCAGGGCTCTTGCTATGCCGTGGCGGATAGCTCCCGCCTGACCTGTAAATCCGCCACCCTTAACATTAACGGAAACGTCAAATCTGCCAAGGGTTCCTGTGAGCTCCAAAGGCTGCCTTACTACAACCTTAAGGGTCTCCAGTCCGAAATAATCGTCAATATCTCTCTTGTTGATCGTAATCTTACCGGAACCGGGCATCAGATAAACTCTGGCTACTGATGACTTCCTCCTGCCCGTTCCATAATATCTGGTCGATGCTTTAGCCATAATATAGATTCCCTCCTGGTATTAGAACTTCAGTTCTTCCGGCTGCTGTGCCTGATGCTTGTGATCGGGACCTGCATATACAAAAAGCTTTTTGTACATCTTGCGTCCAAGGGGTCCCTTGGGAAGCATGCCGCGAACGCTGTGCTCGATAACTCTCTCGGGATGCTTTGCCAGCATCTCCTTGAGGTTAGTCTCCTTCATTCCGCCAACATAGTCAGAATGATGATAGTACATCTTCTGGTCGAGCTTGCGGCCAGTAACTGCAACCTTCTCAGCGTTGACTACGATAACATAATCTCCGCAATCAGCGTGAGGGGTAAAGATGGGCTTGTTCTTGCCGCGCAATACCTTGGCGATCTCGGAGCTCAAGCGTCCCAAGGTCTGGCCTTCGGCATCAACTACATACCATTTTCTCTCTATATCTGAGCCTGGCATATAAGTCTTCATATGGATTCCTCCTCATATCGGTAACTACATCCCGGCTAACACGGGATCTTACGGCGGCACGGGCTGCATAAATGTCCGAAAAAACAGCCATTGCCTGTCCACAAAACGCCGCATTGTCCGTTCCGGGGCTATGGAACGAAAAGCGACCGAATGAGACTATAACACAAATCTACCGGCTTGTAAATACTGAAATATCAGTTATCGTATACGCCATTGATGGTAACGGTAAATACCACGTCCGCTCCGGCAAGGTCCTCTGCGCCGTAATCCTCCGGGAAGGTAAGGTTAAGATCAACGGTATCCCCTACCTTTTTGCCGATAAGGCCGCTCTCAAAGCCGTCAATATAAGTACCTGAGCCTATGGTAAGGTCTGCTCCCGCGCCGTTGGTGCTGCCGCCCTCGAAGGCCTCTCCATCCTTGTAGCCGGTATAGTCGATATTGACCGTATCTCCGTCAGCAACCTCCCTGCCTGCAGTGGTATCAAGAGCGGGCGCTGCCTCCTCCTGGGTCTGGGCTGTGTCGGCTGCCTCTGTGGTATCTGTGTCCTGGGAAGCTTCATCTGTAGCTTCCGCGGCTGCTTCTTCCTGCTTGGTTGTCGTAGCAAGAATACCCGGGAGCAATATCAGAGCAGCTAATACTGCCACTGTCCCAAAGCCTACAGCCACACGGGTCATACGGGCCTTTTGGGCTGCTGCTTCACGTTCCTTTGCCCTGCGCTCCTGGGCAAGCTTTTTATTTTCTTTACTGCTCATTTTTACATTCCCTCATAAAGATCAGCTAAAATATCTACGCACTTATCAATACCGAACTTGCTGGAGTCCAGGCAGACATCGTAAAATTTGGCATCTCCCCACTGCACATCGGTATAAAGCTGGCAATACGCCCTGCGGCGCTTGTCCATCTGCCTGATGCGGCGCCTGGGGTCTTCCTTCTGTGAAAGCTCTTTGTATTCGTTGACCACGCGGTCTATGCGGGCTTCCTCGCTGGCATGGATGAATACGCTTAAGATATCAGCCTTGCCTTCAAGGACATAGTCGGCATTGCGCCCTACTATGACACAGGATTCCTTCTCAGCGATCTCATTTAAGACCTCTCTCTGGACATTCCAGATCTCATCCTGAATGGAGTGCCCGTTATAGTCACGACCCGCAATGGCTGAAAGCATCCAGCTTCCGGAAGATGTGTACTCTCCGCTCTCCTGGATATATTTCTTATCGAAGCCGGTCTTTTCGGCTATCTTGTCCAAAAGAGAGCTGTCATAACAGCTTATGCCAAGCCTTCCTGCAAGGTGAACGCCTATAGTCCTGCCTGCGCTGCCGTACTGTCTGCTGATGGATACTATCTTGTTCATATGGTAACCTCCTTGTCTATGGGTATCCTGGTCTCTACCTTGGATAGGGCAGCTTCGTCTGCCACTATGAACACATTATTATGAAGCTGTAAGAAGCTTGCAGGAGCCTCAGCCGATATAGTGCCGCATACGCATTTGTACATCGCGTCTGCCTTTGCTTCTCCGTTGGCCACAAGAACGATGCATCTCGCCTGCATTATCGCCTTGATGCCCATTGTGTAGGCAAACTTGGGCACATCGTCTTCGCTGTCGAAAAACCTTGAGTTGGCTCTGATGGTGGATTCATTGAGCTTGACTAAATGGGTATCCTTCTCCAGAGCTTCGCCTGGCTCATTAAAGCCGATATGGGCGTTGGGACCGATCCCGAGAAGCTGGAGATCTATGCCGCCTATGCCTCTGATAAGCTCTGTGTATCGTATGCACTCAGCCTGGGGCTCTTCGGCAAGGCCGTCTTCTATGAAGCAGTTTACCGGGTCAATATTGACATGATCGAAAAGATGCTTGCGCATGAAGTAGGCATAGCTCTGCTCGTCGTCAGGTCCCAGCCCCTGATATTCGTCCAAATTGACCGCTGTTATCTGTGAAAAATCCAGGTCGCCTTTGTTGTACCAGTCAATAAGCTGTTCATATGTACCTATTGGTGAGTCCCCGGTAGCCAGTCCCAAAACTGAATCCGGCTTGAGTATTATCTGCGCGCTGATGATATTGGCCGCCTTGCGGCTTACCTCAGCCTTGTCCTTTGCCTTGTAGATCCTCATTTCTTCTCCTTCCTGCGTCCCGAGATCATGTTGCCGATACCGATCTTTACATTTTCCATGGCGCTTCTCGCCCTTACTATGCGCTCTTCGGGAAGGTAGTCCCTGCACTTCGCAAGAAGCTTCTTTGTCTCCTTTGAGGCGCCAAACCTGAAGGTATAGCCCTGCCTGGTCTCTATGGCAAAGCGCGGTATCCATTTGCCTCCAAAAACCAGATCCGCCACTATGTATTCTATCTCCTCCCAGGGGATCTGGATAAAATCATTCACATCCCTGTCATTGTAGTATTCAAAGGCCTTATCCCCAACCATGATCTTGCCATAGCTATTAAGGCCCTGATAGGAGATGCCGTTCACCACCAGATCCGCTCTGGTGTTCATTGAGTCAGCCATGTGATGTCCTTCCTTTTAATTCTCACATTGGGATTATACACAATATCTTGATTTAAGGCAAATATCCTATCCAGAATTACTCTTGACACAGGCTTGCTTTGATAATATATTTTGATGATACAGAATATTTTTTAGGAGAAAACAGATGAGCTTTGCACATCTTCATGTACACACCCAGTACAGTCTGCTGGACGGTTCCAACAAAATAAATGACTATATCGCCAGAGTGAAGGAGCTTGGCATGACTGCCGCTGCCATCACCGATCACGGCGTTATGTACGGGGTAATAGATTTTTACCGTGCCGCAAAGGCCGCAGGCATCAATCCGGTGTTAGGCTGTGAGCTTTATGTAGCCCCCGGATCACGCTTTGACAGGGAGACGGGAGACGGCGAGGACAGGTATTATCACCTGATACTTTTAGCGGAGAACAATACCGGTTATTCCAACCTTATAAAAATAGTTTCAACAGGCTTCGTGGACGGCTTTTATTACAAGCCCCGAGTGGATTTTGAGACTCTCGAGAAATACCATGAGGGTCTTATCTGCCTGTCCGCCTGCCTTGCAGGAGAGGTTTCAAGGCTTCTTTCAAGGGATAAATATGAAGAAGCTTTAAAATGCGCAAGAAAATACGAAGCCTGCTTTGGAAAAGGCAATTACTACTTAGAGCTTCAGGATCACGGAATGGACGAGCAGAAAAAGGTCAATATGGGCCTGCTTCGCATCCACAAGGAAACAGGTATCCCAATAGTCGCGACTAACGACTGTCATTATACCTATGCTGATGACGCGGCGGCTCATGACATCCTATTATGTATTCAGACCGGGAAGAAAATTTCCGATCCCGACCGTATGAGGTATGAGGGCGGGAAATACTATGTCCGGTCCGAAGAGGAAATGAGAGAGCTTTTTCCATATGCTCCCGAAGCTATTGAAAACACCCAGGCAATAGCCGACAGATGCCATGTGGAGATAGAGTTTGGAGTTACAAAGCTGCCCCACTATGACGTGCCCGAAGGCTATGATTCTTTTTCATATCTTAATAAGCTCTGCCAGGATGGCCTTGTCCGCCGCTACGGCAGCGAAGCCGAAAAGCATCAGCAGCAGCTTGACTATGAGCTTGGCGTTATACAAAAAATGGGCTATGTGGATTACTTCCTTATAGTATGGGATTTTATAAATTACGCCAGGACCAAGGGCATACCGGTAGGTCCAGGCAGGGGCAGCGCTGCCGGAAGCCTTGTTTCCTATTCTATGGGTATCACAAATGTTGACCCGGCAAAATACAATCTTTTGTTTGAAAGATTTTTAAATCCCGAGCGTGTATCCATGCCCGATATAGATGTAGACTTCTGCTATGAGAGACGCTCAGAGGTCATAGATTATGTTGTGGAAAAATATGGGCATGACTGCGTGACCCAGATAGTTACCTTTGGGACCCTAAAGGCAAAGGGCGTTATAAGGGATGTAGGCAGGGTTTTGGAATTCCCCTATACCTTTGTGGACTCTATCGCAAAGATGATACCTGATGAGCGTCAGGGCTTTCCGGTATCAATAGACCGGGCTCTGGAGCTTAATCAGGATTTAAGGTCACGTTATGAAACCGAAGACGATGTAAAGCAGATTATAGATGCCGCAAGGCTTTTGGAGGGTCTGCCGAGACAGGCAGGAATGCATGCCGCCGGTGTTGTTATCTCCCAAAAGCCCATGGATGAATATGTACCATTGTCCCGCGCCAGGGATGACAGTATCGTAACCCAGTTCACCATGACAACCATTGAAGAGCTGGGACTCTTGAAGATGGACTTTCTCGGTCTTCGCACCCTTACCGTTATTTCCGATGCGGTAAAAAACATCCAGGACAATCACGGGGTTTCCATAGATATAGATAGTATTGATTATGATGATCCCAAGGTTTATGAGTCCATTGCTTCCGGACATGATGAGGGCGTGTTCCAGCTTGAAAGCCAGGGAATGCAGAATTTCATGAAGGAGCTTGCTCCCAACTCTTTGGAGGATGTAATAGCAGGCATCTCCCTCTACCGACCAGGCCCGATGGATTCTATTCCTACATATATAAAAGCAAAGAATAACCCTGATTCCATAACCTACCTATGCCCCCAGCTTGAGCCTATTTTGGAGCCCACCTACGGCTGCATAGTTTATCAGGAACAGGTAATGCAGATAGTCCGTGACCTTGCAGGATATTCCCTGGGGCGAAGTGACCTTGTAAGGCGCGCCATGTCCAAGAAAAAAGTATCCGTCATGGAAGAGGAACGCAGGCGCTTTGTACACGGAGATGAGGCGGAAGGAGTAAAGGGCTGCATAGCCAATGGTATAGATGAAGCCGTTGCCAATAAGATTTTTGACGACATGGTTGATTTTGCCAGATACGCTTTCAACAAATCACATGCAGCAAGCTATGCCTATGTGGCCTACCAGACGGCGTGGCTTAAGTATTATTATCCTCTGGAGTTTTTTGCCGCCCTACTGACTTCGGTAATGGACAGCACATCCAAAATCTCATTTTACATTGCCACCTTAAAGAACATGGGTATAGACGTACTCCCTCCCGATATAAGTGAGGGTGCCGGAAGATTTGTTTCTTCGGGCAGCAGTATCCGTTATGGAATGTACGCCATCAAAAATGTCGGCAGGGGAATGATAGATGCGCTTATTATAGAAAGAGAAAAGAACGGACCTTTTCTCTCATTGGAGAATTTCATAGAAAGAACAAGCGGCAGTGAATTAAACAAACGGGCCATTGAAAATATGATACTTGCCGGCGCCCTTGACTGTCTTGAGGGAAACAGACGCCAGAAGGTTCTGGCATTTCCCGGGATAATTACTTCTGTTGAGGCGGAAAGGAAAAATAATACTCCGGGACAGATATCTTTATTTGACCTCGCTTCCGACGAAGAGAAGAAAGAGTTTCAGATGAAGCTCCCCGACGTAAAAGAGTTTGATAAAAGCGAGCTTTTAGCCTCTGAAAAAGCCGTACTTGGAATTTATGTAAGCGGCCATCCACTGGACGAAGACGTACCGCTCCTGCAGAAAAACATCACGGCAAAGGCGGTGGATTTCTTATGGAACCCGGAAGAGGAAGCAGTCCTAAAGGATCAGAGCAATGTGGTTATTGGTGGCATGATAGTCTCGTCAAAGCTTCACTTCACAAAGAAAAACGACCCCATGGCCTTTGTGACTATAGAGGATATGTACGGTTCGGTAGAGGTCATTGTTTTTCCGACGGTTTACGAGCAGTATAAAAATATCTTAATCGAAGACAACAAGGTTTTTATTGCCGGACGGGTCAGCCTGGAGGAAGAAAAAGACGCAAAGCTTCTGGCATCAAAAATATATCCTTTTAACGAGGTTCCACGGGAGTTGTGGGTTCAGTTCGATAACATGGAAGCTTTTGACAGCAGAAAAGAGGCGCTTTTTTCCTCTATCAAGGATGTTAAGGGTGAGGATTCGGTAGTTGTCTATATCAAAGCCCCCAAAACTGTACGGCGGTTGCAGTCCCGATGGAATACTAAAGCTGATCGTTTCATGGAAGAAAAGTTAAAGGGTATTTTCGGAAATGAAAACATAAGACTGGTATCCGGCAAGATAAGGGCTTGAAAATAATGATAGAAACGAGTAAAATTGGTTCTGTAGAATTTTCTAAGTATGTAGTGGGGGACATAACATGGCAAAAGAAATCAATACTATAGGTGTTCTGACAAGCGGCGGCGATGCTCCGGGTATGAATGCGGCTATCCGTGCCGTTGTCAGAGAAGCAATCACCAAAGGCAAAAAGGTCAAGGGGATCAAAAGGGGTTATGCCGGTCTTCTGGATGGCGAAATTGAGGATATGGATCTCTTTTCCGTTTCCGATATTATATCCAGGGGCGGCACCATCTTACAGACAGCCCGCTGTCTGGAATTTGTCGAAGAGGAATATCAGAAAAAGGGCGCTGATATCTGCCACGAGCATGGCATTGACGGACTTGTAGTCATAGGCGGAGACGGTTCATTTAAGGGTGCACAGAAGCTTGCCGCTCACGGCATCAACACAATAGGCGTTCCCGGTACTATCGATCTTGACATCGCATGTACAGAGTACACCATAGGTTTTGATACCGCTGTCAATACCGCAATGGAAGCCATCGACAAGGTTCGTGATACTTCATCTTCACATGACCGCTGTTCTGTCATTGAGGTTATGGGGCGCGGAGCCGGATATATTGCTCTGTGGTGTGCCATTGCCAACGGCGCAGAGGATGTTCTGCTTCCTGAACGCTATGACTACGACGAGCAGGTTCTGATTAATCATCTCATCGAGGGTCAGAAGCTTGGCCGTCACAACCACATCATAGTCAATGCCGAGGGCATCGGACACTCTGCTTCCATGGCAAAGCGTATCGAAGCCGCTACAGGTGTCGAGACAAGGGCTACTATTTTAGGACATATGCAGCGAGGCGGAAGCCCTACCTGCAAGGATCGTGTATACGCATCCACAATGGGTGCCCTTGCTGTAGATCTTCTTTGCGAAGGCAAGACCAATCGTGTAGTTGCTTACCGTCATGGAGAATTCGTAGACTTTGATATAGATGAGGCTCTGGCAATGTCCAAGGATCTGGACGAATACCAGGTAGAGCTCACAAGATCTCTTGCTTCCACATCATGATAACATCACTTACCAATGACAGGATAAAGCATGTCGTAAGACTTTCCCAGAGAGCCCGTCTCCGCAAGGATGAGGGGCTCTTTGTGTGCGAAGGAAAGAGGCTTGTAGCAGAAATTCCTCCAGGCCGTCTTCGTGAAATATATTATACCGCCTCTGTCATGAAGGATTCCAGGCTTTTTGAATGGATAACTGCGCGGTCCGGCGAAGGGATATTCGCGGAAGAGGTGTCCGAGAGCGTAATGGAAAAGATGTCCCAGACAGTTCATTCCCAGGGCATTGTCGCGCTGGCATCCATACAAGGCTATACCAAAGAGGATATCATGGCTTCGCACGATCCAATGCTGCTGATCCTTGACCGTCTTTCCGATCCCGGGAATCTGGGCACTATCCTTCGCACTGCTGAGGCTGCCGGGGTAAGCGGTGTAGTTGCAAGCTGCGATACCGTTGACTGGTATTCTCCCAAGGTTATACGTTCCACAATGGGAAGTATTTTCAGACTGCCTCATCTTGCCGTGGATGATCTTTGTGGTTTTATAATTTCTTTAAAAAATCAGGCTTTTGAAATAAACTGCGCGCTTCTTTCCCGTGACAGCGTAGCATATGACAGCATCAATTACTGCCGGAAAAATGCCATAATAATCGGTAATGAGAGCAACGGTGTAAGACCTGAAATTTCATCACTTTGCAGCAATGAAATATTCATCCCTATGCATGGCAAGACCGAGTCCTTGAACGCTTCTATTGCCGGCGCAGTCATACTTTTTGAAGCTGCCAGACAGAGGAGGGAGCATGATAGACAGCAATAGCAAAGTATTCAGCTTAAGAGGCATTGTCAAACAGAGCCGGAAACCGAAGCAATAGCCGGGCTGTAACCTACAACGCAAAAAGGCTGCCGTAATGGTATGGCAGCCCTTTCTCTTTATAACACAGCTACTGCAATCCTCCTTGCAGATCTCTTTTCATCTATTTTCTTCCTTAAGGAAAATGCCATCGCTAAAATATCATCTGATGTAATGATCATGTCAGCCTTTTTTGCTTCGTGGATATAATCTAACATTTCTTCGTATACAGGCTCACTCCCCGCAATGCTGATCGCCCCAACAATAAAGTCACGGTCATCTCGAATTTTTGTTAATTCTTTTATCAATTCGTTTTTCTTATCGTTCATTCCTTTGTTCCCTCCATGATAAAAAACATTATCCCTTACAAATCTTGTATCTCATAATCAATCGGATATTTTCCAATAATGGTGTAATCATCAAATCCATGATTTACTACAAGATATACATAATCACCGATCGGCTTGGAAATTAGCTTTGATTGTCGGTCTTCTTCTGATAAGTGTGAATTGAGTTCACTCATCACATGGGCATATTCTTCTTTAGAAAGAATGATCTCTTTTGAATTAAGGGCATCATCCTTAAACCTCTTAAACATATTGGTAGCTGAAGATAGTTTTGAATCTCTTTTCATGATGACAGGATTATATCATTTATAAGCCTTCGTGTAAATTGTCATTAAACCAAAAGCATATAGTTTTCAAAAATCAAAAAAAGACAGGACACCATATCATTTTTGTGACCTGTCTTTTTATGATTGTCACTTAACCAAATTTCATTCTACATTTTTTATATTCAGGGGTTAAGTTCTTCGTATTTTTAGCCGATAAGAACAATGAGAAGGAGTCTGTAAAAATATTTACATATATATTATGAAGGAGGAGACCAATGA
>CAJOFN010000036.1 GCA_905233905.1 uncultured Lachnospiraceae bacterium
GATATTATTATTTTTAGATGTCATATGGCTTTGTTCAATGGGATTTTTTGCCCTTTGGATAAGGTTCGATTTTGGAGTACCGCGTGAAATGGACGGTTACTGGGGGGAAATGATACGTGTCCTTCCCATTGTCGTACCTACCATGCTCATCATATATTTTGGCTTCAGGCTTTACCACAGCCTTTGGCGTTTTGTCAGCATAATGGAGCTGGCAAGGATAGTATGCGTCTACATCATCATAGTGCCTGTAGTCACCTTAGAGGTGCTGGTATTTGGCTTTCGGCTGCCCCGAAGCGTATACCTCATATCCTATATTCTCGATTTTGCCGGATGTGTGGGCATAAGGTTCAGCTACAGGTTCATCCGCGAGCTTTCCAGACGCCGTTTCAGGAACGATGGCAGGGACTCAGTGGAAAGTGTAATGATGATCGGCGCGGGAGAGGCTGCAAGGGAGCTTCTTTCCGATATATCCGTTTCAGACAAGGTGCATTACCGGGTTTCCTGTATAATAGACGATAATCCTGCCAAATGGGGCAGGTTTATGGGAAGCATACCCATAGTGGGCGGCCGGGATATGATCGAGGAAGCGGTCGAGAAGTACAATATAGACCGCATAATTTTTGCGATACCTACGGCAAATGGTTCTGAGCGCTCACAGATACTGGAGCTTTGCCGCAACACGGGATGCAGGCTTCAGGTTATACCCGGAATGTATGAGCTCTTGAATGAAGAACTTACGGTAAGCCGCTTAAAGGATGTGGACGTTACCGACCTTCTTGGACGGGATACCAATATCTTAGAGCATCGTGAGGTTTCCGAAGAGATCCGGGGCAAGGTGGTTGTTGTCACCGGAGGCGGAGGCTCCATAGGCTCTGAGCTTTGCAGGCAGATCGCCATGGCGGAGCCGGAGAAGCTTATAATATTTGATATTTACGAGAACAATGCCTATGCTATCCAGCAGGAGCTGATACGCAAATTTCCAAAGCTTGATCTTGAGGTACTCATTGGCTCGGTCCGCAATACCAACCGTGTCAATTATCTGCTGCGTACCTATGAGCCGGATGTTATCTACCATGCAGCGGCGCATAAGCATGTTCCTCTGATGGAAGACAGTCCGATAGAAGCGATCAAGAATAATGTTTTTGGTACATACAAGCTTGCCAGGGCAGCAGCTAAGGCAGGCACAAAGCGTTTTCTGCTGATCTCCACGGACAAGGCTGTAAATCCAACCAATGTCATGGGGGCTTCAAAGCGCGCCTGTGAGCTGGTAATCCAGGCGCTTACAACCCTGTATCCAAATACCACCTTCTGTGCGGTAAGATTCGGCAATGTTCTCGGCTCCAACGGTTCTGTTATCCCCCTTTTCAGGGAGCAGATCAGAAACGGTGGGCCCGTCACGGTTACCGATCCGAGGATAATACGCTATTTCATGACTATTCCCGAGGCGGTATCCCTGGTGCTGGTAGCAGGTCATTATGCCAAGGGCGGAGAGATATTCGTGCTTGATATGGGTGAGCCGGTAAAGATAGACGACATGGCCCGCAAGATGATAGAGCTGTCCGGATTTGTACCCGATGTGGATATTATGATAGAATATACGGGGCTTCGTCCGGGAGAGAAGATGTATGAAGAGCTTTTAGTAGACAAGAATACTATGAAGCGCACAGAAAATAATAAGATTTTCATCGAGGAACCGGCACAGATTGATATTGAGCAGTTCAGAGAGGATCTGTCTCTCTTATCAGATCTGTCCAAAAAAGAAGACTTGGCTGCTGTCGCACTATTGTGGCAGATAATAGGGTCAAAATAGGAGGGCAAGGTGAAACGGCATAACAGGATAATGATGGTAACCGCTCTTATAGCGGCGATGCTCGCAGGCAGCATATTTTGTGATATTCAGGTTCACGCGGCAGGCAAGCTTGCTTTTACGTCTGCGGCCTCTGTCATAAGAGTAGGAGAGAAAAAGCTGTTCAAGGTCAATAAAAAGGATGCGTCCTGGGAATCCTCTGATCCAAAGGTAGCATCTGTAAACCAGCATGGGCAGGTAAAAGGGAAGAAGCCGGGCAGCGCGGTGATCTCCGCTAAAGCAGGGAAAAAGACTGTAAGTACAGAGGTTAAGGTTTCAGCCGGTTATACCATCGGTATTGATCCCGGGCATCAGATCAAGAGCAATTCCGCCACTGAGCCCAACGGACCGGGATCATCCTCCATGAAGGCGAAGGTCACAGGCGGGACAAGAGGCGTATCCACAGGCAAGAGCGAATATCAGCTCAATCTCGAAATAGCCAAAAAGCTCAAAAAAGAGCTGAAAAAGCGTGGCTATAAGGTTGTGATGACAAGGGAGAGCAACGACGTTGATATCTCCAATGCCGAGAGAGCGCAGTTATTGAATGAAAAATGTGATGTCGCTGTAAGGCTGCATGCGGATGGTTCCGCGCCATCTGCCCATGGCGCCAGCGCATTGTATCCGTCTGCCTCCAATCCCTACTGCGGCAATATTTCCGAGGCCTCCAAAAAGCTTTCCCAGTGTCTTGTGGACAGCTACTGCGCTGCTACGGATATTTCCAACCGGGGACTTAGCGTAAGAGACGACCTTACGGGCACCAACTGGAGTACCATACCTGTTTCGCTGATAGAGATGGGCTTTATGACCAATGTATTTGATGACGAATACATGTCTTCAGAAAAGGGGCAGAAATACATGGTCGAGGGACTTGCCAACGGCATAGACGCTTACTTTGCAAACTGACAATGATTCTTAAGGAGACTATGAATGGATAACAGATCTTATCCCGGCTATGAAGATGAAATAGAAATTGATCTTATAGACCTGTTCTGGGAGCTTTTGATGCGCTGGAAGCCGATAGCCCTTTGCATGCTGCTCTGCGGATGTCTTTTGATGCCCCTTATGTATGTAAGGAGCATGCACAGCTATAATGCGTCATTAGCTGCCAGAGAAGAGCTTAACAGCAAGATAGAGAAGGAATCAGGCTATGAGGTGTCTGATCCGGAGGAAGAAGACGAGGAACAGGAGCCCCTTTTAGAGGACGCCCAGAAAGACGCTGTTGAAGGGCTTGTGTTATCCTACAGGCAGCTTCTTGACAATCAAAAGATATATGATTCCACAGTCAGGTTCCGCCTTGATCCGGATCATATGCATTCCGAGGTTCTCTACTTCCATATCCACACGGATGATCCGGGACAACTTACAATGGTGCGTGATATGTATGTAAGTCTGTTCTCTACTACTGAGATCAAGGAAAAGATTGCAGATGCCTACGATATGGATGATCTGTATGAAGCCGGACAGATGTTGTCTGTGGGCGGTGGGGATATTGCCTATACCCTCCCCGACAGTACGGATATAAAAATATATGCTCAAGCCATTTTGACACCGGATACCGACGCCAAAAAGGTTGCTTCCTGCATAAAATCCGTTATAGAGGATTATACTCCCGAGGTTAAGAAGACTGTGGGGGATCACAGCATAACCTTTATGTTTAATGACGAGAGAGAGTACAGGGATACGGCTCTTGTAACGGAGAGAGCGGCATCCGAGTCTGCCATAATGAGCCTCAGGAATACCATCAATACGACTCTGGCAACCTTTACGGATGAGCAGAAGCAGTTTTACGAGTATCTGACCGCAAAGGTTGACGAGGAATACGGCTCCAACAGTGAGCTGGCGAGTGACGAAGCCGCAGACTCATCAGAAGAAAACACAGACACAGCCGCAGCTTCTTCCGACGAAGAGCTGACGCCGCCATCCATGAGTCCAAAGTATTTCCTGTTAGGTATGCTTCTTGGAGCCTTTGCCTTCTGCGGCGTTTACTTTGTTCTTAAGGTGATACGTCCCGGCATCAACCAGGTTTCCGATCTTCTGGGTACCATGGGAGTTCACGGGCTTGGCGAGCTTCGGGCTTATCCCGGCAAGGGGGCATGGGACATATTTATGTGCGATCCCTTTGTTTATGGTATCAGGTATAAGAAAAAGCTTGACACGGATAAAGAGATAAACGATATCCGCGACAGAATATCCCTCATGCCGGAATATGATGGGGAAACGGTTTATGCTGTTCCAACCGCTCTAACCGCATGGCAGCAGGATAAGCTAAATACAATTTTAAGCGATACAAAGGACTCTGCCGTAGTGCTTGATCCGCAGGAGTTTGATTCCATCAAGCTCGAGGAGAAGCTTGCCAAACATCCGAGGGTCATTTTGGTTTCATCTGCGCAGAAGACACCGTACCGTACCGCGTCAAAGCTTTTTGGAGCATGCCGTATGTACGAAGCAAAGCTTGTGGGACATATTCTGCTGGAAGCTGTAAAATAGTAAAAATTTTATCTGCGCCTTAAACGGGGGTAATGCCTATGGCTGAAGAAAGACGCAAGATACTCATAGCGGACGATACCACTGTAAACCGCAGGATGCTGGTGGATATGCTGGAGTCCGATTATGAAATATTAGAAGCAAAAAACGGGGAAGAGACTATAGATATCCTGGAGGAGCTGCATAATGAGATTGCCATCGTCCTTCTGGATATTGTCATGCCCAAAAAGGACGGTTTTGATGTACTTCAGGTTATGAATGAGAGGGGATGGATAACCAAGGTTCCCGTCATCATGATCACTGCGGAGTATTCCGAGGATTACATCAACAAAGCAAGCAGGCTTGGAGCCATCGACTATGTCATCAAGCCTTTTAATTTTACTATTGTTTCTTTCCGCGTAGCCAGCACTATTGCTCTATACGACAAACAGCGCAAGCTTATGGACGAGCTGCGGGATGTGGCTGACAGGGAGAACGGGATCAATCCCCTCACAGGCCTTCCCTTTGAGAAGGCTTTCTTTGCCCATGCCAAAAGCTATCTGTCCCTGCACCCCGAGCAGTGCTGTATGGTGGCTATAGATATCGAGCATTTTAAGATGTTAAACGATACCTATGGAAGAGCCAAAGGAGATAATCTTCTAAAGGACATGGCGGAACAGCTTCGGCTTATTCAGAAGCGTGACGGAGCGCTGCCGGGATATCTTGGAGCGGATGACTTTGCCCTTATGATGCCCTATGACAAGGGGCAGATAGCGGCACTGTCCAACAGGCTTATCAACCGTGCCAAAAATATGCGCATGGGTGTCGGAGTCATGCCTGTATTTGGCGTCTACGTTATAAATGATACTTCTGAAGCCTTAGAGAATATGTACGACAAGGCTCTTATCGCAGCCACCCACTGCCTTGGCAACTACCGCGACAGACTATGTGAATATAATGATTCCATGATGGACGAGGTGATAGAGGAATCTGACCGTCTGGAAGCGGTGCTTGAAGGGCTTCGCAATGAGGAATTTACCTTCTATCTCCAGCCACAGTGTGATATTGAAACAGGCAAGATAGTAGGGGCGGAAGCGCTGGCAAGATGGATACATAACGGTGAGCTCATCCCGCCCTACAAGTTCATCCCTGTCATGGAGAAGAACGATATAGTGTCCGACCTGGATCTGTATCTGTGGGAGGCTGTCTGTAAATGGCTCAGAAAATGGATAGACGAGGGCAATACCCCGGTTCCGGTTTCCATAAATGTTTCGAGGATAGATATATATACCTTCGACCTTCCAGCCGTTATACGTGAGCTTATTACCACCTATGACCTGGACCCGAAGCTTTTAAAGGTAGAGATCACCGAGTCAAGCTATATAGAGGAATTTAAGGTGGTCAACAACGCGGTTGACACCCTGCAGGATCTGGGCTTTCGTATTTTTATGGACGACTTTGGAAGCGGCTACAGCTCCCTTAACATGCTGACCAATGTCAACATCGACGTTCTTAAGATCGACATGATGTTTTTGGATCTTGACGAGGGCAGCCGCAAGGGCTTTGAGATATTGGAGTCTGTCGTAAAAATGGCAAAGCTCTTAAGGCTTCCCGTGGTTGTTGAGGGTGTTGAGACCAAGGAACAGCTTGAGTTCTTAAGACGTCTTAATTGTGATTACGCCCAGGGCTTTTTCTTCTACGAGCCCATGCCGGTTGAAGACTTTGAGTATCTTATAATCCACAAGGGCATAGTAAATCCCCATGCCAATTTCTCAAAATTCGGCGCAGATGAGGGAGATACGGTTACGCCTATAATTGAGGTGACGGAAAAGGAGCTTCAGGATACGCTGTTCGATGATTTCAAGGCGATGTATCTGTTAGATGTGGATCAGGATATTGTGCTTCCCATCAGGCTCTCCGGCCGTGCAGGCAGGGAGATAGGCTATAAGCTTTTAAAGTGGAGTGAGTCCTTTGCAGGCATGCTCAAAAAATTCATAGATGAGGATTACCAGGACGATATACTGCCCCTTGTATCCAGACACTATGTTTCAACCACATTTTCTGAGCTTAAGGACAGCAGAAGGGTACTTTATCGCGAAAAAAGCGGTGCCTGGAGCGAGATGACGATCCGCCCCATAGCCATAAAGGACGAACAGACGAAAAGCGCCCTGCTTATCGTCAGGGATATGAGTGACATTTTTACAGCAGTGGAACATAAAATCACCAGATAGGAGGAAACTTATGAACATTTCAGAAAGCATTTTGTATGTAGGAGTGGATGATACCGATATTGAGCTTTTTGAGCATCAGTACCCGGTAGAGGAGGGCATCAGCTACAATTCATACATAATCATGGATGAGCACATTGCCATCATGGATACGGCTGACAGGCGAAAGAGTAGTGAATGGCTTTCCAATGTCAAGACCGCACTTGGGGATAAAAAGCCCCAGTATCTTGTGATCCAGCATCTTGAGCCGGATCATTCCGGAAGCATTCAGGTGATAATTGACGAGTATCCCGAGATTAAGTTAGTAGGCTCCGCAAAGACACAGCAGATGATAGCGCAGTTTATAGACACGGATGTTTCCGGCCGTTTTATGGCTGTAAAGGAAGGGGATAAATTAGAGCTTGGAAGCCATGTACTTAACTTTGTTATGGCTCCCATGGTTCACTGGCCCGAGGTAATGGTAAGCTACGAGAGTACGGAAAAGGTACTGTTCTCAGCAGACGGCTTCGGTACCTTCGGTGCGCTGTGCAATAACGTACCCTGGATAGATGAGGCTACGCACTATTACTTTAACATTGTCGGCAAATACGGTCCTTCCGTCCAGACCCTTCTCAAGAAGGCGGGCGGCCTTGAGATCGGGCGCATCGCTCCCCTTCACGGACCTGTACTTCCCGAGGATGGAAAGGAACTGTCATACTATATTGGCAAATATGACGCATGGTCAAAGTACGAGCCGGAGGTTAAGGGAGTTGTTCTGTGCCATTCATCACTGCATGGCAATACCATTGAGGCGGTTGAAAGGTTGGCCGCGGATCTTGAGGCAGCAGGTGAAGAGGTTGAGGTGATAGACCTTAACACAGAGGATGTTTCGGAAGCGGTTGAAAAGTGCTTTATGTACGACAGGATCGTGCTGGCGTCCGTTACCTATGACGGCGGACTCTTCCCGAGCATGCAGGATCTTTTGTATCATCTGTCCCTCAAGAATTTCCAGAACCGCAAATTCGGTCTTGTCGAGAACGGTTCATGGGGGCCCATGGCAGCAAAGAAGATGACGGAGTTTATCGAAGGCTTCAAGGGCTGCACCATTTTAGACCCGGTTGTTACCATACGCACAAGGCGTACAGCCGCCGACGAGGAGCAGTTTGAAGCCTTAAAGAGGGCACTTTTGGCTTAATTACACAAAATATTAAAAAACTACTACCATTTTTTGGTTAAAACTGATACAATAGCTTTTGAGATTTTATGCGTTATGCTCATTTATCTAAAAAAGGAGGAAAAACATGAAGGAATTTAGTTACACCATTACGGACCCCGAAGGCATCCATGCACGTCCCGCAGGATTATTCGTTAAGCAGGCAGCAGGTTATCCCTGTGCAGTTACCATCATCAAGGACGGCAAGGAAGCAGACGCTAAGCGTATCCTTGGAGTAATGGGTCTTGGTGTTAAGCAGGGACAGGAGATCTCTATCCGCTGCGACGGTGATCAGGAAGCAGAAGCAGCCGAAGCATTAGAGAAGTTCTTCAAAGAGAACCTGTGATGAGTTGTTAGGATCCTGGTGATCCCGCAGATCCTGGTTATAAGGGGGTAAAGGATGGAATTACAGGGCAAAAGCGTATTCGGCGGAGTTGCTATCGGACGTATCTCTATCTACAGGAAGAGGGATAATGTAGTTAAGAGGACCAAGATAGATGACATAGAAGCTGAAAAGGAACGCTTCGAGAAGGCAAGAGTCGAGGCTCAGAAGCAGCTTCAGGGACTCTACGAGAAGGCCAAGGCAGAAGTAGGAGAGGCTGAGGCCGCTGTATTCGAGGTTCATCAGATGTTTCTTGATGATCTTGATTACATCGAATCTATCCAGAACATCATCAGCAATGAGAGTATCAACGCTGAATTTGCTGTAGCAAAGACCGGAGATAACTTCTCTGAAATGTTCGCGAATATGGATGACGAATACATGCGTGGGCGCGCAGCCGACGTATTGGATGTTTCAAACAGAGTAATAGCAGTATTGCAGGATGCGGGAGACAGCGGATTTACGGCTACAGAGCCTTCTATCCTGCTGGCGGACGATCTGGCTCCTTCAGAGACGGTACAGCTTGACAAGTCACTGGTACTGTCCTTTGTCACCCGTCATGGCTCCACCAGCTCCCATACTGCGATCCTTGCCAGGACGATGGGGATTCCGGCGCTTATTTCGGTGGATTATCCCGAGGACGTTGACGGCAAGATGGGTATAGTAGATGGTACAGAGGGCAAGATCATAATCGATCCTGACGATACTACCATCGAACTATACAAGAAAAAGCTTGAGCAGGAGCTGGAAAAGAAAAAGATGCTCCAGGAGCTCAAGGACAAGCCCACGGAGACTATTGACGGACACAGCATACATCTCTATTCCAATATTGGCGGCGTAGGCGATGTGGCAAGCGTACTTGAGAACGGTTCCGAGGGAGTTGGTCTTTTCAGGAGTGAATTCCTCTATCTTGAAAGCGATGATTTCCCTTCAGAGGAGACCCAGTTCAACGCTTATCGTACTGTATTGGAGAATATGGCCGGCAAGAAGGTCATTATCCGTACTCTCGACATAGGCGCTGACAAGCAGGTTGATTACCTGAATCTCGGCAACGAGGAGAACCCTGCCTTAGGCTACAGGGCTATCCGTATCTGCCTCACACAGCAGGATATTTTCAAGACCCAGCTTCGTGCGCTGCTTCGTGCTTCATACTACGGGAATCTCGGCATCATGTTCCCCATGATCATTTCCCTGGATGAGGTTAAGCAGATAAAGAGCATTTTGTCAGACGTCAAGAAAGAGCTTGATGATATAGGTCTTCCTTACAAGGAGCCTGAGATCGGCATAATGGTGGAGACACCGGCGGCCGTACTCCTTTCAGAGGAGCTTGCCAAGGAGGTTGATTTCTTCTCCATCGGCACCAACGACCTGACGCAGTACACTCTTGCTATAGACAGGCAGAACGCCAAGTTAGAGAACATCAACGATCCTCATCATCCCGCAGTGCTTCGCGCGATCCAGATGACCATAGAGAATGGCCACAAGGGCGGCGCATGGGTTGGCATTTGCGGTGAGCTTGGAGCGGATACCACTCTTACAGAGACCTTCCTCAAGATGGGAGTTGATGAGCTTTCGGTATCACCCGGACGTACTCTTTCGGTAAGAGATGCTGTCAGAAAAGTTGATTTGAGCAAATAAGACCATACAAAGACCCCTGCGGATGACCGCAGGGGTTTTAAATTAGTGGAGCATAGGGGGATCGAACCCCTGGCCTTCAGATTGCGAACCTGACGCTCTCCCAGCTGAGCTAATGCCCCATCACTTGACTCAACTATTTTATCATACTATAATCAAATTTCAATAGAAAACAGGGGCAGATTTCTGAAATGTTTAAAAATCCATCAAAGATAAAAATATACGGAACCCTTGGCCCTGCCTGTCATGATACCTCTCTGCTCAAAGAAATGATAGCAGAGGGCATGAGCGGAGTACGGCTTAATCTTTCCCATATCAGCCTTGCCAACAGCCGGCAGTGGCTGGATGAGTGGCAGGAGGCCTCGGAGGGAAGCTGTGACCTTTTAGTAGATATGCAGGGACCTGAGATGCGGATAGGTTCCCTGTCGGAGCCTGTATGCTTTAACAGGCATGATCAGATCAGCCTGCCTGTTCCCGGAAACGTGATGCAGTTTCTTGGGGAAGGACAGGAGGTGCTTTTGGATGACGGCAGGTATACGGCAAGGGTAATCTCCACGGATGCTGAGCGTGTACGCCTTCTGATGCACAGGGACGGGGAGCTTTCCGGAGGAAAAAGCATAAAGATTCCCGGTGTTAAAAATACCCTGCCTCCGCTTACAGATCACGACATGTCAAACATTTCCCTTGCAAAAGACTCCGGAGTTACAGGGGTGATGCAGCCCTTTGTAAGAGGAAAGGATGATCTTATCGCGCTTAGAAGGGCGCTGGATGATAACGGGGCAGAGGATATTAAGATTTTTGCCAAGATCGAGAACCGCGAAGGGGTGGACAAGCTGGATGAGATACTTGCCTTTTCGGACTGGGTTGTTATAGCAAGGGGAGATCTGGGCAATGATATTCCATTATGGGAGCTTCCTGTTACCCAGCGTTATATCGCAAAAAAGTGCAGGAAGGCAAATAAGCCGTTTATCGTGGTGACTCAAATGCTTGCCAGCATGGAACATTCTCCGGTACCCACAAGAGCCGAGGTTTCAGATATCGATCACGCGGTTTTGGATGGCGCCGGGGGCGTAATGGTAACGGGAGAGACTGCTGTGGGAAGCTATCCCTTAGAGGTCATCAGGTATCTGTCACGGACCATAAATGCCTCGTGTATGGATCTATACCCTTGACACTGAATATGATGCGTGCTATTATATTGTGTACAATCTAATGTAACCATAATGAAAGGAGAACGATATGGCAGCACAGGTTTTTACAACACAGAATTTTGATACTGAGGTACTTGGATCAGACAAGCCCGTTCTTGTGGATTTCTGGGCAACCTGGTGCGGTCCCTGTCAGAAGCAGGGTCCCATAATAGAGGCGCTTGCGGATGAGATTTCAGACGTCAAGATAGGCAAGCTGGATGTAGACGCCGAGCAGGATATAGCTGCCCGTTATAATATTATGTCAATCCCCACCGTCATTCTTTTTGACAAGGGAGAGGTAGCAGCAAAGACAGTCGGGCTGTCAAATAGAGAAAGCTTGATGCAGATGATGGGTAAATGAAAGAGTACCACGAAACACCAAAGCTCATAAAACGGGTAATACTTTCCATAGTTTTCTTATGCCCACTATTGTATATTTCCGTGGGGCATAAGTTGTTTGGATGGCCAATGCCCGCGCTGCTAAAGGGAAACTATGTCGGTATGGGAGTATGTGCCATGCTCCTTTCCGGCATGATCCTGATAATCAACCAGGACATTTTTTTCGATGGCAGGAAAGGTCTGCCACTAACGGCAATGGGCTCAGGAGTTTCATTTTTTACCGGATTATGGACCCTTCTTGTGATGACGTCTGCCCAGACAGCGGGAGACGCCGATACAGTGGCAAGCTATAATGGCAGGCTGTATTTTGAAGCGGCTGCCATGACAGTGATCCTTGTTACTCTGTCAAGGGCAATGGTGCTTTCGGCTGGAAGCAGTGTTGCCGCCAAAAACGGCATACGCTTTCTGACAGACGTGATACTTGAGACTGCCGGGGAGTGCAGCGTGGCAGTTCTCGACAATATTAGGATCATAACAGAGGGGAACCCAAAGGTCACAGATGTGATCCCCAACGAAACGGTGAGTGTTCAAAGGCTGTTATCGGCGGCAGGCATGCTTGAATCCCAAAGCTCTCATCCTCTCGCGGCAGCGATCTTAGAGCATATCACTATCAACAACGAAAGCTATCCTGTGGCAGACAAGGCTCTTGTTCTTTCCGGCATGGATGTACGGGCCACCTATAGTGGCAGAAAATTCTACGGCGGGAGACAGGCATATATTTTTGAAAAGCTTCAGGGAACAGAGGGCGAAGAAGATTTTGTTTCCTTTGTAAGATCCTGGAAGCCCGAAAGGTACGAGAAAAAAGGCAAAACAGCCTTCTTTTTTGCCTGTGACGACAAGCTCCTCGGAGCCATAATGGTCAAGGATACCTTAAGGGAGGATGCCGCCCCTGCGGTCAGGGCATTAAAAGCCCTTGGAATGAGGGTGATAATGCTGACCGGCGACAACGATCGCACAGCCACAGCTATTGGCAGGGCATCAGAGGTAGAAGCAGTAATAGCCCAGGTTATGCCCCGCAACAAAGAAAATGTCATAAGGCGTCTTCAGGGCAGGATAGGCAAGGTTATGATGGTTGGGGACGGAATAGAAGATGTCCCGGTTCTCACAGCGGCCTATGCGGGCTTTGTAATAGGAACAGATGAGGATGATATTGCCATGGGAGCATCAGATGTGGTGCTTGCGGGTAAAGGTCTTTTAGATGTCTCAAGGGCAATGATACTGTCCAGGGGAATAAAGCGCAGCCTTAGGCAGAATCTGTTTTTTACATTCTTTTTTAATATTGCAGCGGTGCTGATGGCAGCAGGAGTTTACCCCGAGGCCTTCACAGCTTTTAAGCCGGCGTATCCGGTGATGGCTATGGGGCTTGCCTGGCTGTTTGTGGTGCCAAACGCGTTAAGGCTTAATCTTATAAGGCTTGACAGGCCCGCCCGCTACAAACGAAAAAGATCATCAGTCAGTATAAGAAAGGTACTTTTTAGAGAAGTGGTAAAAGGAGGAAAAGATAATGCAGAAGAACATGCAGATCGAAGGAATGATGTGTGAACACTGCCAGGCAAGGGTCAAGGCAGCACTTGAAAAGCTTGAGGGCGTAACAGGCGCCGAGGTCAGCCATGAGGCAGGATCCGCCGTTGTTTCCCTTTCGGGGGAGGTTTCCGATGAGGCATTAAAGACGGCTGTTGTTGACGCTGGATATGAGGTTAAGAATATAGCATGATCAATCCGAAATTCAAGGCAATGCTTTCGGCGCGTTCAGTGATCAGGGAATTGTCTGAATACGCTACCCAAAGGGGTGAAGAAATAGGCTATGAAAACGTATTTGATTTCTCTCTGGGCAATCCAAGCGTGCCTGTGACAGAAGGATATACCCGGGCGGTGATAGATATCCATGAGCAGATGGAGCCTGTCGAGCTCCACGGCTACAGTCCGTCCCTTGGCAATACAAAGGTGCGTGGCATAGTGGCGGAGAGCCTTAAGAAAAGATTCGGCATACCCTATGATACCCGCCATATCTTCATGACCTCGGGAGCCGCCGGAGCCCTGGCTCATGCACTTCGCGCCGTTACCGTTCCCGGGGATGAGGTGCTGGTATTCGCGCCGTTTTTCCCAGAATACATTCCCTATATCAACGAGACTGGAGCGAATATAAAGGTTGTTGACGCGGATCTTGAGAACCTTCAGATCAACTGGGAGGCTTTGGACAAGGCCATGAATGAAAAGGTCTCTGCCGTGCTTATCAATTCACCCAACAATCCCAGCGGCGTGGTGTACTCAGAGGAGACTCTTGTACGCCTTGCCGGCTATTTAGGCGAATGTCAGGACAGGTACGGACATGAGATCTTTCTTATCAGTGATGAGCCATACAGGGAGATAGTTTTCGACGGAGGCGTGGTTCCATATCCGAGCCGGTACTATGATAATACCCTGTCATGTTATTCCTTTTCCAAGTCGCTTTCCCTTCCGGGTGAGCGGATAGGCTATGTTGCGGTAAATCCAAAAGCTGTTGACGCTGATATTCTTGCGATCATTTTCGGCCAGATCTCAAGAGGCATAGGCCACAACTGCCCCTCTTCCTCCGTTCAGCTTGCCGTGGCAAGTGTGATAGAAGAGACAAGCGATCTTTCGGTCTACGAAACCAACCGTGATCTTTTATATGACTGCCTTACGGATTTAGGTGTTGATGTAATAAAGCCTGCCGGGACCTTTTACATTTTCCCTAAGGCTCTTGGGGGTGACGCAGCTGAGTTTTGCCGCGCCGCATTAAAGTACGATCTTGTGCTTGTTCCGTCGGATAATTTTGGCGTAGAGGGATTTTTTCGTATGGCATATTGTCTTGATACTGAAAAGGTTGAGAGAAGTATTCCTGTTTTAAGAAAATTTATAACTGAATATAAAAAATAAATGTTTGCTATTCCTCTGTGTTATGTTACAATGCGTTATGATGGTGTGTTTGACAATTTATGGAGGGGTATATGAGCAGAAAAAACAGAGTTTCGGGCAAAAACAAAGGCGGGATTGGTATAAAGGGCAAAATGCTTATTGGCATCCTGCCTTTTGTTCTGGCTTCACTTGTTGTTATGGCGGTAGTCATGCTTCTTTCCAGCCGCAGTATCATCCACGAGGAGACTCAGGCGGAGATGGAGGCAATGCTTGATGCCAACATCAACGACACGGATGCCAAGCTTGAGAGCGTGCGCATTACGGCAAGAGCCCTTGCCAGAAATGTAGGCGCATCCTATAAGTCTACAGATATCAAGACCTACGCCAGGATCTTTGAGGATACTATTTCCGACAATGACCTGATAAGCGGATCAGGTATCTGGTTTGAGCCCAATGTCTACGACGAGAATGAAAAGTATTACGGTCCCTACTGGTACAAGGACGGAAGTGACTTTGTAGAGGATTGGGAATACTCCAATGCCGAATATGACTATTTCTCACAGGAATACTATACGGATGCCGCGGCAATGGGTGAGGGAGAGGCTACCATTACCGATCCTTACTATGATCCTGCCAGTGATACCATTATGGCAAGCTGCTCGGCGCCAATATATGACGGCAGCAAATATTTGGGCTGCATCACCTGCGACCTTACCCTTGATATCATAGAGGAGTCGATGAGGGGTATTACCGTAGGAAAGACCGGCGCAGTAATTCTTACCGCTTCTGACGGTACATATAT
>CAJOFN010000037.1 GCA_905233905.1 uncultured Lachnospiraceae bacterium
ATAATATGGTAGTACAATGCAATCAGTTCAAACAACAAGCCACTCGCAAAAGCGAGTAAGATAAAAGCTTTTTTAAGATCATAGATCGCAGGTAACGGACTTTACGAGACAAGAGCTGTTTTAGCTAAGAAGGAGATGAAAAAGTAGAGAGTTTCGTTAGATGTGACAGGTTTTAAAGAAGCTATCAACTGAAACAGATCGTATCATCCGAAGGGTGAGATCACCCGAGAAGAACGGTAAGAAAGGATTGGCTCTTCATTAGGAAGGAGCGACGAGGAAGTTCCCATTATTAAGGAGCGGATAATCGAAGGCCGAAAAACTGATCCGGTGATCAACGGATCATTGAGATATAGATAAAGCGGATGAGCGAGTACGACGAGGTTTCAGAGAAAGGAAGGTATGGTCCCTTGGACAGAGAAGATTTGGAGATTTCCACAGGATGAGAGAGGTTCGTAAGGATGCGTTTGCAAGCTTTCGACCCTCTTTCTTTTTGTTTAGATTTAGTTTGGTCTACCAGCAGATGACCTCCGGGCCGTCCTCGGTGATATATATCTGTATCTCCCACTGGGCGGAAGGCTTGCCGTCTTCGGTGTAGACCTCCCAGCCATTATCTTCATCGGTATAAATATCCGGTCTGCCCATATTGACCATAGGCTCTATCGTAAACATCATACCCGGCACGATAAGCATTTCCTCTCCGGCATTTGCCACGTAGCTGACCCAGGGGTCCTCGTGGAATTCAAAGCCCACGCCGTGGCCTCCTATCTCCCTGACCACACTGTAGCCGTTCGCCTCAGCATGCTCGTGTACCGCCTGCGCCATATCTCCTAAAAAGCCCCAGGGCTGTGATGCCTCCAGGCCCTTTTGGACACATTCCTTTACCACCCTTACAAGGCGCTTTCGATCTTCGCTCACATCACCTATCAGAAACATCCTTGAGGAATCGGAGAAATATCCGTCCAATATGGTGGAACAGTCTACATTTACTATATCCCCGTCCTTTAGTATAACCTTGTCGGAGGGTATGCCGTGGCAGACCTGGCTGTTGACAGAGGTGCAGACGCTTTTGGGGAAATTCTCATAATTTAAGGGCGCGGGTATGCCCCCCATTTTGGTGGTGGTATTGTATACGATGTCGTCTATCTCCTGCGTGGTCATGCCCACCCGGATAGCTTCTCCCACCGCGTCAAGGCACGCCATATTTATCGCCGCGGATCTTTTGATCATCTCAACATCCTCGCGGGTCTTTAAAATCTCGTGATCAGGCACCTCATGTCCCAGGATCTCATAATGTCGTATCTTTTTATCAAATGCCTCGTGGCAAAGCTTGTACTTTTTGCCGCTGCCGCACCAGCAGGGCATGTTGCGTCCAAATTTCACTTTTAATCTCCAAATGCGTTGATATAGCTTACATCGTCGTGAATAAGGGTGATGTCACCCAGGACAACACGGCGCCAGGTTCTGTCTATGATTTTTATTTCGTGTTCTTTTTTGATGCCCTCATCGTAGTCATAGCCGCCCCAGTTGAGGCCCGCGTAAGTGGTCTCCAAAGCCTTTGACAGCTTTAGCTGGTATTTCTGGGCAAGGGCGATCTGCTTCATGGTATTGTTGACAGACTCATAGGTACCGGGAATACGCTCATGCTGAACATCGTAAAGATCTGCCCAGAAATCTGTCCTGGCATCCTCAAGAGCCTGCTTGTCCGCGGAGGTCAGCACGATCCCCGCCTCTTCGGCGGCACGGTAAAATATCCTGTCATGTATTGCCATCTGGATAACGGCGTCCTTCGCCTGAGCCTGAAGGAAAAATCCGTTGGTATGGATGTTCCAGAAGTCCTTGGTACGTTTTTCGTTGTATACCGTGGCCTCCTGCTCTACCTTGTGTTCCTCATAAAGTATGTAAAACCCAAGATCCCTTAAGGTCAGTTCTTCGCCGTCAACTATGGCGACAGGCTCGTCCAGATTGGCGAGAACGTCAATACTGTGGCGGCGCAGATATCCCTCATAGCTTCCATAAAAAATGAGCCCGGCGATCCCGATAACCAAAATGACGCTTACGAGACGCCTGACCCATTTTATATTTTTTTTCAAATTATACTACCCGTCTTATTGCTACTATAGGCTTGCAGGTAACGGAACGGCTGCTGGTGATGCCCGCCTTGGTACTCTGAGCTTCGACTATCCTGCCGCCACCCGCGTATATCGCAACATGTCCGGAGTAACAAACTATATCTCCGGGCTGTATGTTCTCATAGCTTACAGACTTACCTACACCGGTCAGCGCGCCGGAGCTGCGGCTGCCGGAAAGGTTGACCCCGAAATGCGAATAAACCTGAACCACAAAACCGGAACAGTCACAGCCATTCGTAAGGGAATTTCCGCCCCACTTGTAAGGATTGCCCACAAACTGTGAGGCATATCCGGCTACGGATGAGCCGCTTATGGAGGTAGAGGGAGCGGGATTCCCGGAATCCTCCTTCTTAGAAGGTTCCTCCTTTTCCGCCGTCGTTGTCTCTTCCTCGGTGACGGTGTCTTCCTCGTCAACACTGGCGCTCTGGGTAGTCTCGTCGCTTTCGGAACTCTGTGCGCTCTGCTCCTGCTGCCTGCGCTGCTCTTCTTCTCTCCTTCGGGCTTCCTCAAGCTGACGCTGGCGCATTACAGCCTCCGCGTTGGCTCTTGCCCTGGCTTCGGCTTCGCGTCTCGCCTTCTCCGCGGCGCGGCGTGCCGCCTCTTCCTTGGCTCTTGCGAGCTGCTGGTCAAAGTCCTTCATCTGGGTGCGTTTGGTGGATATAAGCGCGCTCAGGAAGTCCTGCTTTGCCTCAAGCTGGCTCTCGCGGGAACGAAGGTTGGTACGATCCTGCTCCAACGTATTCTTGAGGTCAGCTATGGCCTCGGTAGTCGCTTCGTAAGAAGCTAAGAGCGTGCGGTCGTACTCATACATGGATCTGGCATATTCCACACGGCTTAAGAACTCCGCAATACTGCCCGACTCAACAAGCATGGTGAAAATGCTTTTTTCGTTGTGCTCGTACATGTATTTGATGCGACCCTTCATATCCTCGTACTGCCTTGCTTCTGCCTTTTTGGCCTCTTTCAGCTCTGCCTTGGCGTCCTGGATGTCAGCCTTGTTCTGGGCGATATTCGCCTCTAAAACATTGATATCGGAAAGGATCTCGACGAGTTCGTTGTCCAGTTCGTTGATCTCGCCCTGAAGTTTCTTTTTGCCCTGCTCAAGCTCCTTGATGGTCTTTGCCTCGGAAGTCATAGGGTCTACCACGAGCGGTAAAGTAATGGAGATGGCTGTGACAAGAGCCAGAACTCTCCATGCCCGCGACCTGATCTGCATAAAATTAAGCCTCCCTTTAATCGGTTCCCCCATGTACAACTGTTACAATGATCTGTCATAAAGAAAAACAGGGAAGCCTTGTATCAAGACTCCCCATTTTCTCTCAACAAAGCTTCATGCGTATTTCCTTGGTAATGATGTCCGTGTAGCTGAATGACAACAGCTGTGCCGGTCTGTCCTCATCCTTCTCATCTACAAGGATGGTGAATACGCTTGGGTACGCTTCCTTGATCACTCCCCTCTCGATATCGACCTTGTTCCTTCCGCGATCGAGCTGGATCATGACCTTGCTGCCGCATTGCTGCTGGACAGAACTGCGTACCTTATTAAACTCTGCGTGCTCCATATGACTGTCTCCTCCTTCTACCGTTTGCATCGATGTGATGGCAAACGGACAACCACATCATATTGTAGCACCATTACTATCATTTGTCAAAGGGTTGTGGGATATGCCGGAGCTGGTTGGCGTGAGTTATTAGTGCAGCGGGGCAGATTTTAGTTTGGCATGTATTTTTATCCTTTGAACAAATGCGTAATAGGTGTGGTTTAGTTGGGGCGCCACTTTCGGGTCATGCGGTCGTACATGGTTTCGAGGTCGGTGGTGGCACGCCAGCCCAAGGCTTCGAGCTTTGACGGGTCGAGGCGGATCACCATTTCGGGATTGTAGCCGAATTTGCCTTCGTCCTCCTCGGCGTCGATCATGACCTGGATCTTTTTGTTGCCGATGGTCTTGCAAACAAGCCTTGCCATGTTAAGGATGGATATGGCAGTGCCTGGATTGGTGACATTGTAGGCCTGACCGTTTTCCCCCCGGGCAAGGAGATAGAGGATCGCCATAACCGCGTCCGCCGTGTAAAGGTAGGTACGGACTGTCCTGCCCTGGGTGTGCATCAGGATGTCCCTCTGCTCTATGGCGCTTCGGGAAAAGTCCATGAAAACCCGGTTATCGTCATAGCGCACTCCGGGACCGAAGGTCTGGGAAAGTCTTGCTATGCGGACAGGCACGCTGTATTCTGAGGCGTATGAGACGCACATACATTCCGCCATGCGCTTGCCTTCCGAATAACTGCTCCTGGTCTTTGCCGGATCTATCCTTCCGAAATCTGTTTCCGTCATCCATTCCTGATCCCTGTCGGGGGTACCGTATACCTCGAGAGAGGACAGATACACCATGGCCTTTACCTTCTTTTCCAGGGAAAGCTCAAGCATGTTTTTGGTACCCTTAAGAGCGATATCTATTGTCTCTACGGGATGATCGACAAAATATCTGGAGCCTGTGGGGGATGCGGTATGGACGATATAATCTATATTGCCGTCAATGGATGCCGGCTCCGTAATGTCCCCGGTGACAAGGGCAATATCTCCTCTGTCAATAAGCTCTCCGAATACCTCCCTTGCCTTTTCAACACTTCGTACCATGGCAAGAACGCGGATATTTGTATCACGCAGTCTGTTCATGGCGCATAGGGCGAAAACAACCTGGGAGCCTATAAGTCCGGTGGAGCCGGTCACAAGAACCGTGGCACCTGACATATCACCGGCAAAAGGAAACTCACTGCCTATGCGGTCCATATCCTCCTGCAGCACAGGATCATCAGGACATTCTAAAATTATCTTTTCACTCATGCTTTTCCACCTTGAGGAAGAACTCTTCCGATACGATTTGTGATACCCAGTCCAAAGGCCTGCTCATTCTCCTGATATTGCAGCAGAGCCCTTAACATATAAACGTCTTCCGGGGTAGTAACCTTGATATTGCCGCGGTTGCCCTCTACGAGATGCGCCGTCATCCCAAGGGTACGGATTATGGTACAGGCATCCACCATGTTCTCATAACCTGTCTCGGTGGCGCGAATCCTGTCGTGGGCGTCAATTATCTCACCAAGATAAAAGCTCTGGGGCGCCTGTCCGGCAAAGGTTTCCTTGCGGTAAGGAACCGAATCCACAACCTCCCCGTCCTTGGATACCATAATGGTCTCAAAGCAGGGTGTTGATGTGATGCCGTTGCCGTGCTTTTTGACGGATTCGATATTGCGGCTTATTACATCATAAGCGATAAAGGGACGGACTCCGTCGTGTATCAGGACTATGGAGTCGTCAGGATGCTTTGACGCGGCAGCCTTTAAGGCATTGTAAATGGAATCCTGGGCAGTCTCACCACCTGCCACAACCTCCTCAAGCTTGGTGATGCGGTATTCGTCAGCAAGCTCCTTTACATAATCAATGTAATCCTCTCCCACGGCCGCGTATATCGCGTCTATTTCGTGGTGATGCTGGAATAACTGGATGGTATGGATAAGTATTGGTTTGCCGTTGATCTCCAAAAACTGTTTAGGGATACCGGCTCCCATCCTCACGCCGCTGCCGCCGGCAAAAATTATTGCTATATTCATGAAACCTCCTCTGCAAATGCCGAGAAATCTGTAGTCTTGATGCGTTTCATTCTCTTTTCCCTGGCCGCGATCTCTTTTTTGATGTCGGCGGGCATCTGTCCCAAAAGCAGCCAGTCTATTACTCTGTCACAGGCATCGCTGTCAAAATGATCGAACTGGGTGTTGACATATTCCTCGACCTTTTCAAATTCAAAATCCTTGTTCTCGATGGCATCCATCAGCTCGTCAAAGGTGGTACATACCTTGCCCGGAGCAGCCTGTCGATAGGGTCTGTGGAAGCCCCTTGAAAATGAATACTGAACCTCATCAAAGGCGAAGAACAGCATAGGCCGTCTCATAAGGGAATACTCGTAAATATTTGATGAGTAGTCGGTGATAAGGATGTCAGTTATATAAAACAGATCATTGATGTTGGGATATCTCTTGACATCAAGCATCTTGGAATGATAACGCTCGGGGATGTCAATGTCAACTATTACCCAGGGATGCATCTTAAAAAGCACCACATATTCATCACCGCATACCTTGTCCAGCCTCTCCCAGTCTATGAGCTCATAGGGATAATGAGCGTCCCGGTTGCTCCTGCCTCTGTAGGTGGGCGCAAAGAGGATCACCTTTTTGCCCTTGCACATGGGGAACTTTTCATAAAGCTCTTTTGTCTTTGCCTCGCGATGCTCCGGGTTCTGAAATTCATCCATTCGCGGCATTCCGGTATTTAACACACGCTCTGTGTTGATACCCCATACCTCTGAAAAGAAATGAGCGATCTTACGGGAACCGCAGAGTCCGTAGTTGTACTGCCTGTGACAGCTTATGGGGCCGGGACCTCCCATATGTCCCCATCTGGAATAACCGGAGGACTTGAAGCCCGCGCCGGCATGCCATGTCTGTATAAGCTTTGTGTCATTAAGATGAAGCCAGTCGAACATCGGAACATGGTCGTCCACAAAAATATATTCGCTTCCTGCCAGAAGATTTGCAAGCTTAAGCCAGCTTTTGGTTCCGTGATCACCGTCAGAAAACTTTCTCGCCCAGGTGTTTATGGTAAACCTTGAGTCCAGGCCTCTTTCCTTTAACCTGTCAATAAGGAAGGTAAGATTGGTCCCTAAGGTATTGCTCTGCTCAGTCATAAAAAGGATATGATCCTTGCGTTTGTTCTTCTTGAGCCTGAACAAAAAATTATAGATGCTGCGCACAACTCTCCTGGTATTGGTAAGATACCCCTTGATGAGATTTCTTTCAGAGGTAAAAAAGCCTGTCAAATAGGGATAGCTGATCTTCGCGTAGGAAAAATGCATCATATGCATACGAAAAGGCAGCCCCTCGGCATCATCCTCCACAAAGAAATTCACGCTGTATTCCTTTTTCTGGCCGCCGTATAAAAACGCCCTCGAGTCATCCGGGAGCCTTGAAGTAAGCGCCTGATCCGTCTCACATTCCGCTAAAACATCATCACCCTTGCATACAAAGATCTTGTAGGTGCCGACGGGTATGCACTGGTGCAGGCCGTTGTTAGTGATGTTAACATATAATTCAAGATTGCCGTTTTCCAAAACCGTGGTGTCAAAAAGGGCTCCCGCGAAGCCTTCCCTGTCTACCGCAAAAACATCCAGTTCTTTTAGGGGTATTGCCTCTTTCGTCTGGGTTATCTGAAGCTCCATCCGAAGATGAATCCTTTCCCATGAGATCCTGCATATCTTTGCGATCATACCGCTCTGCTTTATTTTGGACTGCATAAAACCTTTGTCCCTTCTTAGTCGTTAATTATATTTAAAAGTGTAGCCTTTGCACGTTGTTTTTCTTTTTCGATCCTGTCGTGATCGTAGCCTTCTTCCATGGCAGCACAAAGCTTGTCTATAAGGAAATTGGCATCCAAAAGCTTATCCATCCCTTCAACATATCTGTCCTGACAGCCGATGAGCTCGGAAAAGCCGCGCATCTTGACATTCCACACAAGGGCAACGGAGGGAATGGACAGAGAGGTTGAAATAATATTGGCATGGAAGCGCGCCGCTATCACTCCTTTGAATCTGGATATGTCCTCAACTAACTCCCTTGCGTTTTTGGGTTTGCGCACAAGATGCTCTTCCTTGCTGTAACCAAAGCGGTCAAGAAGCTCTTTGGCAAAGGAAAAATCGGGCTCCGTTCCATTGCAGAACAGCTTCCACCTCATGCCCCTTTTATCCGCTTCACCAAGCAGCTTTTCATACATGGAATACACATCATTTAGTGAAACATCCGAATCCTGCTCGTTAAAGATCTCCGGTCTGATGGGCCCGATGCCTATGAGGTCAGAGGAGGTATCCCTGCTGACGCCGTAAGCTTCGTTTGACCATATGGCGGGATCTATTATCCATTCCACCGGATAGGGCTTTTGGGAAGTGATGTATTCCTTTGTCATGGCAAGATCTCCGCGAGTGGTGACCTGCCTGACCCGCTCGTCATTTAATACCTTTTCGATATTGTCGGAAAGCTGCTTGTAATGCCTCTCGGGATGTATCCCGATACCGTTGAAATAATATCTGACATCGGCCTTTGTATCAAGTCTTTTTAATAGGGCGTTTGTGACCTTTAAGGAATTGATGCCCCCTCCGGGAAATACGATCTTGTCAAAATCCCCGAGGTTGGAACGGATGGTCTTGTCATCGGTTTTGTTGACATTGGAAAGCTTTACCCTTGGAGCTGCTTTAAACAGCCCCAGAAAACCCCCTGAATTTTCTTCAAGAAGCTTATTTAACATATATGCACAGCAATCCGCGATAACAACATCTCCGTAATTTGTCGCCTTGATCCTGCCGAGAACCAATATCCTGTTTTTTCCAAAGCTCATATTATTCCGCCCCCTGCTGCGAAGAATCGCTGTTTTGTTTTTTGTCCCTGAGCTTACGATATATTCTGAAGGGAAGGCTGTTATAAAGCTCTCCCACTAAAGAGTCTAATTTATTAAGCCTTCCGGTGGTCTCTAAATACTGCTTATTGGAGAGCTTCTTAAACTCCCTGAGCTTTCTGTCAAGCTCCTGCTCCATCTCCTTGATCCGGGTCTCGCGGTTGAAAAGATATACTCCCTCCGCCGCAAATATCCGTATCATGTCAAGGAGTATCTCGTGGTCATCCATCTTCCATTGAGGAGTGGCCGCAAGGTTGTCACGGAATAATACACCGTCTGCCCTGTGGAGATATTCCCTTGCAACGTATTTGTTGCTGTCGGCATATTTGCTCATGAATTTTTCTCTTAAGGCCGGAGAAAACATGCTGCTGTTTCTTTCGGGGATCTCCATCCTGTGTTTCATGTCAAAGGCTCTGGAAATTATCTCACGGTAAATATCCGGAACCTCCTCACCCTCATAGGCGCTGTTGATGAGACGCTTGATCTCGACAGCTGTATTGGAAAGACGGACATTCGGGGTAAATTCCGGCAGCTCATATTCATCTGAAAGCTCAAGTCCTATAGCCTCTAAAAAATCCGCAAAAATACTTCCGCCCGAAAACTGCTGTTTTTCATAAACCCTGACTATGACATTTTCCCTGCCCACATATGAAGAGATACGGTCCAGCACTTGCCCGTAATCAAAGGGTATGTAATAATATCTCTCTTCCTCCATGAACTGTTCGAAGGTTATCTGCATCCGGGTCTTTTTGTCCTTGACCTTTTGATTCCAGTTTGACTCAACCTGCTCGTCCTGGCTGCGAAGATAGGCAACAACCTTAAGCGTCGCCCCGATATTTGAAAAGCCTTCGCATACATCCTCCCAGAAATTATCAAGCCTTTGCTTGCTCCAGATATTCTCGTCTGAAAGGATCAGATTGTCATGCTGCAAAAAAGCCTTTTCCACTATCTTGAAGCCTTCGGTCCATTCAGGCATATCCTCCTTGTTCTCCCAGAGGGTGAGGAAATGGGCATTCCGCCTCTTGCCGATATTTTCAAATTCAAAGGGCATCAGGGGATAGCTAAAACCATTTTGGGATAAAGCCTCTTCATTGAGGGGCAGGAACATCTGAAGGGCAGTGGTTCCTGTCTTGGGCATACCTATGTGAAGATAAACCGTTTTCATTGTTCCTCCTTTGATCCTTTAAGCCTCCGGCTGAGCTTGAATGGAAAGCTTGCGGTTAGATTTTTGATCTGGTCCTTTAAGTCCTTTATGTCCTTTTCCTGAGCCAAAAGCCGGGACACCTTCTCTGAAAGCTTATTTACCTTTGCTTCCAGCTCCCGGCGTTTTTTGTATTCGTATACTGCCGCTCCCGCAAGTACACGGATTATATCCTTGTGTATCTCGGCAGGCTTTGGCTCCCACCTGGGGAGGTCTTTTGGTTTGTTTATAAATAAAATCCCGTCAGCTTTGTTCAGATACTCTCTTGCAACAAGCGCATTGCCCTCTTCGTAGCGGGCGATAAATTTCTGTCTCTGTTCTCCGGAAAAACGCCCTGTGCGGATATCCGGAAGCTCCTTGCTCAGTTCAAGCCCGTAGGCATCCTTTATTACCTCACGGAAGAAGTTGGGCATATCCGGATCGCGGTAGGAATCTATGGAATTTATTACTCTTTTTATCTCAACCACTTCCCAGGGCAGACGGGTATTTACGGCGTATTCGCTGATCTCATACTCATCGTCAGGCTCCAGACCTAAAATATCTAAAAAATCAGCATAAATGCTGCCATCCTTGAACTGTTCTCTTTCGTAGGGTCTGACTATGATATTCTCCCTGCCAAAGCATGCGCTTATCCTGTCAAGAACCGCTTTGTAATCGAGAGGAAAAAGCCTGTCATATCCGCCGCTGCCAACAAAGCTGTCAAAATCCTCTGTAAGCTTGAGCTTGCCTTTTACCATCTGATTCCAGTGGGATTCCACCATTTCATCCTGACGGCGGAGATAAACGATTATTTTAACCTCGGCGCCTACACTGTCAAAGCCTTTGCGGACTGCTTCAAGAAAACCGTCATTCGCGCACTGCGCCCACAGCACCTCGTCTGACATGGTGACATTCCCGTAAAGACCGCAGGCCTCCTTTATTACCTCAAAGCCTTTGTTCCATCTTTCGTCTGAGTCCGCTTCCTGCCACAGAGTGAGAAAATGAGCATTGCGCCCGTCAGCCATTCTCGGAAAATGAAAGGGCATTATGGGATGATCGAAGTCTTTTTTGTTCAGCCTGCTTCGGTTGCTTACAAAAAATCTCTGCAACGCGGTAGTTCCGGTTTTGGCTGTACCTATATGCAGATAAACCGTACTCATTTATGCTCCTTAAATTTGTTTTTGATGTTTTTCAGGTGGGAATACAGCTTAAATTCGGGCCTGTTTCTTATATCTGAAAGCATATTTTCAACTTCCTGCGTCTGTCTGTAAATATACACATCCGCTCCCGCAAGGATCTTAACCGAATCCTGTACAAGCATCTCTTCGTCGGCAGACCATTTGGGAAGATCGGCGGGCTTTTCGTAAAACAATATACCGTCTTCACGGCCTAAATATTCCCTTGCCACATAGCTGTTGCCTTCTTCATACCGGCTCATGAATTCGCGGCGCTCTTCACCTGAAAACATGCCGTATAAAACCTCGGGAAACTTCTTATCATTGCCAATGCCGTAGGCTTCCTCTATCACGTCCCTGTAAAAGTTCGGAACCCTGCGCCTGTGATATGAATTGGCGGCATTTATCATGCGCTTTACTTCCATTACATGCTCCGGCCATCTGGTGTTGGCATGACGGGATGGCAGCTTGTATTCGTCAGTTAAGCTAAGGCCTATAGCGTCTAAGAAATCAGCGAAAATATTTCCGCCGATGAAATTGCCCTTTTCGTAAGAGCGGACTATAAGATTTTCCTTGCCGATGTATTTGGAAAATCTGTCAAGCTCCGCAGCGTAATTTAAGGGAAAATAATCATTCTCTCCGGACTTTAAATATTCTGAAAAGGTAAGGGTGAGCTTGGGCATTCCCTTTACCTTTTCGTTGTAAAAGGATTCTATCTGGTCATCCTGGCGGCGGAGATAGACTATGACCTTAAGGACTGCGCCCATATCCCGGACGCGCTTTGTAACCTCTTCCCAGAAGCCCTTTTTGTGCTGTCTCCACCAGACCTGTTCGTCTGAAATAATTACATTGGGATACTCTTCAAACGCCTTTTTTACAATCTCAAAGCCCTGGTCCCACTGCTCGGGGACATTGCCGTCCTCCTCCCAGACAGCCAGAAAATGAGCAGTCTGGTGCTGGGCTACGCCCCGGAAATATATGGGCACCTCCGGGAAAACAAAGCCACGGCTATTAAGCAGGGATTGATTCTCCGGCAGGAAATCCTGCAGTGCTGTTGTACCGGTCTTTGGCGTGCCCGCGTGAATATAAAGTGTCTTCAAGCCTCTTCCTCCGAAGTATCTTTTATCCCGCGAAGCTTTCTGTAGGCCCTGAAGGGAAGGCTGTTGTACATTTCGTTGACCTGCTGGTAAAGCTCTTCCTGGCGTTTGTAAAGATAAACGTCCGCTCCGGCGAATACCCTTATGATATCCATTAACATTTCCCGCTCATTGGGCTCCCATTTGGGCAGGGAGGAAAGCTCTCCGTAGAACAGAGTGCCGTCCGGACGCCCAAGGTATTCCTTTGCCACATGGGCATTGCTCCCGGCAAACTGATCCATATATTTCTGACGTTCCTCAGGGGAGAACATTCCGGCCTTGTGCTGGGGAAGCTCCTTCATGGAGCCCAGGCCGTATGCCTTGCGGATGGCATCCCAGTAAAAATTGGGTATGCCGGTACTCTGGTAGGAATCTATGGAATTTATGAGACGCTTGATCTCCACAACATTGTCCGGCAGACGGACATTGGATACATGAGCTGGCTCCTTGTATTCCTCCGTAAGTCCCAGTCCTAAAACATTGAGAAAATCCGCGTGAAGGCTTCCGCCGGTGAACTGCTGCTGCTCAAAAACACGTACAGTAAGATTATGCACTCCCGCATGTTCAGCCACCCAGTCCACGGTCTTGCCGTAATCAAGAGGGAAGAAATTATACCCTCCGCCGTTTAGAAATTCGTCAAAGGTCTCGGAAAGCTTGGGCCTGCCCTTTACACGCTGATTCCAGTGGGATTCCGCCATCTGATCCTGGGGGCGGAGATATACGATCACCTTTATATTGTCAGCTCCGGCGTTCTTGAAGGCGGAAAGGGTTTTCTCCCAGAAGCCCTTTTTGGGCTGTACTATCCAGAGCTGCTCATCGGATAATATAACATTGTCATATGAGGAAATAGCATCCTTTACAACAGAAAAGCCCTTGTCCCAGCGGTTCTGCTTGTCCGGGGTATCCCACATGGTAAGGAAATGGGCATTGCGTTCATCCGCCGCTTCCTTGAAGGTAAAGGGCATCATGGGGTAAGTAAAGCCTTTGGAATTTAAGACCTTTTCATTTATCTTAAGAAATCTCTGTAACGAAGTGGTGCCTGTCTTGGCTGTCCCTATGTGTAAAAATACAGTCTTCATGCTTCCTCCCGGTTGTGAGCTTTGTGGCCAGTCAGTTTGTTGTACATGAGCACCGGAAGCGCCTCATTTATCTGGGCAAGCTTGCGGGTCATCTCTTCCTGCTGTCTGAAGATATATGTATCTGCTGCCGCTAAAATCCTGACAGTATCTTCCATCATTTCCTTGTCGTCGTATTTCCATTCGGGCAAAGTATTTGGATCATCCTCAAATAAGATTCCGTCATCCCTGTCAAGATACTCCCTTGCAACATAGGCATTGCCCTCGTTATACCTTGCCATGAGCTCCTCTCTCTGCTGTGGGGAAAACATGGTGGTATCCGCCCTTGGACGATCCTTCATAAGCTCCATTCCAAATGCGTCTGAAATGGCGTCACAGTAAAAATCGTAATTCTCATCCTTTTTGTAAAAAAGAGGATTGGCGATCCGTTTGATCTCTACGGCGTTGTTGGGGAGACGGACGTTGCTGGTGTAGGGTAAAAGCTGAAAATCATCACTCCACTCAAGTCCTAAGGCATTTAGAAAATCAGAAAAAATTGTCCCGCCAACAAAGCGTCTGCGATCGTAGACCCTGACAATCAGATTGTCCTTGCCGATGCGCGCCGCTATGCGGTCTAAGGCTTTGTCGTATTCAAAGGGCATGTATGCGTATCCGCCTCCCGAAAGATAATCATCAAAGGATGTGGGAAGGCTTACAGGAGAATTCTTGACCTTTTGATTCCAGTGGGATTCCAACTGCTCGTCCTGCCGGCGCAGATAAACTATTACCTTTATGGAGACTCCCATTTTCTTGAATACCCGCTTGATGTTGTGCCAGAACTTTTCGATGCGCTGGCGGCTCCATAAGCTCTCATCAGACAGGATTACGTTGGGATGCTTCTTAAAGGACTTCTCAATTAGTTCTATTCCCTTCGACCACTCAGGGTGCTTCTTGCGGCTGTTCCAGAAGGTCAGAAAATGACCATTCCGGACAGGACTTACACCTTCAAAGTGGAATGGCATATCGGGGTAATCAAAACCCATGGTGTTGAGAAGCTTGTTATTGAGCGGCAGAAAATTCTGAAGCGCTGTGGTGGCAGTCTTCGGCATACCGACATGCAGATATACTGTAGGCAAGTTGTTCCTCCCAAAAATATACTTCTGTAATTCTGTTAATCATAACACTTCTGTAAATAAATTTCTATGAAAAGAGCGTTATTTTTGGTATAATTGAGTACGGAGGACAATATGAACAAAAAACCAAGCGGCAAAGCGCCGATCCTTTATATAATTATACCATGTTATAACGAAGAAGAGGTACTGCCCATCACAGCGCCTTTGTTTTTTGATAAGCTAAACAGACTGATCCGGCTTGAAATG
>CAJOFN010000038.1 GCA_905233905.1 uncultured Lachnospiraceae bacterium
AGATAAACAAGAACGCAAAAGGTTCTCTCCCGAAGAAGACCCCTGTCTCGACGCAGAAAGCTCCAAAGAGACGTATAAGGCAAAGGAGACCTCCGATGAGATCCAGCGGCAGGTACAAAACACCGCTTATCAGATCAAACCCGAATAAGTAAATAATTTTTCCCGGTTTTCGGGCATGCCCATCATTTTCAGAAGGTCATTTTTAGAGAGCCGGCTATTCTTTCTGGCATATGAATTGATGATTCGTTTTAGTTAAGGTACATTACGATAGCTGCGCCTCTGATGGACGATGTAGGCTTGTGTCTTGTGATATACTGAAACACAATATATAGTGTAATATAAGCCAAGATAAATCAAGGAAAAGCAAATATAATGATGCAGCAAAAAAATAGACCAAACAACGCAAAAGACGGATTTGAATTAGTAAAGAGATCATTAAGCGAAAGCGAAAGGTCAATAACCCCCACAGAAGAAGAGCGGCGGAAATTGCAGCAGCTCTTAAAGGAAATGCTTTTTGACCTTGTGGATGTATGCGAAAAATATAATATAAACTATTCCTTAAGCGGAGGGTCAGTCCTGGGAGCCATAAGGCATAAGGGCTTCATTCCCTGGGATGACGACGTGGATATAAACATCCCCCGGGCGGATTTTAATAAATTAAAGAAAATATTCAAAAAGGAGCTTGGAAAGGCTTATATTTTAGACGCCCCGGAGCTTACCAGAGGTCACGGAAGAACCGTCAGCCAGTACAAAAAGCGTGGCACGATCTATAAAATATTTAATAATCTTCATGAACCGGATGAGAAATGCGGTGTCTGCATAGATTTGTTTGTTCTGGAAAATGTCCCGGATAATCCCATTCTGCGCAGGCTTCATGGCATAGCCTGCCTCGCGGCAGGTTATATCTTAAATTGCAGAAAGGTGGCGGATTACGCCGGACCTCTTTCCGAGATCATTTTGGATGATGAAGTAATAGAAAAATGCTTCGGCAAAAAGCTTGCCATCGGACGTATCCTAAAGCCCATCCCCCTTGATGTGATAACCCGCATGACCTACAGCATTTATTCCCTGTGTAAGAATGAGCTTTCTGAATATGTCACCATTCCCAGCGGCAGAGGGCATTATTTTGGGGAAATGGACACAAGGCGGAACATGTGCCAATACATTGACGGCACATTTTGTGACAGGAAGGTAAAGCTTCCTGCCGGTTATGACGGATATATGCACAGGCTCTATGGCAAAGGCGATTATATGAAGCCCCCGGCCGAAAGCGACAGGGAAACGCATCCGCTTATCGCCCTTGACCTGGGAGACGGCAGGGGAAGAAGGATCACTCCTCCCGTCAGGCTTGATACGCCGCAGATCAGAAAAAGGCTTACCGATATGCTTGATGCTCTGATGGCTTATTGCAGGGAACATGATATAACCTGTTTTCTCGTTGGCGGAACCATGCTCGGGGCTATAAGGCACAAGGGCTTCATTCCCTGGGACGACGATATTGACGTTGGAATCCCCAGGGATGATTACGAAAGGTTTTACCGTCTCGTAAAGGAAGAGCCGGTATCTGAAAAGTATTCCTTTGTCTGCGGAGACGACGGGAGCTATTCCAATCCTTACGGGCAGCTCATGGACAATGAAACCTACGTCCATCGCGCCACCCAGGAATATCTGCTGGACGAGCTTGTGACGGGACATCTTTTCATAGATGTATTTCCTGTGGACGGTTTCCCGGATACGGAGGAGGAAACACAAAAATTCATCAACCGGGTGACCTTCCTCCGCAAAGCCATAAAATATTCCCGCTCCAAATTCGGAAGAGGTACAACAGGCTTCAGGAGGATAATAAAATTCTTCCCGGTGCTTATTACAAGAACCATTGGCAACAAGCGCCTTGTAAAACTGATGGTAAAGGCCACTAAACAGTACCCCTACGAGAAGGCGTCATACATGGGAATAGCCGCCAACGCTCTTTATTTTACAGGCGAGCGTTATCCGAAGAAGGACGCTTTTCCTCTGATAGATGTGGAATTCGAGGGCAAAAAATATCCCGGCGTTGCGTGTTATGATTATTATCTCAAGGGGATTTACGGAGATTACATGCAGCTTCCTCCCGAGGATCAGAGAAAGTCACACGAATTAAAGGTATACCTGAAGAACGATGGAGATTGATCTTAACAGTTTAAGAGATAAAATAGTTTTTAAGCTCCCTGAAATAAATACTTCAAATCTGTTTACAACAGAGATCCTGCATTTTATTTTTCTTATAGTCGGAATAATTTTTGGTATACTTCTCGGGCTATAAAATGTTCGGACTAATGATAATGGCAGTAGAGGGTCTGGCTACAGGATATGTGGGGCTTTACGCAGCAGTCAGGATGACGGATGTTCCGGTGCTTCAGATGTTTGTTACGGTAATGATAATGTTTGTGCTGGTATGCGGCTTTTATTTTGGCTACATGATCTTATCCAAGAGCTTTGGCATGCTGCCCAATTCCACCCGCGCCGCAAGACATGCGCATATTATAACGCCTCTTCTGGGAGGAGCGCTTCTGGGCATGGAATGTTACTTTTTCATATTTAGATATCTACCTGCCGCGTTAGCTATATCCGCGGCATTTGCGATTTTAGGGATTTTGATACAGAAGAATAAGACAGAGACAAAACGCACCTTCCATACATATGAGGATTTAATTAGGAGGAGCCCTCAAGAGCGAAGCGAGTGATCTTTCAATGGCTCCGACGATTCGTCATGAGGAGGGACCCACGAAGTGGGAGGAGCCCTGATGACTTACATTTTATACTCATTAACTATTAAAGCTGCCAGTATACCAGACACGCGAACGCTATTATAGGGAAATGAGAGCTATTACACCGGCAGTTAATTGCGTTCGCGAGAAAATACATATTGACAAAAACCGAGGCTCTCGTCATCTCAAAGCGCCTGTCACATGTCATAAAGGCTGATAAAAACAATCACGGCAAGGGCTATATGGTAAGATCCCTCTACTTTGACACCTTATTTGACAAGGATTTTGAAGAAAAAGCGGACGGGCTTTTATCCCGGAGAAAGATAAGGCTTCGGGTCTATAACGGTTCTTCCTCCGTGGTCAAGCTTGAGCTCAAGCAGAAAGAGGGCAATGACCAGCGGAAGAGATCCCTCATATTAAATGAAGAGGAAGCAAGGCGGATGATCTCATGTGACTATGATGTGTTAAGGGCAAGGGAAGAGCCTCTGGCGAAGGAGCTTTATTACTATATGAAAAAACACGTATACCGCCCAAAGGTCGTAGTGGAATATGACAGGGAGGCATACATCGCCCTGATAAATGACACCCGGATCACCTTTGACAAGAATCTAAGGGCAACTGAGGCGGACTACGATATTTTCAAGGAAAAGCTCCATCTGTATCCGGCTGCCCCTTCTAATGAGGTGACAATGGAAGTGAAATACAACGGATTTCTGATGACATATATCAAGGATGTGATCTCACAGGCGGACAGGGAGCAGGTTTCAAACAGTAAATACATGCGCTCCCGCTGTCTTTCCAAGCACGGAAGGTTTTAAACTTAGAAAGGAAACAAAATGAAGCAGTATTTATACGAGTATTTTTCTTCAACCTCGGGGGGACTTTCACTTACGGATGTGGTGATAAATTTTATCGCTGCCGCCATAATCGCTGTCCTGATATTCATATCCTACCGCATTTCCCATGCCGGCACACTGTACAGCAGGAAATTCAACGTTTCTCTTGTAATGCTGGTGATGGTGACCACACTTGTAATGAATGTTATCGGAAATAACATTGCCCTTTCACTTGGTATGGTCGGTGCTCTTTCCATCGTCCGTTTCAGGACTGCCATAAAAGATCCAAGGGATACGGCATATATTTTCTGGGCCATAGCAGTTGGTATCTGCTGCGGTGTTTCGGATTATCTCATCGCCGGAATTGGCAGCTTTCTGATCTTTATGATAATGGCGATCTTTGGCTATGCCCGGGAGACTGAGAGGGTACTTATTATAATAAGAGGCGCTTCCTTGGCCGAGGGAAATATTTCCAATACCGTAGATTCCATGTTCAAGGGGAAGGCAAGGGTAAGGGTTACAAATATTGATCTGGAAAACAAACAGATGGAAACGATATATGAAGTCACCTCAACCCAGCTTGAAAAGGCACAGAGTAACGGAACAGTCGCGGAGCGCATGCAGCAGCTTGAGGGAATTACCGGAATAGATATTGTCCGTCAGGAAGATGAGGTCAATCAGTAAATGAAATATGATATTCGTCTGATCTCATTCGGTATCGGGATGATCATTCTGCTAACAGCAGGAGGACTGACGGCGGTTCGCGGTCTGATGGCGCTCTCATCCATTAATTCCGGAAGCTATGAAACGCTTCTGCCGGATACAAGTACCGATGATCCGCTAAAATATATCGGAAATGATTATAAAATAGACGGAAAATTCATCACAAATCTTCCCATAGTCCTTATTGATACGGCGGAGCCCGCGCCGGATTATAAGGAATTTCATGAAGAGGAGGAGGTAGTGATAGATGGGGTAGAGCCCTATGTGGAGGGTAGCATTTGCGTTTATGATTCCGGAAAGGGCAGTAATAAATTTTCCGAAATCCTTGAGAAACGAAAGCAGAATGAACCCATTATAAATGACGCGGAAACCGGATATTTTCAGAATCCTATGCTCATAAAAAAACGCGGACATACCTCCATGTATTTTGAAAAAGCCCAGTATCTGATCAAGACACAGTCACAAGCCGGTGAGGATTACGATGTTGATTATCTGGAAATGGGCGAGGGCCACGAATGGATATTGAACGGCTCCATGGCGGATAAAAGCCTAATAAGAAATTATGTGGCCTACAGGATAGCCTCTGAGATCGGCGGCAATAATATGTCCCCGGATTCCAGATTTTGTGAGGTAATATCCTCCGAACCTGACGGGACCTTTACCTATCAGGGAGTTTTCCTTCTTATGGAAACCATATCCAGGGGAAAGGACCGCGTTAATATTGAAAAGGCCAAGGAATCCGAGGATTATACCAGCTACATAGTTCGTCGTGACAGGTATACCAGCTATGATCCAATGCTTGATACCTATGCCAGAATTAACGGAATAGACGAGCAGTGGATAGGCGTAAAATATCCCGGCGCGTCCATGCTCTCTGACAAATGGAAGAACTACATAGAAGATGATTTTTCCCGGACGGAAAAAATAATATATTCCGAGAACGCGGATATTTTTGATGTTTATGATAAATATATTGACGTAAAAAGCTTTGTGGATTACTTTCTGATCAATGAATTTTTCGGAAATTATGACGCCGGAGAACATTCCACCTACATGTACAAAAACTCCGGGGACCGGCTGTTCATCGGACCTGTATGGGATTTTGACCAGGCGATGAACAACTATTTCGAGGCGGAAATGGACCCGACAATATTGTCCTTCCAGACCCGTCCCCTTTACAAAAAATTAACGGATGATGTCAGGTTCATGGACGACCTGAAAAAGCGGGGACATGAGCTTTTAAACACATATTTATCCGAAAACCATGTAAACTCTGTCATTGATGAAGCAGCGGCATATATAAGATCCGCGAGGGAAAGGGAATGGTATCGCTGGGCAGCCTCCTATGTGGAAAATGACCCCGAGATCAGGGATTACGATCTTCAGGGTTACCGCGACGGCACGATCTGGATCACGAGATTTACCGACAATTACGATACCCAGCTCTACAATATCAAAACCTACCTTCACAAGCACAGCAAAGCAATAGAAACACAGCTTTCGGGAATAAGGGCGGATACCCATTATAATACCCATATCACAGTGCATAACGCCGTATTTTTCTTTATGGTACTGTGCCTGTTTTTCGTTCCGTCGATCCTGATCAACCGAAAGGCATAAAATGGATTACACAGATTTAGTAATACAGGAAAAGCATTATTTTCTTGAACCTCTGCGCACGGCCATAGGCCTGTGGGGGCTTCGGATGTTTATATTTTTAGTGGTGACGGCGCTGATAATTTTATATGTGCGCCTTATCATAAAGGATAAAAAGAAAGGCAGCGATCAATGATTTTTGCAAGCCTTGCCTTTTTACTGTACTTTTTTCCGGTTGTATTTTTAGTCTATCATTTATTATTTTTCAGCCGCCCGTTACAGAACTGCTGGCTTCTGATCGCCAGCCTGCTCTTCTATGCCTGGGGAGAGCCTGTTTATGTACTCATAATGATAGGCTCGATTCTGGCAAACAGCTTATTCGGAAAGCTTGTAACGGGAAGGTCTTCCTCAGCTAAGCGCTTCTGGCTGGTTATTTCCGCCATAGCAAATCTTTCGGTTTTATTTGTATTTAAGTATCTGGATTTTGTTTTGGAGAGCTTAAGTATTTTCGGGGTTCCCAAAATACAGACAGGACTTACCCTTCCCATAGGTATCTCCTTCTTTACCTTTCAGGCTATCTCATATGTGGTTGACTGCTACAGGGGCGATACCACTCCGGAAAATCCTTTTTATGTGGGCCTGTATATCGCGTTTTTCCCGCAGCTTATCGCAGGTCCCATAGTACAGTTCAACTCAGTGGCGGATCAGATCAGGAACCGGAGGGTAAATATCGACCTTATCGCAATAGGGGTGTGCAGATTCACCTGCGGACTTGCGAAAAAAATACTTCTGGCAAATACCTTTTCAGCCATAGTCGATAATATTTTTTCATGGTCGCTGATCGGCTCCGACAAACTCCAGGTCCCGGTGATGCTGGCATGGGTGGGAAGCATAAGCTATACCCTTCAGATCTATTATGACTTCAGCGGGTATTCCGATATGGCGATAGGTCTTGCGCTGATGTTTGGCTTTGAATATTCCGAGAATTTCAATTATCCGTATTCGGCTGATTCCATGACGGATTTCTGGAGAAGATGGCACATATCACTTACGGACTGGTTCAGGGATTATGTCTACATTCCTTTGGGGGGAAACCGCAACAGGAATCAGGATATGATGGTAAGAAATATGTTCATCGTCTGGCTTCTTACGGGAATTTGGCACGGAGCCAACTGGACCTTTATTTTCTGGGGGCTGGCAAATTTCGCGCTGATACTTGGAGAAAGATTTATTGATTACGATAAAAGAGTCAGAAATCCCATCATCAGGCATGTACTCTGTATGCTGATGGTAAATTTCCTGTGGGTGATCTTCAGGGCGGATAATCTTTATCAGGCGGGAATTTTCCTGCGGAACATGCTGGGAACAAACAACAACGGATTTTACAGCGACCTTGCCATTTTATATCTCAGGGAAAATGCTGTTTTCTTCATTGCCGGCGTGATATTTGCCAAGCCTGTGGCGAGGAAATTCAACGAAAGGCTGTTCAAATTCGCGGGTTCAGTGGAAAATGTGATCTTTTCTGTTATGTATCCCTTTATCATGACCTTTTTGCTTGTGATCTGTGTAAGCTATCTTGCAATGGGAACCTACAACCCGTTCATTTACTTTAATTTCTGATATGAAGAAAAAATACATTTTAAGAAAAAAGATATTTGCGGTAATATTCTTCATAATGCTGTTTTCATTTTCGGGTGTTAATTGTATTTCACAGCGAAAGGAAGTGCAAAAGGCCTTAACAGAAGAGCTTTCAAAGGTCCATGCCTGGCAGATTCCCGAGACCTCAAATATTGAGGATGAGATCACCGAAGAGCTTGCCGGGAAAATGTATTTCATAGAAACCTATAGCGCTCTGACAGAGGTTTTAAACAAAAAAGAGATCTGTAATTACAGATACATAAAGGACGAAACCGGAACCCTGCAGTATTCCTCCTTTTACCGTGAGGATGATGATAATATTCCCGAATACGCCATGCGGGTTAGAAGGATGGCGGATGCGGTCAAGGCTCAGGACACAAAGGTTCTGATGGTTTCCGCTCCCGCGAAATATTTGGAGGGTAAGACGCCGCTTCGCAAAGGGCTGCCCGCAAATGATACTACGGCGGCAGTTAATGAGCTTCTGTATTATATGAATCTTTACGGAATAAAGACCCTTGATCTGAGGGAATATTTTCCCAATGACGAGCTGACCCTTTCCCAGACATTTTTCAGGAGCGATCACCACTGGACGATACCGGCGGCATATTACGCGACAAGGATCTTGGTGGAGAAATTATTCAGCGAATTTGGGGAGAACCTTGACCCCACGGGCTATTACACAGGCAGGATAAGCTATACTCCAAAGACCTTCAAAAACATAATGCTCGGCTCCACCGGAAGAAATACCGGCGCGTTTTATGTGGGAGTGGAAAATTTCACTGCTCTGTTTCCGAATTTTATCGGGGATTTCCGCCGGTCGTCAATGGCAGCGGATGGAACCGAATATTATACCAAGGGTAATTTCGCGGATGCCCTGATGAATATTGAAGAGGTAGCGGCGGAGGATAATATTTATCATGTTTCCCCTTACACCATGTATTTAAACGAGCTTCGCACCTACGAATCCATAACCAACAAGGAAAAGCCGGATGCCCCCTCGATCCTGTTTCTGAGGGACTCATATTTTTCGCCGGTAATAGTCTTTATGGCGCCCATGTGTTCGCAGATAGATGCTATCTATATAATGGAAGAAACGGACAAGATAGACATAGAAGATTTCATTGTTAAAAATCACTTTGATTATATTATCGTAGAGGTTAATCCGTATAATATCGGAGAGGAGAGTTTTAATTTCTTTTATGACTGAAAAGAAGGAATTAAAGGGCTTAAGGCTCTTTATGCACAATAATAAGGGCAAGATCTGGTATTTTATAAATATGTTCTGCTCCATAATGTATCTTGTCTGGAGGCTGTTTTTTACCATACCCTTCGGATTTGGAATTGTTTCGGTGGTGACGGGATTTTTCCTGCTTATCATTGAGGTGATGGGAATGGTGGAAGCCTTTGTGCATTACGCGAATATGTACAATGTCCAGCCCTACCCCCTTCCGGAAATAGGCGAAGACGAATTTCCGGAGGTGGACTGCTTTCTTGCCACCTACAACGAGGACGAGGAGCTTTTATACAAGACCATTAACGGCCTGAAGCATATGCATTATCCCGACCCTGACAAGGTGCATATCTGGGTATGTGATGATACCAGAAGGGCGCATATAAGGGAGCTTGCAGAAAGGATGGGAGTCGGATATTTTGACCGTCCCGACAACAGGGGAGCCAAGGCGGGCAATCTGAATAATGCACTTTCCCGGACCTCAGCTCCGATAGTCATAACCTTTGACGCCGATATGATTCCCAAAAGTGATTTTCTGATGAAAACGGTTCCGTATTTTGTGGACTGCTGGAAGAAAAATGAGGGGCTGGATGAAGCTGAAAAGGTTAAGCTTGGCTTTATCCAGACACCGCAGGCATTTTATAATCCCGATCTTTATCAGTTCAATCTGTTTTCGGAGGGTCGCATCCCCAACGAACAGGATTATTTCTACCGGGATATCCAGGTGGCAAGAACCCGTACCAACAGCGTTATCTACGGCGGCTCCAACACGTTGCTGTTAAGGCAGGCGCTTTTAGATATCGGGGGTTTTTATACCGAAGCCATCACAGAGGATTTTGCCACCGGAATACTTATCCAGCAGGCAGGCTATGTTTCACTGGGACTGGGAGAGCCCCTTGCCAGCGGAATGACGCCTACCGACCTTCACAACCTGATCCAGCAGCGAATCAGATGGGCAAGGGGAGTTATCTCCACGGGCAGGAAGCTCCGTCTTTACCGTTCCACCAAAATGTCCTTCGGTCAGAAGATCAATTACTGGGCGTCAATCTGGTACTGGTATTCACCCTTAAAGCGCCTGATATATATAATGGCGCCGGTGATGTACGCTACCTTTGGATTCATGGTGTTTAAATGTACCTTGCCGGAGGTTCTGCTTTTCTGGCTGCCCATGTATGTTTCTTCAAATATAAGCCTGTCCATGCTGTCGGGAAATATCCGCACCACGAAATGGACCGGAATCTACGAGACGGCGCTTTTTCCCTTCATGCTGATTCCGGTGATAGCGGAATCCTTTGGGATCACCCTTAAGAAATTTAAGGTAACGAGCAAATCCGGAAATGAAAACGAAAGGGAAGGAAATATCATTTACATGCTGCCATTTTTGATACTGATCGTGCTTTCCGTGATAGGGATAGCAAGATGTATCGTGGTAATGTTTGACAGCGGCTCCATCGGTCCCATTGTTGTGCTTTTCTGGCTGGTTTATAATTTCTTTGCCCTTGTTATGTCATTATTCTTCGTTCAGGGGCGGCAGGCCTTCAGGACCTCGGAGAGAGTTTCTCTGGCACTGCCCTGTGATATTGTTAATTTAGAGGATAATACAGTGATTTCCGGCGTTACCAAGGATATTTCACTGAACGGACTTGCAGTTTTGATGGAAAAGCCCTATTATATCGACGATACCCACAGATTTATAGCGGAGTTTTCAGACAGAGATTACCACGCCAGAGTCAGGGTTAAACCCATCCATGTGGATTCTTTTGATGACAAATGGAATTATTCGTTTATAATAACAGACTATATGGGAACCTATGACAACTTCCTTGAGATAATCTATGACAGGCGTCCGACACTTCCCGAAGCGATAAAGCGGGACAGCGGCAGCTTTGAGGATCTGAAGGTCAATACCACCAGGAGATTGTCCTCGCCGGTCTATGCCAAGAGGCACATAGTAAGGGTTGACCTGGAGCATTATGTTGATTTCCTGGAAACCGGCGAGCGCAGGGGCGGAGTTGTCAGGCTGGTCAATTTCAATTATGAATTTGTTCTCATAGACGGGGAAGGCTTTCCCATACCAAAGAACATTACAATTCAACTGACAGATTATATAGCAATAAACACACATTATCATTCTAAAATCGGGAACCAGATGCTCTACAGCGTTGACGACGCAAAGGGGCTTCGGGAGGATGAGGAGCTTTACAATGAGCTTCTTGAATTTCTGATAATACATTCCAGGGACGCAAGGCACCGGAATTCCATCATCCGTGCCGAAAGGGCGAAGGAATTAAAGCGCAGGAAGCTGGAATATTTTAATGAGATTGCTATCTTTTCTGAAAAAGAGGATATTGCGGTATGACAAAGAGGCATCTGATCTTAATTTTTGCATTAGTAATTACGGCGGTAATCTTTATAATTTATTTAAAAAACAAGGATGATCTGGTAACAGATGAAATGCGTATGATGAAGAATCTGGGAACCGGGATCAATATCGGAAATGACCTGGATGTTTACGGTGTCAAAAAGGATATTGATGACCCGGATATAAGTGATTATGAGACCTTCTGGGGCAACCAGCCGGTGGAGGCGGAGCTTTTTAAGGCCATAAAAAAGGCAGGCTTTAATACCGTCCGCATACCGGTGACATGGAGTGAGCATGTGGACAAGCACTACAATATTGACGAGGCCTGGATGGCAAGGGTCACGGAGGTGGTGGATGACGCCCTGGACAACAATCTTTATGTGATACTTGACACCCATCACGAGACCTTCATTATGCCGGATACCGAGCATGAGGTCAAGGTTACGAAGCGTTTTCTGAAGCTCTGGTCACAGATCGCGGATAATTTTGAGGATTACAATGAGAGGCTGTTATTTGAGGGAATGAATGAGCCCCGGGTGATCGGAAGCGATGAGGAGTGGACCGGCGGAACCGTAAAGCAGCGCAAGGTGGTCAATCACCTGAACCGTGAATTTGTAAAATGCATCCGCCAAAAGGGCGGGAACAACGAAAACAGATATCTTCTTGTGACGCCTTACGCTTCAAGCTGCCTGCCTGAAGCTCTGGACAGCTTTAAAATGCCAAAACACTGGAAGCATGTTCTGGTCAGCATCCACGCATATATTCCATATGCCTTTACCTCCAATGAGGCGGGGAATAACAAATTTGACACCAAAAATCTGGATTATACAAGGGACATAGAGGAGCTGGCGGACAAGCTTTCTGCGGATTTCATTGAAAAGGATATCCCCGTTGTCATAACGGAATTTGGCTGCCAGGCGAAAAAGGACGAGGCTCAGCGCATTGCCTGGGCAAAGTTTTTCACGGAGCATCTTAAACCTCTCGGCATCCCCATGATCTGGTGGGATGACGGCGGTGCCTATTCCGTAATGGACAGGGAGACAAACAGCATTTCCAATGAGGAGCTGGTAGAGGTGATAGTAAAGGATTAGGGGCTTCTTTGCTCCAGCACAAGCTTGCGGGAGATGAAATTATAAACCATCACAAATCCCGTAGCGGCAGCCTTGGCACAGACATTGGCAAAGGATATGGGAAGCCAGCCGTTAAGCCATGTCCAGTTGGAGTAAATGACATCTATACATATAAAGAGGATAAGCTCGTTTAAGCCCAGTCCGACCATTGACATACCGGCGAACAGCAGGAACTCCCTTGTTCTTGACATATCATCCCTGCGCTTGAACACAAAGGCCATGCTCATGAGGTAGTTCGCGATCAGGGAGATGCAAAAGCCGCACAGACCCGCGATAAGATAGGGGATGCCGAATACGTTGCATAACAGGGTGTAGATCACGAAATCTATTATTGTGGATAACACACCGACTATGCCGAAGCGGACTATCTGGTTGATGATATTTGGTTTTTCGGGATTTTGGTTTTTCATTTTATTTCCTATGTGATATGTGTAAAATTTGAGCCCTTGTATCATACCATATCCTTGCAAACAGCACCAATATGTTATACACTTTGTAGAAAAATGTTGCAATTCAGTAAATAGAATAAGCCACCATGAACCCCACCACGAAAGGAGCTTCCATGTCTACAAATATCCCGTATAAGATATATCTCGAAGAAAGCGAGCTGCCCCAAAGCTGGTACAACCTGCGGGCGGATATGAAGAATAAGCCCGCCCCGCTTCTCAATCCCGGCACCCATGAGCCCATGACTGCTGAAGAGCTTTCGCCGGTATTCTGTGAAGAGCTGGTAAGACAGGAGCTGGATGACACCACCCAGTATTTCAAGATCCCGGATGAGATCGTCAGCTTTTACAAGATGTACCGCCCCTCGCCATTGGTGCGCGCTTACTGCCTTGAGGAGAAGCTTCAGACCCCGGCAAAGATCTATTACAAGTTCGAGGGGAATAATACCAGCGGCTCACATAAGCTTAATTCCGCCATCGCCCAGGCTTATTACGCCAAGAAGCAGGGCTTAAAGGGCGTGACTACTGAGACCGGAGCCGGACAGTGGGGGACCGCGCTTTCCATGGCGTGTTCATATTTTGACCTTGACTGCAAGGTGTTCATGGTAAAGGTTTCATATGAGCAGAAGCCATTCCGCCGCGAGGTAATGCGTACCTACGGCGCCTCGGTAACACCGTCACCATCCGAGACTACCAATATAGGAAAGAAAATACTTGCCGAACATCCCGGGACAACCGGAAGCCTGGGCTGTGCCATTTCCGAAGCGGTTGAGGTCGCAACTTCCACAGAGGGCTACCGCTATGTTCTTGGAAGCGTTTTAAATCAGGTATTGCTGCATCAGAGCGTTATCGGTCTTGAGACCAAATCGGCTCTTGACAAATACGGGATAAAGCCTGACATAATCATTGGCTGCGCCGGCGGCGGCTCCAATCTGGGAGGACTGATCTCACCCTTCATGGGCGAGAAGCTCCGGGGCGAAGCGGATTACCGTATCATAGCTGTTGAGCCTGTATCCTGCCCCAGCTTTACCAGAGGTACCTTTGCTTATGATTTCTGTGATACCGGAATGGTCTGCCCACTTGCCAAGATGTATACCCTGGGCTCAGGCTATATTCCCGCGCCCAACCATGCCGGAGGACTCCGCTATCATGGCATGAGCTCCACTCTGTCACAGCTTTATGCCGACGGGCTCATGGAAGCGGTTTCCGTTCCGCAGACCGAAGTATTCAAGGCAGCGGAAGAATTTGCAAGGATCGAAGGCATCCTACCCGCTCCCGAAAGCTCCCACGCCATCAAGGTGGCTCTGGACGAGGCTAAGAAATGCAAAGAGACCGGCGAAGAAAAGACCATCGTATTCGGACTTACCGGAACGGGATATTTTGATATGGTTGCATATGAGAAATTCCACAACGGTGAAATGGACGACTATGTTCCTACCGACGAAGAGATTGCAGCAAGTGTTGCAAAGCTTCCGAAGATCTGAAGATGTAAGGAACTGCTCAGGTGTCTGAACAGTTAATATCCCTCAGCACATCTACTGTCCTTTCCAGACCGGCTCTCATATCGTAATGGGCGCTCCAGCCGAGAGCGCGAAGCTTTGAGGCGTCAAGCAGGGCTTTGGTGGCGGTGGAATAACCCGCTGCCTCCCTGGCATCCGGCAGTTCAAAAACTACCTCTTTTCCGGCGTGCTTTGCCACGATAGAGGCAAGCTCCTTAAGCGTGATGTCACTGGCGGGATCAGCGATATTGTAGGCAGCGCCCTTTTCGCCATAAAGCAGGCAGTAAAGAAGGCCTGCAACAGCGTCTGCCACATAATTGTAAGAATAAAGCTGGTCGCCCTTGGATTTGAGGACGATATTTTCCCTCTGCACTCCCTTGTGAATGAACTGGGAAATAGCCTTGGTATCGGTGGAAAGCAGGGTCGGTCCGTAGGTCCGCGAAAGCCTGGGGATGACTATATCCATATTCTTTGCGGCAATATATGCCTGACACAGAGCCTCACCGCAGCGCTTGCTCTCCGGATAACCGGCGCGCATGGTATTGCAGTCGATATAGCCCAGGTCAGACTCCCTGAAGCGGTCAATATCTCCGCGGTTCTCTCCGTAGATCTCTACCGAAGAAGCATAAATGAACCTGCCGCAGCCTCTTTCTGCCGCAAACTCCAGCAGCTTATAAGTGCCCAGAACATTGGTGGTAACTGTGCCGATGGGGTCCCTGGAATAGTCCACGGGATGGGTATTGCTTGCGGCATGCAGTACATAATCAGGCTTTACGGGGTCTGAAGCCGGGATGTTGATACCCTCATTTATATCCCCCTCCACAAAGATAAAGTTTTCGTCATTAAAATATTTTCTAAATCTTGCTGCCGCGCGGCTTTTGTTGCGTCCAAGGGCATAGATCCTTGTTGACGGGTCCTTTGCCTTTAAGACATCAATGAGAAAGCCCGCGATATTGCCGCTGGCGCCGGATATTACGAAGGTTTTGCCCGCAACACGCTCCCAGTCGATGGGCAGTGAGCATACATATTCAAGGTCTTCCCGGTATAATGGGTGGTCATATAAAGTCATGGATGGCAGTCTCCTTTAAAATTCAGTTTATATCATTATATACAAAAAAACTCCCGGATACCACCACACTTTCTAATTGATATGGAAGAAAATGTGGTTTATAATAAGTCATCGACACGGATAATTCACCTCAAAGGAACAAAATGTCACTAAATAACCCCTCTTCCTTCGGAAAACACTTTGGCTTCTTTCGGTTTGGAACGCTTATAGCCTTTATTTTTGCGGCTTGGCTGCTATTTTCCTCTTACGACGAGGCAGGCAATGGCACGACCTTTATTCAGGGCAGACCGGTTCCGAACACAAAGATCACCAATGCCATCTGCCTTTCCAAGACCTCCCTTAAGCTGGAATGGCTGCCCAAGAACAATATTGACGGGTATATTCTTGTTATCAAGGACAAGGACGGAGAGACATTAAAGCGCAAGAAGATAGACGGCGCCAACGTTACAAGCTGTGTGGTGGATCACATGATGTACCGCAAGGTCTACAGATTTAACATTGCCTGCTACAGAAAGCGCATCACCGATATAAAGAAGGGCGAGTTTGCGTCAGAAGATTACAGAACGAAGCTGAAGGTAACAGACCGCTACGAGCACGGCTACAAGTATTTCTATGACTGGGACGGCAACAGGCTGACGGACACGCTGGAGTTTGTAAACGATAAGAGCGATTTCGAGATCCGCACCAATATAAAGGCCTGTGTTACCACGGTCTACGCCAAGGACGGTGACAGGGGATATACGATACCTGTAAAGGTATGGCTTTCATCTCCCAGCGGCAGCAATACCGTGTCCGGAGTATGGCAGCTTGGCGCGAAATACCGCTACAGGCCGCTTTTTTACGGTACCAACAGCCAATGGGCTGTAAGGATACATGACGAGATCCTTTTCCATACCACTCCGTATAATAATTACGGGGACAATAATTCCCTTGATCCGGCGGAATACAACAAGCTGGGAACGGCAGCGTCCCATGGCTGTATTCGTATGCAGTGCGAGGCTGTGAAGTGGATATTTGACAACTGTGACAACAAAACCACAGTCGTTATCTACGAAGATGATAATCCGGGAGCCCTTGGCAAGCCAGAATTAGAGGAGATCGAAGACTGGCACACCTGGGATCCCACCGACCCCACCGCAACGGATCTCTGCAAAGAACGCGGCTGCCACCAGATCCCGGTGATCTCGGTGAAGTAAGCAAAAGATCTTTCGTGTAAATGACAAAAGTGGTTGCAAGGGGGCTGTCGCACTAAGTGACTAGTGCGACAGCCCCTAATTTTTTTTATCGGGATAGTTGGGCTTTCCAATCATCCGGGAAAGCGATGTGGTAAAGCTGGATATCATCCTTGTATTCATCAAAAAGCGAGGTCATAGCAGAGAGAAATTCTGAGTTCCATCGTTCTGCTGACGGATATAGTGATCGGAGTACCAAAACGGCTCCCCATAGGTGGTGACCCTGCCAGTCGTTCAGATCAAATCCTGAAGGAACCGCAGTAAAAATCCGATTGTAGATTCTGCTGTAGTGGGCACAGGCATTGCGTAAATCTGTACAACATCTCAACCAGCTGGAAAGCTCATGGTTGTTTTGTCCGATATGGCGCGCTATCTTTTTCTGATCTGCGGTTTTAAGATCGTTATAGAAATATGAGAGCATACCGAAGGTGAACAGTTCGGTGGCTACCCAGATAGGAAATTTTCCATCATAATTCTCG
>CAJOFN010000039.1 GCA_905233905.1 uncultured Lachnospiraceae bacterium
ATACGGACTGGATATTTGTGGGGATCATAGTGCTTGGACTTTTGGGATACTTTGCGGACAAGCTGCTGAGAAAAACGGCGGCAGTATTATTGAAATATTACGGTGTGAAGGAACAGTAAGGAAAGGAATGGGATAATGTATAATAGTAACGCCAAAACCAAGATTGCAATACGTCATCTTTCAAAGAGATATGATGTGGAAAAAAAGAACCTGCTTTTTTCAAAGAACATAGAGGCAGACAGGATATTTAACGGAAATGAAAATGGTTATGTGCTTAAGGATGTAAACCTTGAGATAAAGGAGGGCGAGTTCCACATCTTTCTTGGAGCCAGCGGATGCGGTAAATCCACGCTTTTAAATATACTCGCAGGTTTTTTGGCCAAATCCGACGGAGAGGTGCTTTTGGATGGCGCGCCCATTACAAAGCCCGGACCGGAAAGGGGAGTTGTCTTTCAGAATGCGGACAGTGCGATATTTCCATGGCTTACGGTGCAGGGGAATGTGGAATACGGTCTTAAGATGCAGGGTGTTAAGAAGGAAGAACGCCGCAGGATAGCCGGGGATGCCATTGCTCTGGTAGGGCTTGCAGGGCATGAAAAAAAGCATCCGTCGGAGCTTTCAGGAGGTATGAAGCAGAGGGTACAGATAGCCAGAAGCATAGCAAGCGATCCAAAGATACTTATCATGGATGAGCCCTTCGGCGCGCTGGATGCCCAGACAAGGAAAATATTGCAGGATGAGCTTATAAATATATGGAAGAAGACCTCAAAGACCATATTATTCGTAACCCATGATCTTCAGGAAGCAGTTTATCTGGGGGAGAGGATCAGTATTTTTTCCGCGGCGCCAAACGCCAATATCACTAAAGAGGTTGAGGTCCCCTTTGATTATCCGAGAAATCCCAACAAGCCGGATGTCAGTGAGTTTACAAGGGAAGTGCATGAGCATCTGGAAAGAGCGATCAATGCAAATAATACAAATCAGCTTTAAATCGGCTGTTGAAATCTGTGGCGTGATGTGATATAATCACGCCACATCAATTTATCAGATTTTTCAGCGTATTTTGCGCATATACGGACGGTTTCTTTGTCCGTAGTATTCCCTTTAAGGTTTTCAGGAGGATAATTTGTATAGTGTAGTATCGTGTGCCATTGTTCATGGTATCGATAGTATTTTAGTACGCGCGGAAACGGATCTATCTTCAGGGCTGCCTGTTTTTGAAATGGTTGGCTTTTTGGGCTCTGAGGTCAAGGAAGCGAGGGAGAGAGTACGTACCGCAATGATTAACTGCGGATACAGCCTTCCCATAAAAAGGATAACCGTAAACCTTTCACCTGCCAACATCAGAAAAAGCGGAAGCGGCTTTGACCTGCCAATCGCTATTTCAATCCTTGCGGCCATGGGAGTGATAAGTAAAAGCGACCTTACAGACGTGGTAGTTGTGGGGGAGCTGGGACTTAACGGCAATATTTATCCCGTGACCGGAGTCCTTCCGATGATACTTGCGGCATCTGACTGCGGGAAAAGAACCTGCCTTGTGCCTGTTGATAACTACAGGGAGGCTTCCCTTGTGCCGGATATGGAGATCGTGGCGGTAAGGGATCTTTCGGAAGCGGTAGCGTATTTAAACGGCGAAGGCATACCGGAGCACAGGAGCGAAGGAGTGATAACGGAGGAGGAAGAGGTAAGCGATTTTAAGTTTATTAACGGGCAAAGGCTCTTAAGGAGAGCCTGTGAGATTGCCGCGGCAGGACTTCACAATATTTTGATGATAGGGCCTCCGGGCAGCGGAAAGACAATGATAGCAAGGTGTATCCCCACCATACTTCCGCCCATGAATTTAAAGGAACAGATGGAGCTTTCAAAGATATACAGCGTATGCGGGAAATTTGACGAAAGAAGCAGTCTTATGGACAAGAGACCCTTTCGGGCGCCGCACCACAGCATTTCACAGGCCGGGCTGGTGGGAGGAGGACAGGTGCCTCACCCCGGGGAGGTTTCCCTGGCTCATGGAGGGGTTTTATTTTTGGATGAGCTTACTGAATTTAACAGAAGTACAATGGAAAGCCTAAGAGCGCCCTTAGAGGACAGGCAGGTAACGGTGGTAAGAGTCAACGGGTCATTTACCTATCCTGCGCAGTTCATGCTGGTGGCTGCAATGAATCCCTGCCGGTGCGGATATTTTCCGGATCTGAAAAGATGCTCCTGTACCCAGGCGCAGATAGAAAGATATCTTGGCAGGATATCACAGCCAATGCTGGACAGGATGGATATATGCGTAGAGGCTCCAAGACTTGAATTTAAGGAGCTTCACGGCGGGGATGGCAACGAATGCTCCGAAGCAATCAGAGACAGGGTGCTTTGCGCCCTGATGCTACAGAAAAAGCGCTTTGCCGGTACGGAGATAGGCTATAACAGCCGTATTCCGGCGAGGGATATAGAGACCTACTGCCGGCTTGGCAGCAAGGAAGAAAAATTCATGGAGGATATGTACCAGAAGCTTTCACTTACCGCCAGAACCTACCACAAGCTGCTTCGGGTGGCGCGGACCATTGCGGATCTGGATGGAGGCGGCGACATAAGGATAAGCCATCTTACGGAGTGTATCTGTTACCGTACCATAGAAAAAACCGACTGGGAGCAGAAAGGATGAAGTATAAATACTGGTTTGCCAATGTAACAGGCATTGGAAATGTTACGAAAAAACGGCTGTACGAGCATTTTAAGGGTGCAAGGCAGATATATGAAGCCGATCACAGGCAGCTTATCGCAAGCGGAGCCCTTAAGCTTGATACGGCAGGCTATCTGATACAGCAAAGGGAGAACTGGGAGACAGACAGGGAGTTTGAGGCTTTTAAAAAGAAGGGGATCTCCCTTGTGACTATGGAGGATGGGGATTATCCTGTGCTTCTTAACAACATTTATAACGCCCCCTATGCTCTGTATTATCTTGGAAGGCTGCCGGAAAGGGGAGAAAAGCTGATCGCGATGGTGGGAGCGAGAAGGGCATCCGGTTACGGAAGAAGCATTGCCCACAGGCTTGCGATGGCCCTCACCAAAGAGGGCTTTGGGGTGGTGTCTGGAATGGCAATGGGGATTGATTCTGCTTCCCATGAAGGCGCTCTTGAAGGGGGCGGCAGGACTTACGCCTTTTTAGGCAGCGGAGTGGATGTGATATATCCGAGGTGCAACTGCGGGCTTTATGAGCGGATAATAGACAACGGCGCGGTAATATCGGATTATGTTCCGGGGACAAAGCCTCTGGCAGAGCATTTCCCAGCGAGAAACCGCCTTATTTCCGGCATTGCCAAAAAAACTCTTGTAATAGAAGCAAAGCGAAGGAGCGGCTCTTTGATCACCGCGGAGATGGCTATGGAGCAGGGCAGGGATGTGCTGGCTCTGCCGGGAAGGATAACTGATCCGCTGAGTGAGGGAACAAATCATCTTATTTCCATGGGAGCGGGCATTATCACAGGGATTGACGAGCTTTTAAGAGACCTTAAGGAGCTGGAGGGACTTGATATGCTGACAGGCAATAACGATCTGTCAGAAAATATTAGCCTTGAAAAAGAGGAAGCCTTGGTGTATAGTTGTTTCGATTTTTACGCAAAGGGGCTTGAAGAGGTTCAGCAGGAATGTGGCATAAAGTTTCCGGCGCTATTAGGCGTGGTTATGAGCCTATGCGCCAAGGGCCTGCTCGGTGAAGTCTTCAAGAACCAATATATAAGATTGGGGTGACAATAAATGGCTAAAAATCTGGTGATAGTAGAGTCGCCGACCAAGGTCAAGACTATACGCAAGTTTTTGGGGAAGAATTATTCAGTGGAAGCAACCAACGGTCATGTAAGGGATCTGCCTAAAAGTCAGATGGGCGTTGACGTGGACAATGATTTTGAACCAAAATACATTACCATCAGAGGCAAGGGAGAGCTCCTTGCGGGGCTTCGTAAGGAAGTAAAGAAGGCGGATAAGATATATCTGGCAACCGACCCTGACCGAGAGGGAGAGGCAATATCCTGGCATCTGAAAAAGGCTCTAAAGCTTGATGAAAAGGACTGCAAGCGCATTACCTTTAACGAGATCACCAAAAATGCCGTCAAGGCCGGACTAAAGAATCCCAGGGACATAGATATGGATCTGGTGGATGCGCAGCAGGCCAGGCGGGTTTTGGACAGGGTTGTGGGCTATGAGATAAGTCCGCTGCTCTGGGCAAAGGTCAAAAGGGGCCTGTCGGCAGGCAGGGTTCAGTCTGTGGCACTTCGGATAATCTGCGACCGGGAAGAAGAGATAGACGCTTTCATTCCACAGGAATATTATACCCTGGATGCGATGATCAGGATTAAGGGTCATAAAACCCCGGTAGCTGCCAGATTTTACGGCAATAAGCAGGGGAAGCTTGATATTTCAGATAAGGAGTCTTTGGATGAGATAATGAAGGCCTGCGAAAAGGAGAAATTCGAGGTAGACTCCGTAAAGAAGGGCAGGAGGGAAAGGAAAAGCCCTCTTCCCTTTACTACCTCCACCATGCAGCAGGAAGCCTCCAAGGCGCTTAATTTCTCCATTCAAAAGACCATGCGTATAGCCCAGCAGCTTTATGAGGGCGTGGATATTGCCGGAAGAGGAACTGCGGGACTTATTACATATTTGAGGACTGACTCCACCAGGATTTCTGCGGAGGCTGCGGAGCTTGCGAGAAATACCATTACAGAAAGCTTCGGGGCGGAGTATGTCGGCAGGGCAAGACAGGCAAAGCAGAGCGGCAACGCCAACATCCAGGACGCCCATGAGGCTATCCGTCCGGCGGATGTTACGCTTATTCCTTCCGAGATAAAGGACTCTCTTTCCAGGGATCAGTTCAGGCTCTATCAGCTTATCTGGAGAAGGTTTATGGCAAGCCAGATGAGTGATGCCGTATTTGAGACCACCTCCGTTAAGATTTCGGCCGGAGAGTATGTGTTCTCGCTTTCCGGATCAAAGAGGATATTCGACGGATATATGGCTGTATATGTGGAGGCGGACAGCAAGGAAGAAAAGGACGAGGGCGCGGCGCTTATTGATGAGAATACAAGCATAGAGTTTGGTTCCTTCGATGAAAAACAGCATTTCACCCAGCCGCCGGCACATTACACGGAGGCTTCGCTGGTGCATACCTTGGAGGAGCTTGGCATTGGACGGCCAAGCACCTATTCACCTACAATTTCAACCATATTAAAGCGCCGCTATATTACCAAGGAGGGGCGCAACCTTTACGTTACAGAGCTGGGAAGCGTGGTTAATTCAATAATGAAGGAATCCTTCCCTAATATCGTGGATCTTAATTTTACCGCCAGGATGGAAAGTGCTCTGGATAATGTGGAGGAAGGCAAGCTGGAATGGAAGTCAATTATAAGGGATTTTTATCCGCAGCTTGATTCATCAGTAAAAAAAGCCGAAAGTGAGCTTGAAAAGGTTCAGATAGAGGACGAAGTAACCGATATAATCTGTGAGAATTGCGGCAGGAACATGGTGGTCAAGTACGGACCCCACGGCAAGTTCCTTGCATGTCCGGGCTTTCCAGAGTGCCGCAACACAAAGCCGTACCTTGAGAAGATATCAGTTGCCTGTCCTTCCTGCGGAAAGGATATTGTGATCCGCAAGACCAAGAAGGGCCGCGTTTTCTATGGTTGTGAGGATTATCCTGAGTGCGATTTTATGAGCTGGGCAAGACCCGTGGCTGACAAATGCCCGGAATGTGGCGGCTACATGGTCGTAAAGGGAAAGAAGATCGCATGCGCCAACAGAGAATGTGGATATGTTACCGCAAAAAAGGATGAGGAGCAGGAAGATTGAGCGTACAATTACTGGACAAAACAAGAAAAATAGGACGGCTGTTACACAATAACAATACTTCAAAGGTTGTATTCAATGATATTTGCAAGGTTCTGTCACAGACCCTTTCCTCGGATGTGGTTGTGATCAGCCGCAAGGGAAAGGTTCTTGGAAGCTTCTTTGACAAGGAGCGAAGGATTGGCCTTATAGATACCGAGGTTGGTGATTTCATCGACAGTGAGCTGAAAGAACGGCTGCTTGGAGTCCTCTCAACCAATGACAACATAAATCTTGCAACCTTAGGCTATGAGGGAGAGCAGTACGAGGGCTGCTGCGCCATCATAGCCCCTATAGAGATAGCCGGAGAGAGGCTTGGAACAGTCTTTGCCTACAGGGATGAGGCTTCCGGCGGTAAATATGATATTGACGATATAATTCTGTGCGAATATGGAATGACCGTGGTTGGGCTCGAAATGATGCGTTCCCTCAAGGAAGAGGACGCCTTCGATGCCAGACAGAGGGAAGTCGCCAGATCTTCTATGACCATACTGTCCCATTCAGAGCAGGAAGCTGTGATACACATCTTGGACGCTCTTGATGGCAGCGAGGGACGGCTTGTTACCTCCAAGATAGCCGATGAGGCAGGACTTACCAGGTCGGTTGTGGTCAATGCAATGCGCAAAATGGAGACCGCGGGGATAATGGAGACAAAATCCTCGGGTATGAAGGGCACAAATATCCGCATCAGAAACGAAAAGATATTCGAAGAGATCAAGAGCTTAAGATAACGAGAGCCAGGGACGGATATGCAATGTAAAGGGATTTATACTTTGTATAGGTCCCTTTTTGTTTTGGTTTTATCACATATATAGTTGTTGAATCATGAAAAAACACAATATAATGTAAAAATACTTGCGTTTTGCAGAAAATCAATTATAATTAGATAGTATATTGTACAAGGAGGGAAGGAATGATCACATCCAATGCATTCGATAACATTGATTTGTTAAATGCCGCGGCAGACGCTTCAGCGAAGCGGTCTACTGTACTGGCCAACAACCTTGCCAATGCAGACACGCCATATTACAAGCGCAAGGATATTGATTTCTCCAAGACCCTCATGAGTGAGATAGAACGGCTTGCGGCACAGAATACAAAGCACACCAATACTGAGAGGTTCTATTATCCCCGTACCTACGGTCTCCAGTATGGCGTTTCCTACGGGACTACTGAGAATTACATGGATGTGCCTACAGAGGACTATTATGAGACAGAGAGTTCTGATGTAGATATGGAAAATGTGGGCAATCTCGCAAAGCTTTTAGATACCAACGGTCTGAGACCCAAGATTTATACCGAATACGAAGGTCTTTCATATCGTATCGACAAGAACAACGTAGATCCGGACACCGAGAACGTGGAATTGGCTTCGGAACAGATCAAGTATCAGGTATTAACGCAGTCCATCAGGAGTGATTTCACACAGATGAAATCAGTGATGGGTAAATAACAGGGGGTAGAAAATGGGATTATTTCAGTCATTTGACATATGCGCATCCGGCATGACCGCCCAGAGATTCCGCATGGACGTTATTTCAGAGAATCTTGCCAATATCAACACCACAAGGACTACCAGACCCGGAGAGCCTTACACAAGAAAGCTTGTCCAGTTCCAGGAAAAGCACTTAAGCCCCAAGAACTACAAGCAGAACGGGCTTGAGGTTACTTCCTTTGATGATCATTTACAGAGCTATCTTCGCTCTTATCACGGGAACGGCGTCAGGGTGCGTAAGGTTTACGAGGATCACGAGACCGATTACAAGATGGACTACGATCCTTCACATCCCGACGCGGATGAGAACGGCTATGTTACCTATCCCAATGTCAATACTGTCCAGGAGATGACCAACCTTATTGATGCTTCAAGAAGCTATCAGGCCAATGTTACGGCCTTTAATTCCATGAAGCAGATAGCGACAGCCGGCATCAGCATAGGACAGTAATGCCGCAAACAGGAGCGTAATATATGGATAATATGCTTGATATCTATACTCTTGGCAATGCTTACAAGGCAGCACCGCAAAAGCCCACCCTGTTTCCTGATCCGGTAGCGGAGCTTCCGGCGGATGAGCAGGAAGGCGACAGCTTTCAGTCCATACTTGATGCGGCCATGGGGCTGGTGAAGGAGACCAACACCCTGCAGAATCAAAAGGATAATGAGGTGATCAGATTTGAATTGGGGCTTTCTGACAACACCCATGATCTTATGATAGCCCAGCAGAAGGCTGAGGTAGCGCTTCAGTATACGACTGCGGTCAGGGACAGATTTATTGAAGGCTATAATACATTAATGCAGATGCAGATATAGTTTGCGTTATATTATAATGCGAGGAGAAAACAATGCCTGAAAGAGTACAACAAACAGCTTTGGCAGTGGTGACCCGTATCAGGGATTTCTGGACGGGTCTTTCCGTGCGTCAGCGTGTCCTTATTATCAGCGCGGCTTCGGTGGTGCTGATCGCTACGGGAATACTTATCTTTGCCATCACAAGGCCTCATATGATCGACATCGTTACCGCCCAGGACGCTAACGAGGCAAAGGCGATACAGGATGTCCTCAATGCCGAGGGTATAGAGTTTACCACCAGCAAGGACGGACTCACCTATACCATCAACGAAAAGGATGAGGCGGCTGCGGCCATTGCCTTGGGAACCAACGGTATCCCCTCAAAGGGCTACAGCATTTCTGATGTTATCGACGGCAGCTTCTCCACCACAGAAGCAGACAAGAAAAAGCGTTATCAGGTCTATCTGGAGGATAGGTTCGCAGCCCAGCTTGAGACCTTGTCCCAGATCAAGGACGCAGAGGTTACGCTTTCAATTCCCGACGACGACGGGACTCTCATAGCCGACAACAAGGAGTCCTATGCCAATGTCATTCTCACCCTTACGGATAATCTTGACGCAAAGACCGCGGCAGGCATAGCCAAATACATAGCCACAGGTCTCGGCAACGATACAACAGACAATATCACTATCATTGATTCTGAGGGTAATTCCATATTTATCGGAGGTGAAGATTCCATAGACGTTATCTGGGAGGTTGAAGATGAGGTGACCCAGGACGAAGAGACTGCCGCTATGGAGCGCAACGAGAGGATACGCCGTGAGCGCGAGCAGATCCTTATGCAGCAGGTCAAGAAGGCATTTTCTAATAATAACAACGGAAGAGCCATGTTTGATAATGTTGAAGTAAGCCTCAACTTGACAATGGACTTCGATGATACCAGCTCCGTTGATTATCATTACTACCAGGACAACACCGATAAGACCGAAGGTTATTTGGACAGCACAACCACAAGGTCGGGTTCTTCATCCGGCGGCCTTGCCGGGACACCGGGTACGGATTCCAATGATGACGAGACCTATGTTATAGAGGATGATACCACCGGCAGCTCATCTTATTCAGAGACTACCACCAAATACCTTCCCAGCGAGACCATAACCACAAGGGACGGCTCTTTAGGCAAGGTAGATTATGAAAATTCATCCGTTACCGTTGTAGGCTACAACAATGTAATCTACAACGAGGAGCGTATGCAGGAGGCAGGTCTCTTGGAGGGTACGACCTTCGCCCAGTTCGTACAGGAGAATAACCAGCAGCAGCCCATAGATATAGATGAGAATCTTATACAGGCAGTTGCCAATGCTACAAGCATCCCTGTTGAGAGGGTGAGCGTGGTTGCCTATACTGTACCCATGTTCCAGTACGCTGAGGATGGAAGGGGCTTCACCGACTACCTGCAGATCGCGCTTGCTATCCTGATCTTCGCACTGCTTGGCTTCATGGTATTTATGTCCATGAGACGTGAGCGTGAGGATGAGATCGCTGAGGAGGTTACAGTTGAAGATCTCCTTGCGGCACAGGCTCAGGAAGAGGAAGAGATCGCCGTTGTTGATGAGGCTACGGAACAGACCCTTGATGATATCGCATACTCTGACAAGACAGAGGCAAGGGTTGTTATTGAGAGGTTTGTTGATGAGAAGCCTGAGGCTGCGGCTGCACTGCTGCGCAACTGGCTTAATGAAGACTGGGGTTAAGGGCTTATGGCAGATTTTTCAGCAACGGTATCTGAGGATTATACTCCCAGCGAGGTTATAGCCGGGTTTTCGGGAGTGCAGAAGGCAGCGGTACTTCTCATTACACTCGGGCCGGAGAAATCAGCAGATATTTTCAAGCATCTAAAAGAAGACGAGATAGAGGAGCTTACTCTTGAGATAGCCAATACCAGAAGCATATCTCCTGAGGTCAAGGACGCCGTGGTGGAAGAATTCTATCAGGTATGTCTTGCTCAGCAGTATATCGCGGAAGGCGGTATAGGCTACGCTAAGGAGCTTTTAGAGAAGGCTTTAGGTAATGAGCAGGCTCAAAATGTTATCACGAAGCTTACCGCTTCACTGCAGGTAAGGCCTTTTGAGTTCATCCGAAAGACAGAGCCTTCACAGGTACTTAACTTCATCCAGGATGAGCATCCGCAGACCATAGCCATGATCCTGTCCTACCTGTCAGCATCGCAGGCATCAATGATTCTGGGTGCTTTGGAACCTGAAAAGCAGGCCGATGTGGCAAAGCGTATCGCTCTGATGGACCGTACCTCCCCGGAGGTTATCAAGGAGGTGGAAAGGGTGCTTGAACGTAAGCTTTCTTCCCTTATCAATCAGGACTATACCTCAGCAGGGGGCGTGGATGCGGTAGTTGCCATCTTAAACGCCGTAGACCGTGGTACAGAAAAGCGTATAATGGAGACCCTGGAGATAGAAGAACCGGAGCTTTGCGAAGAGATCCGCAAGAAGATGTTCGTATTCGAGGATATCCTGCTCTTGGACGACCGTTCCATACAGCGTGTGCTGCGTGATGTTGAGAACAGCGACCTTTCCATTGCCCTTAAGGGCTCCAATGAAGAGGTACAGGGCGCTGTTCTTAAGAATATGTCCTCACGTCTGGCAGCCATGATCAAGGAAGATATGGAATTCATGGGTCCTGTAAGAATGAAGGACGTGGAAGAGGCACAGCAGAAGATCGTAGGTATCATCCGAAAGCTTGAAGATTCTTCAGAGATCGTTATCTCAAGAGGCGGAGGTGACGACCTGGTTGTATAGCGTGTTGAAGGGGCAGACAGTTCCCACCGATGAAAATGCCCGCCAGATAATAGATTCCAATGAGCGGATGCAGCAGATCATTGAAGCTCAAATGGAAGAACTCAGGAAACAGGCAGAGCAGCGCCGCCAGCAGACGATAATGGATTACCTTAATTCCCTTGAGGGCGATGAAGAGGGCAGGCCCATTATCCCCAGGGATGAAGAGGGAAACGAGATCTTCCCCTTTGATGAGGAAGGGAACCAGCTATTATATCTACATTCCGACGGATTTTTGTATGACGAGGAAGAGGAGATCATAGAAGAACCGGAGGAGGAAGAGATAGAAGAACCGGAGCCGGAGCCTGAACCGGAGGAACCGCCCATTAACCGGGAGGAGATCTTAGCCGAGATCCAAAAGGAGGGTGATGAGATCCTTGCCAGGGCAAACGCCGAGGCGGAGGATATCATTAACAAGGCTAATGAGTCTGCCCAGGCAATGCAGGCCGAGGTAGAAGAGCTGAAGGCAGAAACCGAAAGGCTTAAAGAGCAGGCCATAGAGGAAGCCAGAACTGCTGGACATGATGAAGGCTACAACGCCGGCTATGAAGAGGCGGCTGCAAAGGCACAGGCTGAATATGCCGACAAGGTTTCCGAATTAGAGGCTGATTTTGCAGGCAGGAAAGAGGAGATAGAGACACAGCTCAAGCAGGCCGAGGAGACTTACCGGGCCGGGGAAGAGGATATGGAGCAGAATATGGCGGATATATTCTGCGATATAATTGACAAGGTGTTTAAGATAGAATTTTCAGGGAAAAAGGAGATCATCCTGCATCTTGTGGACAATGTTATTACCAATACTCCCGGCAGCAAAGAATACATGATCCGTGTCAATGAGAGCAATTACGGCATAATCAATGAACACAGGCAGGAGCTCATTGAAAAGGTAGGAACCGGAGTTGCCCTTGATATCATAAAGGACCCGCTGATGGGCGGGGACGAATGTATGATAGAGACTGACGGCGGAGTGTATGACTGCGGGATGGATACACAGCTTTCCAATCTCCTGGCTGACCTTAAGGCATTGAGTTTAGTTTGATATTTGTGATATGATAGATGCAGCTATTTGTATTAGCTGCATCTTTAGGTTTAATGACATATGAAACGTTTTGAATCCAGAAAATATTACTCGCTTTTGGACCGGACATATTTTAACCACCTGGGCAGGGTGTCAAAGGTGGTGGGAATATCCATAGAGTCGGTGGGACCGGAAGCAAGGCTGGGAGATCTTTGTGAGATAATCATAAACGAAGACACAAGGCTGATGGCTGAGGTGGTCGGATTCAAGGGAAAGAGTCTGATACTGATGCCTTATGATGCTGCCGAAGGAGTTTCTGAGGGCTGCCTTGTGGAAAATACCGGCAGGGCGCTTTCAATTCCCGTGGGAGATGCCCTTTTGGGACATACCTTAGACGGCATAGGCAGGCCCACGGATACCGATGAGGATCTGGGGCTTACGGAGATCTACCCTGCAGAGGCAGATCCCCCCGATCCCATGGCCAGGGTCGTTATATCGGAGCCTCTTTCGCTTGGGGTAAAGGCAGTGGACGGCCTTCTTACCGTAGGCAAGGGACAGCGTATAGGTATCTTTGCAGGCTCCGGCGTAGGGAAATCCACCCTTATGGGTATGTTTGCCAGGAATACCAATGCCGAGGTCAATGTCATTGCACTTATAGGCGAGCGTGGCCGTGAGGTAAGGGAATTTGTTGAAAGGGATTTAGGTCCTGAAGGAATGAAGCGTTCCGTTGTGGTAATCGCTACCTCCGACAAGCCGGCGCTCATCCGCAACAAGGCAGCAAAGACAGCAACAGCCATTGCCGAGTATTTCAGGGACAAGGGCAGGGATGTGCTGCTTATGATGGACAATATGACCCGTTTTTCCATGGCCCAGAGGGAGATAGGGCTTGCCTCAGGGGAGCCGCCTGTTACAAGGGGGTATCCGCCAAGCGTTTATTCTGAGATGCCAAGGCTTCTTGAACGGGCAGGAAACTCCGACAAGGGTTCCATTACCGGGCTTTACGCGGTGCTTGTGGACGGCGATGACTTCAACGAGCCCATTACCGATACGGCACGAGGCATACTTGACGGTCATATCATGTTAAACAGGGCGCTTGCGGCGCGTAACCATTATCCCGCCATTGATGTAATGGCAAGTATTTCCCGTGTTATGTCCGCGGTAGCGGACAAGGAGCATAAAATGGCTGCCGGTAAGCTTAAGAATGTTATGGCAACCTATGCTGAGGCAGAGGATCTTATAAATATCGGGGCTTACAAGCCCGGCTCCAACAAAAACATTGATTTTGCAGTATCAAAGATAGATGCGGTAAATGATTTCCTCACACAGACCACAGAGGATAAGTTTGAATTTGAAGACACAGTGCAGCAGCTTGAGAGTATGTTCCCCGAGTGAGTATTCGTCATAAGGGGTACCGCGAAGCGGTGGATTCCTTATGACCTACATCAGAGGCGAACGAGTCGTCATAAGGGGTACCGCGAAGCATTTATAAGAAAGGTTCATCATGCCCAGATTCCGATACCGGATGCAGAATATCCTCACATTGGATGAAAAATTGGAAGAACAGCAGAAGGCTGCCTTTTCCCTTGCCAATATGCGCTTACAGGAC
>CAJOFN010000040.1 GCA_905233905.1 uncultured Lachnospiraceae bacterium
TACAACAGGGAGACGCTGGAGGTTCTTTACAAGGGCAAATCCATCTTTGATGTGCTGGATATGACAGTAGAGGAGGCTTTGACCTTCTTTGAAAACCTGCCCTCCATACGCCGCAAGATAGAGACGCTTTACGATGTGGGGCTTTCTTACATCAAATTAGGGCAGCCTTCCACCACCCTTTCCGGAGGGGAAGCCCAGAGAATAAAGCTCGCGACAGAGCTTTCCAGACGAAGCACCGGAAGGACCATATATATTCTTGACGAACCTACCACCGGACTTCATTTTGAAGATGTCAACAAGCTTGTTGACATCCTGCGTAAGCTTTCAGACGGCGGCAATACAGTAGTAGTGATAGAACACAATCTTGACGTGATCAAAACTGCTGATTATATCATAGATTTAGGTCCCGACGGAGGCGGCGGAGGCGGAACCATAGTAGCCGAAGGCACCCCCGAACAGCTCGCCCAAAACGAAAGCAGCTACACAGCAGAGTACATACGCAAAATTTTAAATCAAGCAAAAGAATGAAATAATAATTCAATGAAGCGGGTACAATGTCCGCCAGCCTATGCCAACTAAAGGCCAACTAAAATTTCCAAAAAAAGATATTGAAAATTCGCGTGAACCATTTATAATATATGTCGTATGACTATGCGTAATGATATATTTTATCGGAAGGAGTATGTCTAAATGGCAGCGACGGATATAGGAATAGATCTGGGTACAGCCAGTATATTGGTATATGTCAAGGGCAAAGGAGTAGTATTAAAGGAACCGTCTGTTGTAGCCTTTGACCGTGATACGAACAAGATAAAGGCTATTGGCGAGGAAGCCAGGCTCATGCTCGGCAGGACTCCGGGTAATATAGTTGCAGTCCGCCCCTTAAGGCAGGGCGTTATTTCTGATTATACAGTTACAGAGAAGATGATCAAATACTTCATCCAGAAGGCCATTGGCAGACGCAGCTACCGCAAGCCGCGTATATCTGTCTGTGTCCCCAGCGGGGTTACAGAGGTTGAGAAGCGTGCGGTAGAGGATGCGGCATACGCAGCCGGCGCCCGTGAAGTGTTTATTATTGAGGAGCCTATTGCAGCCGCCATAGGCGCAGGCATAGATATAGCAAAGCCCTGCGGCAATATGATAGTTGATATAGGCGGCGGTACAGCGGATGTTGCCGTTATCTCCCTCGGGGGCTCGGTTGTTTCAGCCTCCATCAAGATAGCCGGTGATAATTTCGATGAAGCCATTGTCAGATATATGCGCAAGAAGCACAATCTGCTCATAGGCGAGAGGACTGCGGAGGATGTCAAGATCCACATAGGCACCTGCTTTCCGCTCCCCCAGCCCGAGACAATGGAGGTCAGGGGAAGGAACCTTGTTACGGGACTTCCCAAGACAATAGAGGTTTCTTCAGAAGAGATAAATGAGGCTCTTCACGAGCCTACGGTTCAGATTGTTGAGGCAGTTCACAGCGTATTGGAAAAGACTCCCCCTGAGCTTGCGGCGGATGTGTCTGAGCGGGGTATAGTCTTAACCGGCGGCGGAGCGCTCTTAAGAGGGCTTGAGGAGCTTATGGAAGAACGCACCGGCATCAATACCATGACAGCCGAGGATCCCATGACCTGTGTAGCGATCGGTACCGGCAAATATGTAGAATTCATGGCAGGTGAGCGTACAAGCACAGAGGCATGATGCGAGGTAAATACTAATGCATAGCAACAAGCGATACAGGGCGCTTATAGTAGATGATTCGGAAATGAACAGGGAGATCCTAAAGGAAATCCTTGCCGATGAGTTAGACATCACCGAGGTTGACAACGGTGAAGACGCCTGCGAATACATGATCAACCACTCCGGAGAGATCAATATTGTGATACTTGATCTGGTCATGCCCGGCATGGACGGCTTTGAGGTGCTGCGTTTCATGAAATACAAGCACCTGTCCGACACCCTTCCTGTCATAATGATCTCTGCTGACAGTGATGAGAACAATATCGAAAAAGCCTTTGACCTGGGAGTAATAGATTTCCTGTCCAGACCTTTTTCAGAGCGCATCGTTATCAGGCGTGTCATGACTACCATCCGTCTTTTCAGGAGACAGAAGGAGCTGGTGGACGAGCTCGACCGTCAGTACAAGGCGGACGATATGCGTATAGACGACCTTACGGGTCTTGATTACAAGCAGACCTTCTACAACAAGGTCTATACTCACCTTCGGGGCAATCCCAACGACAGGCTTCTGATGATAGCCATTGATGTGGATCACTTCAAATTGTTCAACAGTTACTATGGCTGGGAGAGCGGTGACCGTTATCTCAAGTTCATAGCCAAATACCTCAAGGAGTTTACACAGCGTTTCGGAGGTATTGCCGGTTATCTGGGCGGAGATGATTTTGCCCTTCTTGCGCCTTATAAGCGTCAGGAGCTTCTGACCTTCGGCAATATGGTCTGGAAGAGCCCTGAGCTGTCCAATTATGAAGTGGGTTTTGCGCCAAAGGTCGGTATATATGAGATACAGGACCCGTTAGAGGCCGTTGGCAGCATCTACGACCATGCTAAGATAGCTCTTGAGAATATCAAGGATGACTACACGAAGAAGATCTCATGGTACAATCACTCCATGCTGCAGAATGTCCGCGATGAATTTGAGCTTCTTGTGGATATTAAGCGGGGTATGGCGGAGAACGAGTTCATTTTCTTTGTTCAGCCCAAGGTCAACATGCATACCGGCAGGATAGTTGGCGGAGAGGCGCTTGTACGCTGGAATCACAAGGAAAAGGGTCTGGTTTCCCCGGGCGTGTTTATTCCTGTTTTGGAGAAGAACGGTTTTATCTCCCAGATTGACAAGCTTGTATGGAGAGAGGTGGCAGCTTGGCTTAAAAGCAGGATCGACGACGGTCACAGGCCAATACCTGTTTCCATCAATGTTTCCCGCGCGGACATATTCACAATGGACGTTACGGACTATCTGGAGGAGCTTGTTAATGAATACGAGATTCCCAGAGAGCTGCTGGAGGTAGAGATCACCGAAAGCGCCTTTGTCGAGGAGGAGAACAGGATCAAGGAGGAATTAAACCGCCTCCGCAGGACCGGCTTTACCGTATTGATGGATGATTTCGGCTCCGGCTACTCTTCTCTTAATACATTAAAGGATCTTGCCATTGACATCTTAAAGATAGACATGAAGTTTTTGCGCATGGATGTTACCAACATGAACAAGGGTGTAAGCATCCTGGAGAGTGTTGTAAACATGGCGCGTGCCCTTCATATCCCTACCATAGTAGAGGGAGTGGAGACCGAGGAGCAGGTGGATTTCCTCACCAAGATGGGATGCATATTCGCCCAGGGCTTCTATTTCTACCGTCCTATGCCTGTGGACGAATTTGAGAGGCTTATCTCAGAGGAGGAAAAGGTCGATTTCAAGGGCATATTCATCTCCGATTTGGAGCCTGTACATGTCAGGGAGTTTCTGGATGAGAATCTCTTCTCAGATGTTGTGGTAAACAATATCTTAGGCGCTGTGGCATTCTACGAGGTTGAGGATGACGGCACCATTCGTCTTATCCGTATGAACAAGCAGTACAGCAAGCTCATAGGCAGGGAATTTGTCGGAGAGGATGAAGAAAATGAGGAGCTTCTTACTGACGCAATCCGCCCTCAGAACTACGACAGATTCCAGGATATGTTCTCGGCGGCATACATGTCGCCCCTTACCGGCACAGAGGACATATTAAGATTTACCAGGTCAGACGGCGAGGAGATACTGCTGCATATCAGGCTGTTCTTCCTTCGCAAGAGGCCGGATGTAAGGGTTTATTACGCCAGCATAGATCGCATAAGCTGAATATTCTGATCGCTTTAAATCGTTAAAGTGTTGACACGGCATAGTCTTTAATGATAAACTATGCCGGTGTTTTTGCAAAAAATAATGGAGGTTATTACAATGTTCAAGAAAAAGATATTGGCGCTGGCCACGGCATCTGTTATGGCTTTTGGTATGAGTGCTTGCGGCGGTTCAACTGGAGGCAGCAGTGCTCCCGCAGGTGATTCCGGTTCTGATTCCGGCAGTGAGGGCGGACAGTCCTACAAGGTAGGCGTGGTACAGTTAGTACAGCACGAAGCTCTTGACGCCGCGACTGAAGGCTTTTCCGCGGCTCTTACGGAAGCACTCGGAGATTCAGTTGATATAGATGTTCAGGTTGCGGCAGGAGATTCAGCCACCTGTGCCCCTATCGTCAATGAATTTGTAAGCAATGGCTACAACCTTATCATGGCAAATGCTACCCCTGCTTTACAGTCAGCTCAGGCGGCTACAGCCGATATACCTATCGTGGGTACTTCTGTTACTGATTATGCTACCGCTCTTTCCATAGATGACTGGACAGGTACTACAGGCATCAATGTTACGGGTTATTCTGATCTTGCGCCCCTTGACGGACAGTCAGAAATGATCGAGGAGCTGTGCCCCGCTTCAGATTACCCCAACGCGGGTGTTCTGTATTGCTCAGGCGAGCCCAATTCCAAATATCAGGCTGACCAGGTCAAGACCTACCTTGAGGATAAGGGTTACACGGTGAATATGTACACCTTCGCGGATTCCAACGATATGCAGTCCGTATGCACAACGGCATGCGCTGACAGCGATGTTCTCTATATACCTACAGACAACACCGCGGCAGCCAATACCGAGATCGTACACAATGTAGCTTCCGAGGCGGGTATCCCGGTTATCGTCGGCGAGGAAAATATGTGTAAGGGCTGCGGTCTTGCTACACTTTCTATTTCATACTATGACATGGGCTACGAAGCAGGCAAGATGGCTGCGGACATTCTTGAAAATGGCACAGATCCTTCCACTACAGAGGTTGGAACCGTATCAGACTGTGTCAAGAAGTATAATCCTCAGGTTGCCGAGGAGCTTGGCTTTACGATACCTGATGACTACGAGGCTCTCGAATTAGACAGTGAGTGATCACTTACCTTTTATACGGTTAGTTACTATGCCTCTTACGCAACCCCCATACCGCCTGATGCGGGATGGGGTTGCTTTCGTGTTTATAGGGAGATGAGATTTTGAATATAGGCATGTTGTTTCAGGCTATGCCCGGAAATGTTGCACAGGGCATAATATGGGGAGTTATGGCACTTGGAGTGTTCATGACCTTTAAGATACTTGATTTTGCGGATCTAAGCGTGGATGGATCTTTTGCTACAGGGGGTGCCGTTACGGTGGTTCTCGTTACCTCCGGATGGTCGTCGCCGAGCGCTCTTGTGATGGCATTTGCCGTGGGAATACTGGCAGGCCTTGCAACGGGTATTTTACATACCCTGCTTGGCATACCGGATATACTGGCAGGCATACTAACACAGATAGCCCTGTATTCCGTTAATCTTAATATCATGAGCGGAGCGGCAAATATGGCTCTTTCCGTAAATCAGTACAATCTTTTAGTCTCTCTTCGGTACATCAGCAGGACTATCCTTGTTGCGTCGGGGATCACATTGGTTCTGATCTGCCTTATGTACTGGTATTTCGGTACGGAGCAGGGAAGCGCCATCCGCGCAACCGGTACGAATCCCGCCATGAGCAGGGCGCAGGGTATCAATATCAGCCTTATGAAGGTTATTGCTCTTTCCCTGTCCAACGGCATAGTTGCTTTTTCCGGAGGTCTTTTAGCCCAGTATCAGGGCTTTGCCGATATTAACATGGGCAGGGGCGCTATCGTTATCGGACTTGCCGCGGTAATAATCGGAGAGGTTATCGGACATGCCCTGATCGGCAAACGCATGAATTTCATTGTGCGTATGCTTTTTGTTGTCATAGGAGCTATCATGTATTACATCGCCATAGGCATAGTTCTGTGGCTTCGGATGCCTACCAACAACCTTAAGCTGTTTACGGCTGTTATAGTAGCACTGTTTCTGGCTGTGCCTTATCTGAAGGACAAGGCAAATAACTCATTCGCCAAGGCCGGCAGGAGAGGAGCGGCATACCATGATTCAACTGACTGAGATAAAAAAAACCTTCAATCCCGGGACCATAAATGAAAAGCTTGCCCTGGACGGGGTATCCCTTACCATGGAAGAGGGAGACTTTCTTACCGTTATAGGCGGCAACGGAGCTGGAAAATCCACCATGCTCAATGCCATTGCCGGTACCTGGCCTGTGGATGAGGGCAGCATAGTAATAGACGGTGAGAATGTAACGGGTCTTTCCGAATACAGGCGCGCAAAGTACCTTGGCAGGGTATTCCAGGACCCGATGACAGGAACTGCCGCCGACATGCAGATAGACGAAAATCTTGCCTTGGCAAACCGCCGCGGCAAGAGCAGAGGACTTGCCTGGGGCATCACCAAAAGCGAAAGGGAATTCTATCACGAAGCTCTGAAGGAGCTTAATCTGGGTCTTGAGGACCGCATGACCACCAAGGTCGGGCTTCTTTCCGGCGGACAGAGGCAGGCGCTCACGCTTTTGATGGCAACCCTGCAAAAGCCCAAGGTTCTGCTTTTGGACGAGCATACCGCGGCACTGGATCCCAAGACTGCCAGGACAGTGCTTGAGACCACCGAAAGGCTTGTCAGCGAGCACAATCTTACAACACTCATGGTAACTCATAATATGAGGGATGCCATACACTACGGCAACAGGATAATAATGATGAATGAGGGCAAGATCATTCTCGATATATCAGGAGAGGAAAAGAAGAACCTGACAATAGAAGACCTGCTTCACAAGTTTGAGGAGGTATCCGGTGAGGAGTTCACCAACGATCAGGCGATTCTTTCAAAATAAAATATGACTACATCACAGATTCTTATCATTACCAGCATCATTATATATATGTTAATGGTGGTGGGAATAGGCGTTTATTTTTCAAAAAAGAACAAAAGCTCGGATGATTTCTACCTTGGCGGCAGGACCTTAGGCCCTATCGTTACCGCAATGTCCGCCGAGGCATCTGACATGTCAAGCTGGCTGCTGATGGGTCTTCCGGGGCTGGCACTCATATCCGGTATCGCTGATCCGGCGTGGACCGCGATAGGCCTTGCCATCGGCACCTATGTCAACTGGCTTATTGTGGCAAAAAGGCTTCGCAGGTTTTCGCATATGGCGGGCAATGCCATAACTATCCCTGAATTTTTCAAGAACCGGTATAATGACAGCACAAATGTGCTTTTAGCAATATCGGCGCTTGTTATCATAGTATTTTTCATACCTTATACGGCAAGCGGGTTTTCGGCGTGCGGCAAGCTTTTTTCCAGTCTGTTTGGAATAGACTATCTGCCGGCAATGATAATTTCAGCGCTGATAATATCCGGCTATACCATGCTGGGCGGTTTCCTTGCTGCCAGTACCACGGATCTGATCCAGAGTATCGTTATGACGATAGCACTGGTCATTGTGGTACTTTTTGGTATAAATACCGCGGGAGGTATGGACGTTGTAATGGCAAACGCAAGAGGGGTTGCGGGTTATCTTTCCCTGACCTCCATGGGCAATACAGCCACCGGCGAGGTTTCTGACTACGGACCCATCACCATTGTCTCAACCATGGCATGGGGGCTGGGTTATTTTGGCATGCCTCACATCCTGCTGCGCTTTATGGCCATAAGACATGAAGACGAGGTCACTGTTGCCAGGCGTATAGCGAGCATATGGGTAGTGATATCAATGTCCGTGGCTATTTTCATAGGAATAATCGGCTATTCCCTGTCTTTGGGAGGAATTGTTCCAAGATACGAGACTACATCACAGTCTGAGCGGATACTGATCGACATAGCAGGGGTGTTAAGCCGTGAGGGCGTTTTGCCTGCCCTTATTGCAGGCGTGATCTTAGCCGGAATACTTGCCTGTACCATGTCCACAGCGGATTCGCAGCTTTTAGCGGCAGCCTCATCAGTATCACAGAATCTTCTGACCGATGTTGTGGGCATCAGGCTTAATGATGTTCAAAAGGTTATTGCAGCCAGGGTTACGGTTATAAGTATTGCCATCGTGGCTATGGTTATAGCCTGGAATCCGGATTCTTCGGTATTTACCATCGTTTCCTTTGCCTGGGCAGGCTTTGGGGCTTCCTTCGGACCTGTAATGCTCTTTTCGCTGTTCTGGAGAAGAACCACCAGGCTTGCGGCAATAGCAGGGATGCTTACCGGAGGAATAGGCGTATTTGTGTGGAAATACATGGTTCGTCCCTTGGGAGGAGGCTGGAACATCTACGAGCTCCTTCCGGCTTTCATTCTTTCGTCTGTTGTGATATTTGCGGTCAGCCTTAATACGGCTGAGCCTGAAAAGGAAATTTTGGACACCTTTGACGCAGTTGATAGAGGGTAAATGTAATAAATGAACGATCACGATCAAATTCCCAATCTTAATCCACCCGGTGGATCAGGCGGACAAAACGGACCGGGCGGACCGCAGGGTCCGGGGGGCAAGGATCAGCCTCCGAGGCCGGGCGGTCCCGGCCAGAACAGAGGACCCCAGAGCCCTCTGTCTATTTTCATACTGTTTTCAGTAATAGCTCTTATTGCTACGCATTATATGTACAGCTCCTTTGGAACAGGAGCGGGCAGCCCGAAAGAGCTGTCTTATTCTGCCTTTATTAGTCTGGTAAAGGATGATCAGGTTGAAAGCGTTGAGATAGAGACCAAGAAGATCAATATAAGGTTAAAGCCGGATACTGACTATGAGGGTGATAAGGACGCTGTATCCGAAGGCAGCGCGCCGGCAGCAGGCGGCTCTGATACAGAGGATCAGGCTTCATCAGACCCGACCCAGTCAGATCCCACATTACAGGAGGGTATTTCAGGCAGCCTTCCTGCCCGCAAGCAGCTTGATTATTATACCAATTATATTGTTGACGATAATCTTCTTACCACGCTTGAAGAACACGAAGTGGAGATCAATGTCGCAAAAGAAGATAACACTGCGGCTATCATATATAATTTAATCAGCTTTATACTTCCGGTAGTATTGCTTATCGGATTTTACGCATATCTTATGCGAAGGTCCGGCGGCGGTAATCCCTTCTCCGTAGGGAGGAATACCGCAAAGGTCTATGTTGAGAAGTCAACAGGGGTAACCTTTGCGGATGTTGCTGGCCAGGACGAGGCGAAGGAGTCCCTGCAGGAGGTGGTGGATTTCCTTCACAACCCAAAGAAATATACGGATATCGGAGCCAAGCTTCCCAAGGGAGCCCTTTTGGTGGGGCCTCCTGGTACAGGTAAGACCCTCCTTGCCAAGGCTGTCGCCGGAGAGGCGGGAGTGCCTTTCTTTTCACTGGCAGGCTCTGACTTTGTGGAAATGTTTGTGGGCGTGGGAGCTTCCCGTGTAAGGGATCTTTTCAAGGACGCCCAGAAGGCTGCTCCCTGCATAATATTCATTGATGAGATAGATGCCATCGGAAAGAGCCGTGATTCAAGATATGGCGGCGGTAATGACGAACGGGAGCAGACATTAAATCAGCTTTTAGCAGAAATGGACGGCTTTGACACTTCAAAGGGTCTGCTGATCCTTGCAGCCACCAACCGTCCGGAGGTCTTAGACAAGGCCTTGCTTCGCCCTGGACGATTTGACCGCAGGATCATAGTGGACAGACCGGATCTTAAAGGCCGATTAGAGACTTTGAAGGTCCATTCCAAGGATGTTGCAATGGATGAGACCGTGGATCTGGACGCCATGGCGCTTGCTTCAGCGGGGCTTGTAGGTTCAGATCTTGCCAATATCATCAACGAAGCGGCAATAATCGCGGTAAAGAATGACCGCAAATATGTCAATCAGAGCGATCTGTTTGAGGCCTTTGAGCTTGTTGCCGTGGGCGGCAAGGAAAAGAAGGACCGGGTGATGAGTGATAAGGAGCGCCATATTGTCTCCTATCACGAGGTAGGTCATGCCCTTGTATCCGCCTTCCAGAAGAATACCGAACCGGTTCAGAAGATCACAATAGTTCCCCGTACAATGGGAGCCCTGGGCTATACCTTACAGACTCCCGAGGAGGAGAAGTATTTAGAGACCAAAGACGAGCTTCTTGCCAAGATAACCACCTTCATGGCAGGCAGAGCAGCAGAAGATCTGGTATACGAATCCTCCACCAGCGGAGCTGCAAATGATATAGAAAAGGCCACGGCTATAGCCAGAAACATGGTAACACGCTTCGGCATGAGCAAGCGCTTCGGCATGATGGGACTTGCCACGGTGGAGAGCCAGTATCTTGAGGGACGGGCTGCGCTTACCTGTGGAGAATCTACGGCAAGCGAAATAGATGGAGAAGTTCTTGCAATAATTAACGGATGTTATGACAAAGCCTTCTCCATTCTGAAGGAGAACAGGGAGGTTCTCGACAAAATATCGGATTATCTGTACAAGCATGAGACCATCACCGGAAAAGAGTTCATGGATATGTTCAGGGAGCTTACCGGCATAGAGCCTGAGGAAGACGAAGAGGGCAACAGGGAAGACATGTTTGAGGATGAGGATACCTATGAGCACAATGTAGGCAGACATGTTGATCTTGTGGCTGAAGGTTAAAGATCATTTTAATTTTGACCGATGAACAAAGATATAGAGGATAAGCTGAAAAAACTCCCGGACAAGCCGGGAGTGTATATTATGCGCGACTTAAATGACACCATGATCTATGTCGGCAAGGCGAAGAGCCTGACTAAGCGTGTTCACCAGTATTTTCAGCCTTCTCACGATGAGGGCATTAAAAAGCGCCACATGGTGGATAAGATAGACCATTTTGAGTTCATCGTCTGCGATTCAGAGTTAGAGGCTCTAATACTGGAGAATAATCTTATCAAGGAAAATCATCCCAAATACAATACCATGCTAAGGGATGATAAGACCTATCCATATATCAAGGTGACCGTTGGTGAGGCATATCCAAGGGTGCTGCTGTCAAGGAGAACGGACAAGGACGGTTCAAAGTATTTTGGCCCTTTTCCCAGCGGAGGCGCGGTCCATGAAACCATTGACCTTGTAAACAGGCTGTTTTGCCTTAGAACCTGTAACCGAAAGTTCCCAAGGGATATAGGCAGGGAAAGACCCTGCCTAAACTACCATATGAAGCAGTGCCGCGGCATATGCATGGGAGAGCTATCTTCTGAAGAGTATGGCAGGCAGATAGAAAAGGTTCTTGATTTTTTAAACGGCAACGACACAAAGGTGCTTTCCGAATTAGAAGAAAAGATGGAAAAAGCTGCCGCCGCGATGGAATTTGAAAAGGCAGCAGGCTACAGAGACCTTATTAACGCGGTACACATATGCACAAGCCGCCAGAAGGTCACAAGGCTGGACAACGGCAACCGTGACATAGTTGCTCTTGCTCATATAGAAGGCGACGCCCTAATTCAGATATTCTTTATCCGCGGCGGTAAGTTGATCGGAAGAGAGCATTTCTTCATGAATGTCAAAATGGACGACGAGGAATCGGAGATTCTTACAGCCTTCATAGAACAGTATTACGCCGGCTCTCCACTAATCCCGCCGGAAATATTTACTTCCCTGCAGCTTAAGGAAGAGGAGACCATATGCCAGTGGCTTTCCGGGCGAAGGGGAGGCAGGGTGACGCTTCACACCCCCAAACGGGGCGACGGCAATAAGCTGATGCAGATGGCGCAAAAGAACGCCTATATGACGTTATCCCAGGACAAGGAGCGCATCAAGCGTGAGGAAGGCCGTACCATAGGAGCCATGAAGGAGATTGCCTCCCTGCTGGGGCTTCCGAATGTAATGCGCATGGAGGCCTTTGATATATCCAATACCAACGGCTTTGAATCAGTGGGTTCAATGGTGGTATTTGACAAAGGAAAGCCTCTCAGAAATGCCTACCGCAAATTCAGGATCAAATCCGTTGTGGGTCCTGATGATTATGCCTCCATGAAAGAGGTTCTTACCAGAAGATTCACACATGGTATGCAGGAGAATGAAAGGGACAGCGCTTTTTCGACCTTTCCGGATATTATCATGATGGACGGAGGAAGGGGGCAGGTCAATATTGCCCTTGAGGTTTTAAAGGAACTGAAGCTTGATATTCCTGTTGCCGGAATGGTAAAGGACGATCACCACCGTACCAGAGGCTTATATTATAACAATATTGAACTTCCTATAGACAAGCACTCCGAGGGCTTTAAGCTCATTACCAGACTGCAGGATGAGGCACACAGGTTTGCCATTACATATCACAAAGCATTAAGGGGCAAGGCGCAGGTTCACAGCTTCTTAGATGATATTCCGGGAATCGGTCCCACCAGAAGAAAAAGCCTTATGCGCACCTTTGGCTCCGCGGATAAGCTTAAGGAGGCAACGGTTGAGGAGATTGCCGCGGCAGATTCCATGAACAAAAAAGCAGCAGAGGAGCTTTACAGCTTTTTGCATAAAAACAGATCAGATGAAGGATGAGAATAAGCTTTTTGAAATATACAAGTCCGGAAGCGGTGAATACACAGAAAAGAAATCCAGATTTATTTCAGAGTTAGTCTCCGCCAAAACCGAGGCACAAGCAATAGCATTTATAGAAACGACCAAAAAGAAATACCATGATGCCAGACACAACTGCAGCGCCTACATTACCACCGGAGAGGACGGCAGGGTAATAAGCCGCTTTTCCGATGACGGTGAGCCGTCAGGCACGGCAGGAAGGCCGATACTTGAGGTGTTAGAGGGAGCAGGGCTTACCAATGCGGTTTGCGTTGTGACAAGGTATTTCGGGGGAGTGCTGCTTGGAACAGGGGGACTTACAAG
>CAJOFN010000041.1 GCA_905233905.1 uncultured Lachnospiraceae bacterium
ACCTTTTCACCCTCGGTGGAGGTTCCGTTCTCCAAAATGTCCCTGCACATATCCACAAATATACGGTCAGCTTTGCTCATGATGGCTCCTCCTGTTAATATGTATGTCATCAGGACTCCTCCCACTTCGTGGGTCCCTCCTCATGACGAATCGTCGGAGCATTGAAAGATCATTCGCTCCGCTCATGATGGCTCCTCCTATTTGGCATCATACCAGTTATCTCCGCTGTGTACATCTACCACGAGGCGAACGGCAAGGTCTGCCGCATTGCCCATTTCCTCTTCGAGAATCCGGCGTACCGTCTGCTCCTCGTCACGGGCAGCCTCTATCAGAAGCTCATCGTGAACCTGAAGGATAAGCCTTGACTTGAGGTTTTCTTTTTCAAGCCTGTCGTACACGCGGTTCATGGCTATTTTGATTATATCAGCCGCACTGCCCTGAATGGGCGCATTCATGGCTACCCTTTCACCGAAGCTTCTCTGCATGAAATTCCCGGAGGAAAGCTCGGGGATGGGCCGTCTCCTTCCAAACATCGTAACCGAAAAGCCCAGCTCCTTAGCCGATTCCACGCAGGAATCAATGAAGGCTTTAAGCCTCGGGTATGCCGCGTAATAATCGTCAATGTACTGCTGCGCCTGCTGCCTTGATATATCAAGATCCTCTCCCAGCCCAAAGGCGCTGATACCGTAAACTATCCCGAAATTTACCGCCTTGGCGTTGCGCCGAAGCTGCTCCGTCACCTCTTCAAAGGGGACATGGAATACCCTTGACGCCGTGGAAGCGTGGATATCCTTGTTCTGGCGGTATGCCTCAATCAGGTTCTCGTCTCCGGACATATGCGCCAGCACACGGAGCTCGATCTGCGAATAGTCGGCATCAACATATACGAAGCCCTCCCGGGGATGGAAAACCTTGCGGATCGCCTTGCCAAGCTCCAGCCTTATGGGGATGTTCTGGAGATTGGGATTGGTGGAAGAAAGCCTGCCCGTAGCGGTAACGGTCTGTTCAAAGGTAGTTCTTATGCGCCCGTCCTCTTCTATGCAGGGGGCAAGGCCGTCGGCATAGGTGGATTTCAGCTTGGTAAGCTGCCTGTATTGCAGGATATCAGAGACTATGGGGTACTTTGGAGCAAGCTTGTCCAGCACATCCGCTGCCGTGGAATAGCCGGTTTTGGTCTTCTTGCCGCCGGGCAGCCCCATTTTCTCAAAAAGTATGACTCCAAGCTGCTTTGGGGAATTGATGTTGAACTTCTCTCCCGCCGCGTCCGTTATCTGCTTTTCCAGCTCATCTATACCGGAGGTTAAGGCATTGCCGTATTCAGCCAAGGCATCCGCGTCAATGCCTACGCCCTCACGCTCTACCGCGTAAAGGGTATATACCAGAGGAAGCTCCACCTCATCATACAGCCGGCCCATGCCTGTTTCCGAAAGCTGTCCGGAGAGTGGTCCCGCTGCCGCTGCCGCCGTATAAGCCTCATAGCAGAGCCAGGTGGTCATCTCATCGGGATTCTCCTTCCAGGCCGCGGCAGGCTTTTTCTTACCGAAAAGATCCACGTAAGACGGTATGGTCATGGAAAGAAAGTCTCTTGCAATGTCATCCTGGTCGTAGGTCTTGGCAAGGGGGTTTAAAAGATAGGCTGCTACGGAAATATCCCTAAAGCGTCCGTCCTTCCTGCTTTTAAATATCTCACCGCAAATATCCGAAAGCCCGCAGCCATTTAAGGCTTTTAAAAGCTTTTTCAGATCCATGCAGGCGATACCAGAAGCATTTTTGTTATCAAGTAATGATTTAATAACTTTCCCGGCATCATCCAGCCTATCAGGGATATAAAGCATAGCGCTTTTTGCATCCGAAAGGGCAATACCCTTTATCCCATCATCACAAAACAGCGCCAGCCCGGCAGTAGTATTTTCTAAAATGCTGTTTATATAATCAGTCACAGCCTTCAAAGAATCTGCACGTGTAAAAGACTTTTCGTCATCCTCCTGTTTGGCCGCTCCATGCTCAAAGCGCAAGAGAAGATTTTTGAATTCCCATTCCTTGCAGAGCAGGTATGCCTCATGGGTGAAAGGATCGCTGTATGCGGCATCATCAATATTATAATCTATATCAGCATCCGTGACTATAGTGGCAAGCTCCTTGGAAAGCTTTGCCACATCGTAAAACTCTTTTAGATTCTTAGAGGCCCGGGGAGGCTTTATCTCATCCGCATGGGCGTATGCCTCTTCTATGCTGTGATATTTGGCGATGATCGCCGTTGCGGTCTTTTCACCTATTCCTGCAACACCGGGGATATTATCAGAGGTATCACCCCAGAGAGCTTTTACATCTATGAATTCTTCGGGGGTGACAGATTTCTGCTCTAAAACATCGGAGGCATAATAATGCTCCACCGTCGTACCGGAGGCCTTGGTCTTGGGGATGGATATCTTGATGTGGTCTGAGGCAAGCTGCAAAAGATCCCTGTCCCCTGATAGGATCACAACCTCATAGCCCTGTGCCTCGGCTCTCTTTGCCAGGGTCCCCAGTATATCATCCGCTTCAAATCCGGGACACTCAACCGTAACTATGCCCATAGCGGAAAGCATTTCCTTGATCATGGGAACCTGCTGTCTGAGCTCGTCAGCCATGGGCTTTCTGGTGCCCTTGTAGGCGTCATACATCTTGTGCCGGAAGGTGGGGGCGGAAACATCAAACGCCACAGTAAGGTGATCGGGTGCTTCCAGATCTATCACCTTGAACATGATATTTAAAAAACCGTAAACCGCGTTGGTATGCACGCCCTTGGCATTGGTCAGATCCGGCAGGCCGAAAAACGCGCGGTTTAATATGCTGTGTCCGTCAATAAGCAGGAGCTTTTTCATAAGATTATTATTACCTTTCCCGGGTTTCATTGAGAAGCCAGTTGTATTCGTCATCCGTAAGATAGGGTTTTAAGGTCAGGCACACGGTTTCATGATATTCCTGTAAGGTCTTTTTCTCATATTCAGTGAGCATGGAAAAATCAACAGCCTCAAGGTCTATCGGCGCCATTGTCAGATTGTCAAAGCACAGAAACCTCCCGTATTCGCTCTCTGTGTCAGGAACGCACAAAAGCTCGTTTTCTATGCGCACGCCGAAGCCATCCTCCACGTAAAGCCCCGGCTCGTCAGTGGTGATCATACCTGCCTTAAGCTCACAGGCCGGGTTGGCCTCTGTAATGCGTGACCTGAAGCCGTTTGGTCCCTCGTGAACACTTGAGATATGTCCCACCCCGTGGCCAGTACCGCAGCGATAATCCAAAGCTTCGTCCCAGAAGGGTCCCCTTGCCAGCACATCAAGCCCCTGGCACAGAGTCTTTTCAGGGAAATGAGCGCTCATAAGCCTGAGGGCTCCTCTTAAGGTAAGGGTGTAGGCGTGAATCTCCTCCGGGGTAAGCTCACCAAGAACGATGGTACGGGTGATGTCCGTTGTCCCCTCAAGATAATGCCCGCCGGAATCCACAAGCAGAAAGCCCTTGGGCTCTACCCTTACATCGTTTGCCATATCCGGCTCATAGTGCATCATGGCAGCGTTGGGACCGTATGCCGCTATTGTATCAAAGCTGTCGTCAAGGTAATGCAGCGTCTCAGCCCTCAGCTCGTGAAGCTTCTGCACAAGGGAATATTCCGTGAGATTGCCGTCTGAGACGTGATTCTTGACATAGTATATGAATTTGGTCACTGCCGCTCCGTCCCTGATATGGGCGAGCCTGGTATTTTTGATCTCTGTTTCGTTCTTTACCGCCTTCATAAGGGCTGTAGGGTTGTCAGCGCAGATCAGATCAGTCCTGTCCCTGAAGGAGAGCGCAAGCCTCGCGTTTATAACGGAAGGGTCAAGCATGACCGAAGGGCATCTCAGCTTTGACGCAAAGCTGTATACCGACTCATATGGCTTAACCTTTATGCCAAGGCTTCTGAAATATTTCCTGGTCTTATGCTCTAAGGCTTTCTTTGCTATGAACAGGACCTTTTTCTTCTCGGAAAGGAAGAGAAACGCCATGGGGACAGGGGTATGGCGTATATCATCCCCGCGGATGTTCAGCAGCCAGGCAATATCGCAAAGCCCGGTAAGCATCAGGCCCTCGGCTCCTTCCTTTGATACTTCATAAAGAACCCTGGATATTTTCTCGGCGGCAGGCTCTCCCGCGTACTCGTCCTCAAGTATCCAGACCTTTTTCTCCGGAAGGGCAGGGGCATCCTTCCACAGCATCCCTATAAGATCCCTGTCCAGGGTAAATCTGGCTCGTTTGGAATCGGCAATATCAAGGTACTTGTCGTAGTCACTCAGGGTAATGACCTTGCCGTTGCACGCCATCCTGCCCTTTATGGGAAGGTTGTCCTTTACATATTCCTCCACTGTGGGGACTCCGTCCTCGCCCATGGGAAAGAGCCTGACTCCGCTGTCTGCGATCTGGCGCTTTGCCTGGATGAAATAACGACCGTCGGTCCAAAGCCCCGCATCATCTTCTGTTACAACTATAGTGGCGTTGGTCCCGGTAAAGCCCGAAAGCCAGCGTGTCCTTTGATATGCGTCCACAACATATTCGGACGCATGCTCGTCCGCCAAAAATACTATGTACAGATCTATCTTGTACTTGCGCATGAGCCCGCGAAGAGCATCAAGGTGTCTTGAATCTTCCATCAAATGATACCTCCCTGATGGGTAAAACTTTATCTAATGTATCATAGACGATTTGAAACATACGGTCAAATCAATTTTGGTTACAGTCCAGCGGGCTGTAACCTACTCTGCAAGGGTTGACGCAAAGTATGATTGCCTGTAAAATTAGAACCGAAGGGGAGGGGGATGCTATGTCACGCAGGAAGAAAATTCTTATCGCAATCATAGTGGTGTCGTTCATATTGACAGTGATCTCTGCCCTTGCCGGGATGCAGTTCTGGGTAGAGCTTTTGAATCCCGTCACCATCTTCCTTATCTTTCTTCTGCTTATATCCAATTTCAAAGGGCTTGGACCTTACAAATTCTCTGCCACCTTTTTAGGGCTTGCTTTTTTGGCACTTGTTGTCGGCGAAGGCATGCACTTTGCCAACAGCTATATCCTGCATGATGCGCCCTATACTTTTCTCATACGCTTAATATATGTCATGCCCGGCTTGTTTTACGCGCTGAATGAGACGATCTACCTGGGCTATAAGCTGCGGGGGCGCAGGAGGGATCTTTCACATGTTTACGCCAATACCTTCTGTGTGGCTCTGCTTGGTTTTCTGTTAATTTACAGGCTCTTTGTTTCCGCGGTGGGAAGCGTAAATTCTCCCGAACAGGTCTGCTATCTCCTGTCCATCTTCATAGCCTTTTATGTCTGTATGATGTGCCTGCAGACCTTTTATCTTATTGGCTGGGATCAGGTATTCCGCGCCACAAATATAATTACCTTCTCAATGCTCTTATATGAATTGTTTGATATCCGATACATTTTCGTGGAAGCGGTAGGCAGGGTGCCCGACTCGAATTTTGTGGATATTTTCTACACCTTCCTGATATTCTGGATCGCAATGGGAGTTACTATCCAGGTGGAGAGGAAATATGTATTTGAATTCCGCCCCTTTAAACAGACCCAGAAGAAAATAAAAAACCTCTCAATCATAAGCGTATGCCTGATCGGTGTGACCGTTCTTCTTTTGTTCGCCGGATTTTTTGAAGCGGCTACGGCGACCAATATAGTAATAGACCTCCTGGCGTACCTGCTGATGAACTACCTGCTCTATGTCAGCGAATTAAATGAGGAGCATGCCAAAAGCCTCGAAGAAGCCGTATTACAGAAGACCAACGAGCTTACTGAGACCAACCGCATGCTGCTCCTTGCAAAGACAGAGGCGGAGGATGCTTCAAGAGCCAAAAGCGATTTCCTTGCCAACATGACCCACGAGATCCGCACCCCCATCAACACCATCCTTGGAATGGACGAGATGATCCTCCGGGAGACGGCAGATCCGACCCTGCGCAAATACGCCATCAATATCCAGCGGGCAGGGAAGGCTCTTTTAGCGCAGGTCAACGATGTTCTGGATTTTTCCAAAATAGAAGCCGGCAAGATGGAGCTTTTCCCTGACGAATATGATCTGGCTCTTGAAGTGTCGGATACGGCGCTGATGATCAATTCCCGGGCAGCCACCAAGGGCATTGACTTTATAGTTGATGTGGATGAGAATATCCCCCGTGTACTTTACGGCGACAATTCCCGCATAAGGCAGGTTGTGATCAACATTTTAAGCAATGCCGTCAAATACACCCAGGAAGGCGCGATAACCCTTACCCTTTCGTATGAGAAAATAAATGACGAGGAAATAAATCTGCGGGTTTCTGTTGCCGATACAGGCATAGGCATCAAGGAAGAGGACATGCACCGGCTTTTCATGCCCTTTGAGCGCATAGAAGAGAACAGGAACAAGACCATAGAAGGCACCGGACTCGGCATGAATATCGTCCGTATGCTGCTTGACATGATGGGGAGCAGGCTTGAAGCAGAGAGCGAATACGGCAAGGGCAGCAAATTCTCCTTCACCATCCGCCAGAAGGTTGTAAACTGGAATCCCATAGGGGACTACAGAAGGGTTGTGGACGAGCTGGCAGCCGGCGATGACCGCTACCATTCCTCCTTCACCGCTCCAGAGGCGGACATACTCCTTGTGGATGATACGGAGATGAACCTCATGGTCACAAAGGGACTTCTCCGCAATACCTTTGTACGGATAGACACGGCAGTCAACGGCAGGCAGGCGCTTTCCATGACGGAGAACAAAGAATACGATGTTCTGCTCATAGATCACCGCATGCCGGTTATGGACGGCATTGAAATGATAAGGGCGCTTCGTGCCGACACCTCCAACAAAAATTCCAAAAAGCCCTGTATCGCCCTCACAGCCAATGCCGTGGCAGGCGCCTGGGAAGAGTACATGGCAGCGGGCTTTGACGATTATCTTGTAAAGCCTGTAAACAGCGCCCGGATGGAAGAGGTTCTTGTCAAATACATTCCTGCGGAAAAGCTCAACCTCCATAATACGGAAAATGCCAGAGCCATACTTGAAGCGGATACCACCCTTTCGACCATAGAGGAAAAGGGTTATCTGAATATCATAGACGGAATAGAATACTCCGGAGACGTGGGGATGTACAGAGAAGCTTTAAAGCTTTTCTACCGCACCATTGATTCCAAGATCGATGAGATACGCGGCTACTATGACGCCGCTGACTGGGATGCGTACAGGGTCAAGGTTCATGCCTTGAAGAGCTCCGCCAAGATCATCGGCGCCGAAGAGCTTTCCAACAAGGCCAGGGCTCTTGAGATCGCCGTCAACGAAGGGGATCTGGATTATATCAGGGACAACACTGCCGGTGTGCTTTCCTTCTACGGTTCATATAAGGAAAAATTAAAAATAATCGAGACATAGCAAAACCCGGCGACGCTGCCGGGTTTAAAATATTAAATCTACTCTTCGTTTTCGTGGATCTCTTTTGCGATACCCAAGGTCCCCATCACCATCCCTGCCCTGTCATAGAGAGGGGATCTGCTGGCAATATATCTTATCACACCGCTGGGAGTCTCCAGGGTCTCATCCGTCATTATAGTCTCTTTCTGCTTCATCACGTCCATATCGGCGTCCATGCTGCGCTTTGCGGCTTCGTTACCGGCGCCTTCGGGAATATCCCAGACAAAATTATAATCCTTGCCATGGATCTGGGAGCGGGTCTTTCGGACCGTGTCCTCGAACTTTTGATTGGTCAGCCAGTAGAGGCCTTCCCTGTCCTTGAACCATACCGGGTCCTGCATGCTGTCAATGGCTGCCATGAGGTAGTGGCGGTACAGCCACTGGTGGTAATGGGTCACAAGATCGACGGCTGCGTGGTAAAGCCTGGAGGAACGGAATATAACGGGAGACTCCGGGTCCCATATCTCGATGAGATTGTTGGGGGGAACTCTGGTAAGCTTGCAGAGCTCCGTGGAAGTCCCAATGTATATAAGGCTGGTTCCCTTTTGGTTGAAGAAGGGCATAAGCTGATTGAGCTGATCGGTAATGATCAGATTGTCAAAGGTGCCTTCGATGTGTCCGATCTCCCAGGCTGAGGCAGCGGTGTGGAAATCATAGGTGACGCCCTTGACGGCACGGCATTTCTTTAATTCGTCAGTCAGCGATTCGTTAGCGGAAATGATCCAGATTTTGAGGGTGATCCGATCCATATTTTCGCCTCCCTTCAACGTGTGTATAATCGCATTATTTATCATAATACTATTTTGGGAATTTTTCAAGATGGATGGGTGAGCATATTATGTGCAATTAGCCGCCTGCTCATACCTGTACAATAACGCACTCATATTCACTTCACAAGATGCACATCCAGTTGGTTATAGGGGATCGTAATGCCGCTGGCGTCGAATTCAAGCTTTACAGACTCTATCACCCTCCAGCGCACTGTCCAGTAGTCCTCTGTCGGAACCCAGAAGCGCAGCCCAAGCATCACGGCGCTGTCCGCCAGATCGTCTACAAAAATCTGCACCGGATCTGTCATCAGCCTTTGATCCTCTTTGTCTACTATTGCAAGAAGTATCTCCTTTGCCTTTAGGATATTTGTCTCGTAGGATACGGGGATCTTGAGGTCTATCATACGCTTGTCACTCATGGTGGCGTTGGTGAGGGAGCTGTTTGCCAGTACGCCGTTGGGAATGACTATGATCTTATGATCTATGGTCTTGAGCTTGGTATAGAAAATGGTGATCTCCGATACCACACCTTCATTGCCGTGGGTGTGTTCTATAATGTAATCCCCCACCACAAAGGGACGAAGTATAAGTATGAGCACTCCGCCGGCGAAATTTGACAGGGAGCCTTGAAGCGCAAGTCCCGCAGCCAGTCCCATTGAGGCTATCGCTGCCGCTATGGACGCGGTGGATACCCCGAAAAGCGCCAGTATTATGATAACAAGCACCACGTAAAGGATGGACTTTACCAGTGATGTGATAAACTGTACTGCCCCGGTTTCTATGCCCTTAAGCTCCAATGGCTTTCTGACGAGCTTTACCGCCAGCCTTATAAGCCTTACTCCTACCACATAGACAATGACCGCAAAAACAACCGCCCAGAAAAAGCCTATGACATCAGGCAGAACGGTGTATAAATAGCTTTTTACGATGCCGTTTGGCATTGTCCCGATCAGCTTTCGCACTATTGTTTCTGTTCCGGAAATTATCTGTTCCTGCTGTTCTTCTATCATGACCTTCTCCTTTTCTCATAAATGATACGCAAATCATATTCCTATCGGCTGGCCTTGTCAATGATTACCGTATCAACTGTTATTCTTCCCCCATTTCTGTTATAATAGCTTCGAATTAGTTTTACAGACATGAGGCGGACATATAATGGATGAATTCACTTCGCGTGCTTTATCCGCGAAAGATAACGAAGAAAAATTTTATAGATTCGCCATAGACAGTAATCGTTTTATCAAAAGGTGCGCATTTTTAACCTGTCACCGCTTTATCAGTGAAAGCGACGACGAATGGTCCATTTCGCTTATCGCCTTTTATGAGGCAGTCCGAAGCTTTGACGCCGGAAAGGGCAGCTTCAAAAGCTTTGCCTCATTAGTCATCAAGCGCAGACTCATGGACTATTTTGACTCCCAGTCGAGACATTCAAGTGAGCTTTTGACAAACCCCTATACCTTTGATGGGCAGTTTGAAAACGAGGAAGTGTCGGCATTTGAGCTTGAGGTCGCAAGGTCAAGCCAGAATGAAAGCCATGAGGGGGTTCCCGGAACCACTGACCTCGAAGACGAGGTTGCGGCAATAAGCCTGATAGCCGCAAGCTACGGCTTTGAGCTTCACGACATCGGCGGATGCTCTCCCAAGGCAGCCAAAACAAAGGCAGCCTGCGCAAAGGTAGTCAGCGCCATCTTTGAATCTGACGAATTATTTTCCACAATGAGACGCAAGAAAAACCTTCCCTACACAAGGCTGCTTTCGCTTGAGGGCGTCAGCAAGAAGCTTCTGGAAAGGCACCGCAAATATCTGATAATCGCTGCTGAGATAAGAAGAGGAGATTTTCCGCAGCTCGCCGAATACATTGTAAGTCTGTAAGATGATGTGAGGTTATTTATTTAATATGAAGGCAATAGTAATGTCGGTAAAAAATGGTGAGGCCGCACTTCTGTTAGAAGACGGCACCACCACATACCGGAGGATGGACGCTAAGCCGGGAACCCGCGTGGAAATCCCAGACACTAAGGCTTCCGTCATATCCATGGGCAGCTCTGTAAAGATAGCTGCCTGCGCCGCATGCGCCGCAATCTTCATCGGCGGAGGCTTCCGGTATGAGATCATTACGCCGGTATCCTATGTCACGGAGGACGTGAATCCCTCAATAGAATATTCCCTGAACCGCCGGGATCACATTACGACAGTAATAGCCTTAAACGATGATGCAGAGGATATAGTAAACGAAACAGATTTACGGGGCATGACTCTTACAGAGGCTGTAACGGATGTCAACAGCAGACTTTCGGATGAAGATTACCTTGAGGATGACGGTTATGTTCTGTTTTCCGTCACCTCTGACAGCGACTCCCATGCCCAGAGGCTTGAATCCGAGCTTTCGGGACTCATGGCAAATACCAGTGAAAAAGACGTAACCTACAGCGTGCTTCTGACCACCGAAGACGACAGGAAAAATGCAAAAGAACATTCCATGAGCGCCGGACGTTATCAGAAAATGATCGACGAATACGGAAAATCCGCCGCGGATGACGAAGCTCTAATAAGCCGCTTCCAATCCATGCCGATCCCTGTTATGCTTGGTGAGAAAACCGTCGAGACAGACACGGCGACACCTGCCAGCGAAACCTCCGATCCCAAGGAGAAAACTGTCATTCCCGCCGTCACAAATAACAACGGCGCAAAGAATATACAGAAGGATAACGACACCGCTGAAGCGGACGAAGATGAGGATGATGACGATACAACAGAGGATGCAGGAAATACCGCGGCTCCAACTCCCAAAACAGAGAATAAGACTGAGAATAAACCGGCAGCCAGGCCCCAGACTCAGACTCCTGCTGTCGAAAGCAATAAGGCGCCTGACCCCGGCAGAAGCTCCGATACCGCTCCTGCTCCCACTGCCCCTGCTAACAATAATCCCGACGGATTGAGCCCGGGAATCGGTGTTCCGAATAATGACAGCGGCGGTTCCGGCGGCAATGATAAGGCGGGAGGCAGCGACAGCGTCAGTCCCGGTACAAGGGACAGCAGCAGCTCTTCCAGCGGAGGGAACCCAGACAGTGGCAATTCCGGCGGTGGAGATACTCCAAGCGGCAGCAATTCCGGCGGCAGCGGAGATACTCCAAGCGGCGGCAATTCCGGCAGCGGTGGAGATGCATTAGACGGCGGAAGTCCCGGCGGTGGCGGTGGCGCTCCAGACGGCGGTGGTAATCCCGGCAGCGGAGAACCGGGCGGTGGCGGTCCAGGCGGTGGCGGTGACCCCGGCGGTCCGGGTGGAATGTAGAAATACAGATTTAGAATCAGGAGTTTAAAATGCCAATTTCCAAGATCCTTGAGAATATCAAGCAGCTTGATATGTTTACCGCAATTCTGATCGGTTTGATATTCTGTGCTGTCGTGATAAAGGTCTGCGATGTAATCTTTGACAGCCTTCAGCGCGATAAGCGGATACTTCACCTGAGATTTTTTGAAAATATTATCCGTATCGG
>CAJOFN010000042.1 GCA_905233905.1 uncultured Lachnospiraceae bacterium
GATCTCTTCCGGTTGTAAATTCATGGAGTGCTGCTCATCTCCTTTCTCTGTATTGTATGTGGATGGATTGCGACATCAAGGGTCACAGACGTATGCTCATAAGCTCATGCGTAAGTGAATCGAGCTTGGATCGAACGCTGGAGTCTACTACACGGTCGCCGATGCGGATAACCATGCCCCCGATGAGCGCGGGGTCAACATCGTAATGAGGCTCCAGGGTCACATAATCCGTCGTCTCCAAGAGCTTGTCCTCCAAAGCGCTGCGCTGCGCCGCGGGAAGCTCCATTGGCGTGGATACATATACAACGCCTATCCTGCGGTATTCCTTGACCCTGTCAACAAAGTCACTAAACACATCCTTGACATCGGAGAAATGGCCTTTTCTCAGGATCATATCCAAAAGGGCATAAATCTCCTCTGAAACCCGTCCTCTGAAGATACTCTCCAGCACGGATGCCTTTTCCTCTTCGCTGATCTGCGGATGTGTCATCATCTGTATGAGATCGGGGTTCTCGTCAATAGCGGTAATGATCCCCTGCGCCTCTGACAGATAGCCATCGACCCTGTTCTCTTCGAGGGCAACCTCAAACAGAGCGTTGCCGTATACGTCCCTTACCTGCTTTGCCATGTCGCGGTACCCATCTCCTTAATTGTCTCGTCAACGAGATCTTCCTGTACGGAAGTGTCGATATTGGCAGTAACCACTTTCTGCGCCATAAGCGCGGCAACTGCTATCATCTGCTGCTTCATCTCATCCTCAGCACGCTTCTTGGCGAGGGAAGCCTCTTCGTTGGCTCTCGCTATAATGCGCGCTGCCTCTTCCTTGGCCTCGGATTCTATACGGACCTGATTCTCAAGGCCTTTCTTACGGGCATCGCCGAGTATCTGCTCGACTTCCCTGTCCGCTGAAGCCAGCTTTGCCTCATATTCAGCCTTTAATGCTGCTGCCTGACTCTTGTCGTCTGCTGCCGCAGCTATCTCGGACGCGATCCTCTCGCGGCGGTCTGCTAAAAGCTTCTTGGCAGGCTCAAAGAGAAGATAGGAAAGTATAAGGCACAGGAAGAATACGGATATGCCCAGCAGGACTGCGTCGTGCAGGAGCTGAAAATCCAGATTAAATAGTCTTGTCATTTAGATCGTTCCTTCCTTAACAGCCAACTTATCAGCCAACCAGAGGCTTTACGAAAAGCAAAAGCATTGCGACAAGCAAGCCATAAAGACCTGTCGTCTCAGCAACGGCCTGACCGAGAAGCATGGTGGACATGATCTGTCCCTGTGCGCCCGGGTTGCGTCCAACTGCTGATGCAGCGTGACCTGCAGCGATACCCTGGCCGATACCGGGGCCGATACCTGCGATAACCGCAAGCCCTGCACCGATTGCCGAGCAAGCCAAAATTAAATCTTCACCAGTGATGTTCATAATCTGCCTCCTTTTAAAGTAGGAACTTTAAGGTACTTGTTTATGTTCTGCGCCTGCCGCTGATACTGCTGCGGAGGCGAGAGTAACTGAATTATATGATCTTATGTCTGTTGACGTCGTGCGGTTTGCGACTGGTTGATCCACGCATCAATCATCACCTATCTGCTGTGCTATATATGTCATGGTAAGCATTGCAAACACGTAGGTCTGTATCGCTCCAGAAAACAGGTCGAAGTAAATATGCAAAAACGACGGCCACGCAATGGCTATACCTGACAGCAGTCCGTATACCAGCGCCATGATAACTGTTCCAGACAGTATGTTGGCGAAAAGACGCAGCGACAATGAAATAGGAACCGCTATCTCTGAAATAAGGTTGATAGGGAACCACAGCGGCAGCCAGGGCGGAAGGGGCGAACACATATCCGTCCAGATGCTCTTTAAGCTGTTGTGCTTGAACTGCGCGAAATGTATCAGGCAGAAGGTTATGATAGCCAGGGCAAATGTGGTGCCGTAATCCGCCGTAGGCGGACGAAGCCCCAATAATCCGGAGATGTTCGATAATAGTATGAACATGAGGATCGTGGAGATATAGTTGAAATATCTCGGTGTAGCTTTGCCCATGGACCCGGAAATGATGCTGTGGAAAACCTCGATCAAAAGCTCCACGAAGTTCTGGAAGCCGGTGGGGGCATCCGTCGGGGAAGCCTTAACAAGAACCCGGTTCGCCGCAAACGCAAATCCGATAAGGATAAGCATCACAATAAGAATGCATACATGAGATGTGGTGATCCATACAGTCTGGCCAAATATCTCATAAGAGAAAAGGCCGTGGATCATAAAGTCAATATTGTCTGCAGAAGTCAGAGTCAATGGCGTAAACTGCCAAGCCAAGATTGGTCACCCCCTTCGTTTGAATTGCTGGATATAAGCGGAAACCTTGAGTCCCATTATGCCTATGAATGCAGCAATGAAGTTGCCAAGTTTAAAGTATGTCATCGCGAAGAATACTGCCGCGACAACTATATATCTCATCACGGACTTTGCCGCCAGCATCCGGGTCGAGCCTCCCGGAAGCAGCGCGTCATTGAGTACGGAAGCTATATGAACAGCCATGAATATGGCGCAGCCAAGTCCTATCGCCAGTCCCGACGCAAACTGAACCCTGTCGGGCGCGAATATTATCCCTATACCGAGAACCACAAGACCATAGCCGATTATGCCCATCACAAGCCCCGGCAGCGCTTCATTCTTTCGCTTCAGAGCCTTCATCAAAGCTATCATCGCCTCCTGTGTGGTGATCGTGCATATCCTGTGCTACCGGGTCCGTGGGCCAGTCCCTTGTCATGCGGCGGATCAGCTTCCACGCCCCCTGCATCCCAGCAATCGCTCCTAAAACAAAGCCTGCCACGGACAGCCAGAGTATGTCAAAATGTCTGCCCAGCCACGCGCCGCCTACGGTACACATGACTATCGGCACCAGCATGGTAATCCCAAGCTGGAGAATCAGCGCAAGCATACCCATAACGGTCTGCTGCGTGCTATTTCCCTTCATAGTACATCCCACTATAACAGGTCAACATTCATACTGTACAATAAAAACCTGATATTTGCAATATATTTTGTCGAAATTTACAGAATCATCTCAACCCTGCGGTTGGTATATTCATATTTCCGGTAGGTAACGCCGGCGCTGTCAAGCATACGTTTTGAGGCTATGACCGCCGGAGTAGCGGCATATTTGTCACTGTCATAGACTATTTCCCTGATCCCGGACTGGATTATTGCCTTGGCGCACTCATTACAAGGAAACAGCGAAACGTATAGCCTGGCACCGTCCAGACTGCCTCCGCGGTAGTTCAGGATCGCGTTGAGCTCGCTGTGAGCCGCGTAGAAATATTTGCTTTCAAGAGGATCTCCCTCACGCTGCCAGGGGAAATCGTCGTCGGAGCAGCCTATGGGAAAGCCGTTATAGCCTACGGAAAGGATCTTGTTGTCGGCAGAGACTATACAGGCTCCCACCTGGGTATTCGGATCCTTGGAACGCATCCCGGACAGCTTGGCTATCCCCATGAAATATTCGTCCCAGCTAATGTAGTCGTTACGTTTGCCACCGTTCATAGCTTTGCACTTTCTATTTGTATGATACAAGGGTCAAAAGGTCTAAATCATGGCACCTTCCTCGCTTAAGATGTCAGCCATCTTCTGGACAGAGGAACGGATCACCTCAAAGCAGATGCCATAGGCCTGGAGATTGCCGCCGTAAGGATCCATTATCTCCAGCTCGTCCCCTACAAATTCCGACAGAACGACTGTATTGTTCTCATTGGCGGAGGGGAATTTGGCGATCACCTGCCGCCGGTCCCTCTCTTCCATTGCAACGATCATGGTGCTGGGGGTTATCTCGCTGTCCTGAAGCTGGGCGGAAACATAACCCTGGGTAGGCAGACCGTTCGATACCATTACTGCCTCGGTCTTCTGGTTGAGCGGCTCCGGAAACTGCACCACTATGCCTCTCGGAAATGATACTATGTTATTCCCCTCATACAGCCTCGAAAACAGCACAGCCGCCATTGCTGAGCGGGCATTTCCGTGGCTGTCAACAAAGATTATGTTCCTCCTGTTGGTGGAATATACCGGAGAAGGAGCCTTTAATACCCTGCCGCCGGAAGCCTTCATAAGCCTGTTGTCCAGGGCATCCTTCAGCCTGCCGCCGAAGGTGTATTCCACATATATGATCTCTGCCCCGATGGAATCAAACTGCCGCAATACATCGTACAATGCCGCGGCGATGGCTTCGTCGTCTGTCGGAGAACCGATATCCAAAACTCTGCCGCACCTGTATCTCTCACGGGTGTCTGATGTGGCAACTATTCCCGGAGTCCTGCCCTCGTCAATAGCCCGCTTCGCAAATACGTTGATACATCTTACAACATCTGAGATCGTAGCGCCAGTGACAAGTATAAGCTCTCCTTTGGGCGAATAATGCCTGTACTTCATCCCCGGAGCCTTTGGAGCCCCTCCGTCTCCTGATGCCGATTCCCTTACAGGCTCACCCAGCACCTCTGAAAGCTCATCTGCTGTGATATAACCCGGACGCAGGATAACCGGCGCGCCCCCTGAAAGGTCTACTATGGTGGACTCAAGTCCTATAACGGAATCTCCTCCGTCGATTATCATATCAACCCTGCCGTCAAGATCTTCTCTGACGTGGGAAAACCTGGTGGTAGAAGGCCTGCCGGAGCGATTAGCGCTGGGCGCGGCTATAGGACCGCCGCTTTCTATTATGAGGCGGCGCGCTATCTCATTTGAAGGGCAGCGTATCGCCACGGTATCCAGGCCGCCGGTGGTGGTATCCGGAATATCCGGCTGCTTGGCAAGGATGATGGTAAGGGGACCCGGCCAGAATTTCTCCGCTAAAACCTTCGCCTTTTGCGGCACCTCCAAAGCAATCCTTTCCAGCTCATCAGGCTTTGAAATATGCACAATGAGAGGATTGTCGGAAGGACGCCCCTTTGCCTCATAGATCTTAGCCGCCGCTTCCCCGTCAAGGGCATTAGCGCCCAGACCGTAGACCGTCTCCGTAGGGAAAGCCACAAGTCCGCCGTTTGCGATAAGCTCCGCTGCACGGCTGATAAGCTCTTCGTCTATGTCATTTTCGTCTATCGTAATATACTCTGTCTGGATCTCACTCATATTTGGAAATTACCGCCCATATACTGTCAATTTCATGTCCCAGCTTCCAGAAAGAATATCCGGCAGCACCGATGCTCTTTACCGCCTCAAGCTTTGCCTCAAAGGAGCGCTCATCCTCTATCCACAGCATATGCTTTGTATCACCGTCGGTGTATTCCGTGTAATTAAGGCCTAATTCATCATCCCATTCCGGGGTAAGCTTGTGGCTGTCAATATATTTCGCGGCATCATCCATTCCAAGAGTCTTGGAGGTAAGCTCTCCGCCGCTCTCCATCCATTCACGGCAGTAGAACGGAAGTCCGCATATGAACTGCTCCGCGGGAACTTCCTTTAAGGTAGCCTCCGCAGCTTCCTTTACGAAGGGAAGGGAGGAATTGCTCCCGGCTTCCTCGCCGCCGGAATAGTATTCGTCATATGCCATAAGCACGATATAATCCGCGTACAGGCTCTGTTCGTGACGGTTGTAATATTCATTGAAGGCAGCCGGAGCGTAGTTGTCCACAGATACGCGCATCCCCTTTTCATGGCAGCGAAGGGAAAGCTCTCTGATAAATTCCAGATAGCCGTCTACCGCATCAACCGGTATATGCTCAAAGTCCACATTGATCCCGTCAATACCGCTTGAAGCCGCAGAAGTCATAAGGTTGTCAATAAGCCTGTCACGGGAAGAGGTAGTGTTTAAGACCAGCACATGGTCAACATCCCTGACCTCTATATCATTAATGAGCACCCACACTTCAAGCCCCATATCGTGGCAAGCCTTGACGTACTCTGCATCGGAACGGTCATCAATCCCACCCCGGTCATCGTTTAGATTATACCAGGTGGGCGAAATGACATTGAGGGGCTCGGCCTCGGCAAGCCGCTTTTCAATGCCATCGTTGGCAGACTCGCTTAAGACCATATCCCAGGCCATTATCACGGTCTCATCCATCAGCTCGTGCCTGTACTCGCGTTCGTCCAAGGTTGAAGCCACCGTAACCTCTGAGACATTGCCTAACTGCCGGTTCTTAACATAGCCAATGACACCGTCCTCCGTCACGACATTGCTCCATTTGCCGTGGTTCTTGATGATGGACAGCGACGCGCCTCGCCTGACCTCAGTAAGTATCTTGCTCTTGGGGCCGCCGAGCCTGCGTACCGCTGCCTTGCTCTTTGCCTTTGCGACATCTCTGGTAAAGCCGGCAGTGTAGATTGCCGCCCGGTAAGGCTCCTGGGCGAGAGAATATGTAAAATCCGAATACAGAACTGCAAAATCGCATGCAACAAAAACATGGTCATAGACAGTTATGACTATGGGCATCTCAGCCTCGGCAGCTTCACCGCTTACGGTATAGGCACTATCCTCATAAGGAACGCTGATCACATCTGAATCCGTGACGTATCGCATGACGGATTCCATATCATCAAACGCATATCTGTCATCTATATTATCCTTCAGTACATAGCGTTCGAGGTAAAGATGTCCATCCCTGACGATGGCAGCGCCTGTATCCGCATCCTCTTCCGCCTCGATCAGAGCATCATTGATAACGACTGAAGCCTCATCCCCATGGAAATAAGTGTAGTATTCATCTAAAGGAAGCTTCGCCGTCGTAGGAGCGTATTTCTTTATATAAAAATACCCGCCGGCAACCATTATGCCCATGAAGATCAGGCACAGCAGCACAAATAAAATATTGGCGATGCCCGGCCCCCGGCGTCTTCTGCTGCGACCCCGGCGGCGGTTTCTGTTATTATTTCTGATCTGACGTGTTGCCATGCTGTATCTCCCGTATATCTCCGTCCGTCATCTATGAAATGAAGGGAACATGCCTTAATACTTGTGCTGTTCCCTTTTGATACTTGTATCTTACTTAACGATTATAAGAGATAACAGTTTAATACGCAACGAAATAATTATTAAGATTTTCTATACTCCAACTTTATAAAGGCTTTATAAAAACCCCTGTTTATTAACAATTATTAAGGTTTTATAAAATCTATTGCAATAGGCGAAGAACTCTGCTAAAACATATGTCACAGACGAGACAGGCACATCTTTCGCCCCGGCTTTGATTGACGGGACGGTCATATACCATATCTGCTTTCCATCCGATCCCAGATAATCATGGTCGTTAACGACTATAGCTGGTGGTAAACCAGATATGCGAACGCAATTATAAGTAATAATGCCGGCATTTGAATGCGTTTGCGAAATTTACGGGGGCAAGTTGAAGCTGCATTTTCCCGCTATTACAGTTGGGACAGCAGGCCATGCCTGTCATGCGCAAGTATTTTGAAAGGAGGAGACAATAACTAACTTCATGCAAGAACGCGGCAGTAACAATGCAAGCTGCATGTCCGTCTAAAGCAATGCCGCAGCAGGCATGATACAGCAACTTTATAAACACGGGAATACATGATAAATTGAATGATATAGGGGGCTGATTCGCATTTTGTTTGCAAACAGCCCCCGGATTGTATATACTAAAGGGCATGAAGATTGAAAAGCTTAACGAAAATCAGATAAAAGCAACCCTGACACGGGAAGATCTTGACGGGCGCAATATAGGACTTGCCGAATTTGCTTACGGGACTGAATCCGCAAGGCAGCTCTTTAATGATCTGCTTCGGTTCGCATCGTACAAGCTGGGCTTTGATACGGATGATTCCCCCCTTATGGTAGAGGCTGTGCCCATTTCCGGCGACAGTCTGGTCATCCTTGTTACAAAGGTGCCCTATCCCGACGAGCTTGATACAAGGTTTGCCCGTTTTTCCGACGCCCCTTCAGGCGACGGATATATGGAGATTGAGGACGAGGATTATCTGCCGGACGAGATCCTTCTCAGCGGAAGGCAGCGCAAGGCAACGGATATACTGGACGTTACCCCTGCTGCCGAGGGCAGTGCAGATAAAGCTGCCTCTTCAGATACAGCCGGGGCAGACTCCGAAGCTCCCGCTTCAGACAAAGGCGAGGATACCTCCAAGGCTGCCAAGGTACCCCCTGAGCGCTATACAAGGCTGTTCTGCATTGATTCTATAGACGATCTTCTTGCGGCGGCAAGAGTGCTTGCCGGATGGTACCGCGGCGAGAATACCGTCTATCACACCCGGCGCGGCTATGAGCTTGTTGTGCATATCGGGAATCATACCGCCGAAGAGTTCAACCGCGTTATCAACATCCTTTCCGAATACGGCGGGGAGACGCTTGTCACCGACGGTTCAGAGGATTATTTCGCGGAGCATGCACGTCCTCTGGTATCACATCAGGCGCTGCAGGTGCTTTCTGCGGTGTAGTCTTTCAGCTTTTTGGTTATTACATCCCGGGACGCTCCCGTGCGTCCCTGTATCATACGATCTGAACCGCCGCATTTGGCGGTCAGGTCTTTTTTCATCATCATGCTGACGTTTCTCATGTCGATATTTTTGCTTCCAAGAATGAACTCATAACCCTCTTTATCTGTGCCGCTGAACACTCCGCATATTCCCCGGTGCTGTTCCATAAGGGTGTTTACTGTGCTGCGCATGGCCTTGGCTGCGACGGAAACGGAAAAGAGGATAGCGTTTTCTTCATCTCGGGAGATGGTTGATATATCACTCATCAACATCTTTTCGTTGAGTTTGTCGAGTTCGTGCCGCAGGTTGTTGTTGGCGTCAACTATGCCTTGTATGCGTTCAGGAAGGACATCTGCTTCGGATGAGAGCAGGTTTTTACACTGTCCCAAAAGCCTGAAGCGGTTCTGATAATCACATAGCGCCTTCCTGCCGCTTACAATAGTAAGGCGCGTGCCGCCCTTGTAGGCGTTTGCCTCGAGCACCTTCAGTATGCCTATTTCCCCGGCGCTTTTGACATGAGGGGCACAGCAGGCACATACATCCACGCCCTCTATCTCCACTATGCGCACCGGCGGGGCAAGCTCTCCCTTGCAGCGGTAGGCAAGCATGTCTAATTCATCCTGCGCCGGGAAATAACAGGAAACAGGGACATTTTTGTATATCCATTCGCTACATTCCCGCTCCAATTCCGACACATCAGCTTCTGACAGGACTCCGTTGTAATCCATGGTGCAGATGTGATCGCTCAGGTGGAAACCCACATTATCATAACCAAAGCGGCTGTTCACAAGACCGGAGAAGATGTGCTCGGCGGTATGATGCTGCATGAAGCTGTGTCGGCGCTGCCAGTCTATGCTGCCCTTGACCTGCTCCCCTGCTGCCGGTATGGATTCAGGGGCATCAGGCGCTGCGCAGTAATGGGTGATGACACCGTCATTATTAATCCGTACATCCGTAACCTTAAGATTGCCAAGGATGCCGGTGTCAGCGGACTGCCCTCCCGCTTCCGGGAAAAAAACCGTCGCGTCGGTTATTATCTCTATCACGCCGTCCGGGGTGAGTTTTGATGAGATCACTGTTGCGTTAAATTCGCCGGTGTAGGCGTTTTCGTAGTATAGCTTGCGGGTTGGAGAATATTTCATATATATTAACCTGCTTTAGCGTTAGATACACTATCGGAAGTAATGCCGGAACACAGAAATAGCCGCACCCCCTGTAAAGCTGCGGCTAATTCGATAGCATAATTTTAATAGGGCAACCGTTTGTCGGTGGCACCTTTTTGTGTTACACAGGATAACATGTCGGGGAATATTTGTCAAATTTGGTTACCGACTCGGTCGTGAACGGTAACCAAATTTGACAAATACAGCCGCAAGAGGATAAAATTACATCTGAACGAAAAACCTGCCATGGAGGATATGTATGGAAAAATACCAGGATATGAGCATCAGTCAGCTTGAGAGTGAGCTGGCGGCAATGGAAAAAGAATACCGTAAATTCCAGAAGATGGATTTGAGTCTTGATATGAGCAGGGGCAAGCCCTGTGTGGAACAGCTCGATCTGTCCATGGGAATGATGGACGTGCTGAACTCCCAGGTGGATCTGACCTGCGACGACGGTACTGACTGCCGGAATTATGGCGTTTTGAGCGGAATCGAAGAAGCCAAGGAGCTGCTGGGCGACATGATGGAGAATCACCCGGACAATATTATCATTTACGGTAATTCTTCCTTGAATGTCATGTATGACACTCTTTCACGCGCAATGCTTCGCGGTGTTATGGGGAGTACCCCCTGGAGCAAGCTCGAAGCCTGCAAATTCCTGTGTCCCGTGCCGGGCTACGACAGGCATTTTTCCATGACCGAGTATTTTGGCATTGAGATGATCCCCGTTCCCATGAATGACGAGGGTCCGGATATGGATCTGGTGGAGGAGCTGGTCACCTCAGATGATCTGATCAAGGGTATTTGGTGTGTTCCGAAGTACGCCAATCCCTCCGGCACCACTTATTCCGAGCGGACAGTACGGCGTTTCGCAAAGTTAAAGCCTGCGGCAAAGGATTTCAGGATCTTCTGGGACAATGCCTACGGCGTACACCATCTGTATGACGAGCATCATGACTATATTCCTGATATTTTAAGGGAATGTAAGCGCGCCGGTCATCCCGATATGGTTTACAAATTCGCTTCCACATCCAAGATCACCTTCCCGGGAAGCGGTATTGCCGCGCTTGCCACTTCCCAGAACAACCTTGTTGACATCAAGAAGCAGCTCGCTCATCAGACCATCGGCCACGACAAGGTAAACCAGCTCCGTCATGTCCGCTTTTTCAAGGACATCCACGGACTGATAGTTCATATGCGAAAGCATGCGGATATCCTGCGTCCCAAGTTTGAGGCAGTGAATGACGCGCTGGAGAATAACCTTAAGGATTTAGGCGTTGGCACCTGGACCAAGCCCTACGGCGGCTATTTTATCACATTCTACGCGCTGGACGGCTGTGCCAAAAAGATAATAAAGCGCGCCAAGAAGGCAGGCGTTACGATGACGGAAGCTGGTGCCACATGGCCCTATCATAAGGACCCCCACGACTCCGACATCCGTATCGCTCCCACATATCCGCCCCTCGAGGATTTAAAGCTTGCCGCCGAGCTGTTTACGCTTTGTGTCAGGATAGTGAGCGCGGAGAAGATACTTGAAGAGAAGAAGACTCTCGCCGCTCCTGCCGCTGAGGCTGCGAAGACGCCGGAGGAGACTGCAAAATAAGATGCAGCATAAAAAAATCGAGCAGGAGGGGGATTTGAATAATCCCCCGACCTCTCATCAATCGTTCAGGCTATTTCTATAATATCTACTTTTCATGCTGTAACTGCTGCCGCCTCTTTTCTCGCCTTAATCTTTCGTATTGCTTCTTGGCGGTACTATCCGAATTGTCCACTCCAATAAAACAGTAAGCGTGATCCTCCATATCAGCATATGCGGGGCATGATGTATCTCTATATTTCATAACAAAATCGCGTCCCAAACGATCAACGCACGCATTCAATCCTATTTTTTTTGCTTCCTCAAATGTCAACATAACCATCACCTCCCTGTCAGAAAGTATCCTCAAACTCAATACTCACACCTGTCATTCCAGAAATTACCCTGCTTCTTTTTTGCCCTATATACCTTAAGAATTTCCTATCATTATAAAGATATACGGTTGATTATAAACCGCTTACTTTACAGAAGAATTCGCCACCTTATTTGCCACCTTAACCAACTTAAAAAACCACCTCATTTTCACTTCTCCTATCATGGTTTTACAATTCTAAAATTTTTTTAAATTGGTGAAAGTGCCTGTTTTACGGTAAGCAATGGTGTTATCCGAAAATTTGGATATTGACAGAAAAACGTAAACTATTGTATTATTGGAACGTAATTCTGATTTAGAAAGAGTTTCGCAGAGTATATACACTCCACGAAAATTTTGGGGTCTTTTTCACACTTCTATGATGGCGTTTCATTCATTTTACTATGCCCTTAGTGACAGCAGCCATGCAGTGATATGGACAGCCTGCTGGAATTTCCCTTCTTTGATAAGGCTTTCGATGTCGTCGGCGGAAAGCTTTATTACATTTAAGAATTCCGTCTCGTCTAATGATTGCCCGGAGACCTTGCGGCAGTTTCGCGCGACATAGATATGTCCGTAATTGTCAGCCATTGTTGCATTAGAAGGGACTGTCAGGAGGTGCTGCCACTCATCAGACTCATATCCGGTTTCTTCGCGCAGTTCTCTTTTGGCTGCATCAAGGGCGGCTTCCGCGGAAATATCCTGAGACTTTCCATATTCCCTGCCGTCATTCCTTTCTATGCCGCCGGCAGGAAATTCGGTCGTCACCTCTTTTAATCCCTGGCGGTACTGCCTTACGCATAGATATTTTCCGTCTTCATCAGACGCCACTATTACAACATAATCCCTGCGGCTGTAGCTATAGTATGGTTCAAATGTGCTTCCGTCCGGAAAGCGGTATTTGGATTTTCTAAAATCAATCCACTCATCTTTGATTATGTGTTCACACGATATTTCTTCCCATTCGAGGGATTTGTCTGTTGGGTTTTGCATTATTTATCTCCGTTTTCTAATTATCACTCTATTGTCGAACTATGGATAAAACCTGTGGTGAGTTCGCGCCATAACCGCGCTATGGGAAGCCCCACTACATTATTGTAATCGCCCGTTATCGACTCCACCAGAACTGCACCCTTTCCCTGAATTCCGTATGCTCCGGCTTTGTCCATTGGTTCTTTTGTTTTTATGTAGGAGCGGAGGGTTTCGTCGTCATTTTCAAACATTTTAACTGTAGTACGCTCCGCGAATGAAGTTTTTTGTTCTTTGCCATTATTGAAACGAAGGATTGTAACTCCGGTATAAACCTGGTGCTCGTTGCCGGAAAGCATTTTTAACATCCGAAAAGCATCGTTTTCATCAATGGGTTTGCCTAAAATAATTCCGTCACAGACTACAACTGTATCTGCTCCTATAACGATACTGCCTTCATTTGAAGCGGCAATATTATAAGCTTTATTATAGGATAAGGTCATCACATAAGCTTTGGGATCGCTTTCCGATATATTTTCATCGATATCCGCCGTAATAACTGAAAACGGAATCCCGATCTGTTCTAATAATTCTTTTCTGCGCGGGGAGGCACTGGCTAATATTATTTTATTTTTCATACTCTTCTTTCAAGTCTTCTGCCAAATAATCATCACTCATGCAGTGAAGATCAGCAATACCTTCTCGCAATAGTTTATATTCTTGCGAATGATAAAAGAAATCCAGCGCAGCATCCAAAGACAAACCGCACTTCTCAGCGAAAAGCGCTATCACACGAGTGTACTTTTTTTGTAAAAGTATCGGATTTGCATTCATAGCTTCTCGCTCCTTTCATAATGAAGATAGGTGTCGATAACCTCTTGTGTGCGAATACAAATCTGGGAATTCGGTTTCTCGTATTTCAGCCTTTTAAGAGCTTCATCTTTTGCTATCATATCTTGAAAAAAAAGCTCCACAGTATCAAACACCTTATCGTTTGCCACGCCTCCCATTACGACATCATAATCAGATTTGTCCCTTCCCTTGCGACAATCAAATACAAAATCAAGCCACTCTTCTGTATATGCATCAAATCTAAGCGTTTTTAAATCATCCGCTTCAAACAAACTATCATCTAATTCATAGATGGATACATATGCATCCTGTCCTATAGTAAGAAATCTTCTGCATAGTGCCTTCGCCTGTTCCAGAAGAGGCGTAACATAGAATCCCGGTCCGAAATCCACACGTTTACGGGAATGTGCTATATCCGGTTTTTCCACGATAACACGTGACCCATGATATACCTTCATATACTTACTCCCTGCTCCTGCATAACATCTTCAATATCTTCCAGAATATAATCCTTGTCTTGGGTATGCAGAAATTCATACCCCGGCACAATATAACTATACAGAATACTACTCCGGTCTTTTAAGGCCGCATAAACAGATGCACCATCTTTTCCGTGCTTAAGCGCAAGATTTTCTATACAGAAAACTACAAATTCAAGCTCATCCTCATTCTTCATCATCATGGTTTCTGTTTTTCCCATTCAATTCACCTCATTTCTGCACAAATCGCAAATACTATTACCCCAGGCTGCTATCAGGCTGTCCAGCGTCCACGCTGCATTTGCAGGACTTGTGGAAGGCAGGTATTCCGCTTCCCGATTTATCCTGGGTTCGATATATTTCATATAATATTTCTCTGCTGCTTTGCCATTTACAATTATCTTTTTTATGTCGGCTTCAGATAAAATAATTGACAGATCAGCAGATCCCTTTTTTCTTCGATGGTTACCGGAACTGCTTCCTCAAATATTGCAGCCATCACCTTCCAGAACCGGTTCTGCGGATGTCCGTAGAAGAACATCTGCTCACGGGATTTTACGGATGGAAAACTCCCCAGAATGAGCAGCTTTGAATCCTTATTGAAGAGTGGCGGAAATGGGTGTGTGATCTGACTATATATTCCGGTTTTTTTCATATGTCAATACCAAATATAAAGGAGAAGATGTGTTAACTTATGTCATTTTCAGTAAAATAACGACATTCTTCTTCATAATTTTTTTGCTCCTGTTTAAAAACCTCTGTCATAGCAGAAACATCCTTAATTTCCCTGTAGGACATTAAAGCATTAATATATATTTTTCGATTCTTATCTTCAATAATAAGAGGCGAAATGTTGTTTCTTAAACATTCTCTGAATACAATCAATCTTCCTGTTTGTCCATTTCCGTCTTGAAAAGGATGGATGACTTCATATCTCAAATGAAACTTTGCAATCGTATCTAATGAAACCGGCTTGCTTTGATACCATTTGATCAATTCCTCCATCTCAAATGGAACATCTACAGGTAAACATGTTTTAAAGCTTCCAACCATATTAGGTTTCTTTTTATAATCGCCAATGGCATAGCCATCCCCGGAATCAAGCGTCCATTTATCAAGATAAGAAATAAACTTCAGATCCTTGCGTGGATATTTTGCTACAAACATACAAAGGTCACATAAGGCGTTTTCTCCTTCTTTTTGAAAAAACCCTTCTCTTTCGCTGACTGAAATGTAAGTATGATACAGATCAACAACTCGGAACACCTTATCATCGGCCACCTTGCCCTTGATTATGTCATATGTCTGATAATTGGTATTTCCATCCCTGCAATCACATACGAAATCTATCCATTCAAGCAAATCGTCCGGAAAAGTCTTTACCTTGAAGGCGGAATCGTCATCCAGCATTTCATATATGTTAATATATGCTTTATCTTTATGTAACAGATCTGCCTTTCTCTTCGCCCAGCGTTCTGCCTGCTCATAATTTGTCATTACATAGAAGCCCTTTCCAAAATCCAAGCGCCTATAAGAATGCAATACATCGGGCTGTTTTACGATGTCTGCCGAACCATGATATACGATCATACGGCACCCTCCTTCGCACCAATGTATTCTTCAATATCCTCGACAACATACTGTGTACCCAGTGTATGAAGAACCTCATAATGAGGGACAAGATAATCTCCTATGCAGTTTCTTTCAGACATCCTTCGATATACCATTGCCGGAGATTGACCCCACTTTTTTGAACAAGCATGTATCATATATACTATAAATTCCATAACTTCTTTACTCATACGGTCTGCCTTCCTTCATTGCAATCGCACAAATCAGGCACCCTGCGCCCCATTATATGTGAGTTGTATTTGGTATATAAAGAGTTCGAATAAATCTTAAGCCACACAATCAGTTACATTTACATATCTACCTTGGCCTGGGAATTTCTTCTCCGTACTTTCTTGCCGTTTCCAGCCACATTTTTGCCGCAATTTTCATCTCCTCTTCTGCTTGCTTAGGAGTATCACCATGAGCCATGCAGCCTTCCAGTTCAGGAATATCTGCTATATAGCAGTTGTCGTCATCATCCCACTATATTACCATTTGATAATTCTCTAACATATTGCTTCCTCCAACCATTCAAGTTCTAGAAAAGCATCAACATCTTGTTAGATTGATTTTCTTTTGTAGCTATATGTTGTTGAGGTTTTACGTTTATTCCACCAGTTCGTTTGCTTTTAATACCTTTTTACAACCAAAGTACAATCGGAGGTTACATATTTTCTTTAAGTCTCTTTTCAATATCAGAAGCACTGTATAATACTCTTGCTATTGTAACAAATTCTTCTTTGAACACATAAAATATCGAATATTTATCTACCAGCATGCGCCTTAGCCCTTGCGAGTGTTCTGGTTCAAAATCTACCAGTCTGAATTTCTCTGGGAAAAATCCAAGTTCAAGTGCAGCGTCAGCTATTCTATTGTACTGACCCATAGCATTTTCCGGTGATTGCAAATTTACTGCGATATACTCATATATCCCATTCATATCTGCCAGTGCTTTCTCAGAAATTCTTACAGGATATTCTCTCATCTGTGACTCTCTCTAAAAGCAGCAAATGCCGCCTTTGCATCCTGTACTCGTCCAGCTTCAATATCATCAAAGCCTTCCTGCAATTTTGCATGAATCTCTGCAGTCGTAATAAGATCCGCATTAATAGCATCCGGTGCCTGAGGCAATGAAACCCTAAAAGGTATTCCCCCTGTGAGAGTAATCTGTCTTAAATACATATCAATAGCTGTAGACATAGGGATTCCAAGACGTGAAAGCACATCTTCAGCTGATTTTTTAGTTGTAGGATTAACTCGTAAATTAAGTGTTGCTGTTTTCTCCATACTTTTCAACTCCTTTTTTGTTTATTGTAACGCAATTTGCGTTACAATTCAATCTGTATTTTCAAATTTTACCACTTTTTTCGATATATTACTTGCAAGCAATAAATAGGATTTATCATATCGCTTCTCTAAGTACCTCTTACGGTTACATTTCCCCTGTATGATGATGGAATGTGGATTCATCTTTAACAGTTTCGCGTAAAGGTCGGCGATGATCTGATAAGCTTTTGCTCTTGAGCACCCCCAATCTTTTATTATATCATTTGCATCTACATACATTTTCTGAGCCATCTGCCCACCTCCTTATTTCCTTTTCATAGTTTTGTGGGACAGGTAAGTGCCTAATCCGAAAACCATTTTGAAAAACCAGAGTAAATTTTGTCTTCGTAATATATTTGGGGTGGTTTTCCCTTCATTACTAAATGCCGGCAAAAGTTTTTTCCTTTGTAATACATTTGGGTTAAAAAAATGCTCATTACTAAACCAGAGCCAAAAACTTTTCCCTTTCACCTCTGCTCGACTACGTATCGCTGTTAGGGCCCGTCAAATAGCTCCTTGCATAAATGCAGTCGATACTTTCCTCGCTCCTACTACATATTTGGAACTAGTCAAAACTTATTACTAAAAATTCCTTCTATCTTTTTTCAAAAAGTATGTAGCATATGATTTTCCGGATTCCGAAAAATGTTTGTAAAAATATATAATGAATGATTGATGCCGGCTAAGGATTTTCCTAATTAGAGTGACTGCAAAATTTTTGCAACCATTTTGCAACCACAAAAAATGGGAACCCACTGTTTAAGCGGATTCCCAAATTTTATCGTCTATTCCATCTCAAGGATTTCATCCTTGTCTCTGGTTGCCTGTCATTGCAAAATCGTTTATTTTTGGGGATTTTCCCCGTGTCTTTCTTTTTCTTTTTCGTGAGTTTCAAGAGAAAAGGTATCAAAAAGGTATCAAAATTCTAATCTTGTGATACCTGCCGGTTCTTTCCTCTCCGTCGAGAAAGTATGACCATTATACCAATTATTTAGCTGCTATTCTATTTCATATTTAGTAAATTCATCACCAGCTTAACCATGATATCCTTTTCGTCCGGATTCGATTCCGCAATCATAAGCGTAATAGCTACCAATTCACCGTCGCCAATACGTTTGCTACCATCTTTAAACAAAGCTTGATTTCTCTCCAAGAATTCCAGGAACAAGGAAGCTGCGATTCTTTTACAACCATCTGCAAACGGATGATCCTTGATCATAAAATAAAGTAAGTTAGCCGCCTTTTCTTCAATAGTCGGGTAGGCATCTTCGCCAAATACACTTTGG
>CAJOFN010000043.1 GCA_905233905.1 uncultured Lachnospiraceae bacterium
GACGAGGTTTCTGCCATTTACGAAGAAATGACAGGCGTTCCGGCTTCCGAACAGGATGACCAGAAGTGACACAATACCTTTTCATATGAGTTAGTATATGAGGTGCCCCCGATATGTTGGGGGTACTTTTTTGGCTGTTTTTTTGCTGTTCCCCCCAAAAAAATGATGACAACACCGTATATATTGTAGTATAATATTTTTCTATAACAAGAGATTGTGGTTGTACGCTTTTATTTTGTTGCAAATTTTAAGGAGATATCGGATGAAGTTTAAGCACAAGAGGGCGCTTGCCCTGATACTTTCCGCTGCGCTTGCGGCAGGGATGTTTGGATATGCTGCTCCTGGAGGCAGCGTGGCAGCCGCCAAGAAGACATACATAGTAGTATTAGACCCCGGACATGATGCAGCGCATACCGGAGCAATGAAGATCAACCTGAAGGAGGCAGATGTCAATCTTAAGGTTGCAAAGTACGCAAAGCAGGCGTTGCTGCGCGATTACAGCAATGTCAAGGTCTATCTTACAAGGGACGATGACGACTGCGCATTTGGCGGTAAGAGCGTAGCTACCAGAGAATGCCTTGAAAAGCGCCCGCAGCTTGCCAAAAAGAAAAAGGCAGACGTATTTGTTTCCCTCCACATGAACACCGCCGCCAATTCGGTGGCTTCAGGAGCTGAGACCTGGTATCCTACCGCCTTTGCCACTAAAAAGGTCGGCAAGAGCTCCCACACCTTAGCACAGAAGATAGAGGCAAAGCTTGTAAAGGCAGGACTTAAGAACCGCGGCTTAAAGGGCTCGGCGGGACTTATCGTGATCAAGCGTGCCAATGAATACGGCATACCCTCCTGTCTTGTTGAGCATGGATTCATGAGCAATCCGGTTGACCGTAAGTGGATGACAACCACTGCCAAGCTTAAGAAGATGGGACAGGCAGACGCAGACGGCATCGCTGAATATCTGGGTTTAAAAAAAACTGATGACGACGAAGACTACGAAGAAGATGATGAAGACTACGATGACGATGAAGATTACGAGGATGATGACGACTACGATGATGACGATGACGAGGACTACTACAAGGTTGGTATAGTTCCCACAGTAAGCAAGACTACTGCCCAGAAAGAGGCAAAGACCACAGTCCGCCTTGACAAGATCCGGGCTACGGGATTTTGTAGCATAGAGCTTTCATGGTTCCCTTACAATAATGCCAGGGGATATGCCATATACCGCAGGGCTCGTTCAGGAGAGGATGAGTCTGATTATTTCGAGAAGCTCACCAATACTACAGAGACTAAGTTTTTAGATGAGACCTGTAAACCGGGTGTTAAGTATCAGTATACTGTTCGCGCCTACGGCAAGGGCTTTAAGACCGGCAATACCAAGACCTTCCTTACCCAAAAGAGCCGAACCGGCGGAGTAGCCAATTATAAGGTTGTAAGGGGTGTTTTCAATTCAGTCAACATGACCTGGGAGGCAAAGACCCAGAGTGACGGATACCAGATACTTCGCGCGGAAGAAGACGAGGACGGCAATCTTGGCAAATACGGTGTCGTTACCACCATTGAGGACAATGCCGTAGTTGCGTATACCGATACGACATCAGAGCCCGGTACTACATACAAGTATCGTATCCGCGCCTTCCGTGGCAAGGGCAAGAACCGTCAGTACGGTTACTATGTCACACGCAAGATTAAAACCTCCTCCAATAAGGTTTCGGGTTTAGGCGTTAAGAGAGTGGACACCAAATCCGCAAGGCTCACCTGGAAGGGTGTATCCAAGGCTACCGGTTACGAGGTAAGCCGCTCCAACGGCAGCGGAAGCAGCAAGTTTACCGTTTTAAAGCTTGTGGATGATGGCAGCCGCACATATCTGGATGATACGATAAGCTCTACAGGTACCTACCGTTACCGCGTCCGTGCCTATCATATAAGGAATTCAGAGACCTTCTGGGGAGAGTATTCAGAGACTGTTACTCTGGGAGGAACATCTTCCACCAGCAGCGCCAGTACACTCATAGCCGGCAGTGCCAAGACCACTGTTAGCCAGATGGTAAAATTCTACAAGAATAGCGGCAGGAAGTATCCAGCTGATGAATATGAGGACTTAGGCGCTCCCACGATCGAAGATTTCGCTGAGATCGTATATGAAGAGGCTACTGACGAGGGTATCAGGCCGGAGGTAGTATTTGCCCAGATCTGCAAAGAGACAAGATATTTAGAATTCGGAGGAGATGTCAAGGCATCCCAGTGTAACTTTGCCGGACTTGGTGTTACCGGTGGCGATGAGGGCGCATCATTCTCAAATGTAAGAAAGGGAGTACGTGCTCATGTTCAGCACCTCAAGGCCTATGCCAACACAGAGCCTTTAGTTCATTCCAAAGTTGATCCCAGATTTAGTTTTGTTAAGAGAGGCAGCGCTAAATACGTCGAGTGGCTTGGTATCAAGGAGAATCCTAACGGAACAGGCTGGGCTTCTGACAAGAATTATGGATACTCCTTAAAAGAGGATTTCCTGGACGTATTGCTTGGATCATAAGTATTTTTGATGACATATGGAACAAAGGAACGCGCAGGAAAACTTAAAAGGTCTTTATAGATTTATTGCCGCAGTTATCATAACAGCGACTTGTGGGTTTTCTTACGCCTATGCATGGTTCTTTGAGTTAAATTCTCTGCTCAGGCGCCCTTTCCTCGAGAGGGGCAACTGGATGATGGTTTTGCTTTACACATTCATGGTCATAGGGATATTTCTGCCCTTTGGCGCTTATAAGGTCGGTTCAAGCCGTAAAGCTCATGCCCTGTTATCCCAGGGCCTGGGCTTGATTTTTGCTAACGGAGTAGAGCTGATATTTACAGCCATGCTTGTTGGCAAATTTAAAAAGATCCCTGAGATCATCCCGGTTTTCATTAAGCTTTATCTGTGTCAGTGTCTGTTGATGCTGATTCTTACCGTTACGTTGATCAACATATACCGTTGGTTGTTCCCGCCCTATCGTATGCTTCAGATACATGGGGAGCACGAGAATGGTCTGGCGGACAAGATGAATGCCAGAGATGACAAATTCTGGGTGTGTGGGGAAATATCTGCAGACTCGCCTTTAAGAGAGATCGAGCTGGAGATAGACAAGTACGATGCCATTCTCCTTAACGATCTGCCGTCAGAGCTTCGAAATGACATATTAAAATACTGTTTTGTACACAAGAAACGCGTCTATTTTACCCCCAAAATATCAGATATCCTGGTGGTTGGATCAAGAGAGATGAACCTTTTTGATTCTCCCCTCTTCCTCAACAAAAATGCAGACTCCCTAATTTACTATCTTTTTGCAAAGAGATGTCTGGATATCATTATTTCTCTGGCAGGTATAATTCTTACATCCCCGTTCATGCTTGTAACTGCTTTAGCTATACACTTTTATGACGGCGGGCCGGTATTCTACAGGCAGAAGCGTCTCACCAAAAATGGAAAGACCTTTGATATCTTAAAATTCCGAAGCATGATAGTTGATGCGGAAAAGGCAACCGGTGCCAGGCTTGCCGGTGAGAATGATGACAGGATCACTCCTGTAGGGCACATAATCAGAAAGACCCGTATAGATGAGCTTCCCCAGTTTTTCAACATCTTAGGCGGTTCAATGTCTGTTGTAGGACCAAGGCCGGAAAGACCGGAGATTCATGAGGATTATTGTCAGAAGGTGCCGGAGTTCGATTACCGTCTCCGTGTAAAGGCAGGGCTTACCGGCTATGCCCAGGTTTATGGCAAATACAACACCACGACCTACGACAAATTAAAATTTGATTTATTATATGTTGAAAAGGCCAATCTTTTCCTGGATATTCAGCTTATTCTTTTGACCATGAGAGTAGTATTCCAAAAAGAAGCTACTGAGGGTGTGTGATATGACGGTTGTTTATATCAAAGCGGCTCTCGTTATAATACTGTTTCTGGTGCTATTTTATCTGGCTTCCTTCATATTGGAACCGGTTCTTAAGCTTTCATTTAATGATATTTCCGACAGGCTGGTCTGTGGCTGCCTTATTTATTTTTTTGTTTTTGAGATCATATGCGTTCCAATGATAATGCTGAAACAGCCATTCCACAGGCTGGTCATTATGTGGCTGGTTCTGTTATTCCTGTGGTTTTTGGTGCTTAATCCGCTGCTTGTATTTAAGCATGGCTGCGGGAGGATATCCTTACAGGGAATCAATATAATATCCCTGATCATGATAACTGCGGCGACAGCAGCGGTAGTTTTTCTTGCCGCTGTCTCAGTCTGCCAGCGTTATACAGCCTGGGACCCGGGATATTACATAGGCACCATGAATACGACCCTTTTCACTGATACCATGTATCTTTATGATGGCGCCGATGGTACACCGGAGGAGTACATAAATCTCAGGTACGCCCTTTCGGGGTTTTATATGCAGTTTTGCATTTTTTGCAGCATTTTATCCATTCATGCCAGGACTATGGCGTGGTTTATAATGAGACCTCTTTGCGTGATAATGGCTGGTTTATGTGTCTACAGGCTGGGGTGTGCCTGCCATAACGAGCTTTGGACAGGCTTCATCAGAAAAGAACGCCGTGTCTTTGCGGCAGTATTTGTGGTCATCTGGGCAGGTATAAGCCTGTACTGGAGCGGCACACATACAACTGCCTACTTTATGATCGTAAGAGGCTACGAGGCAAAGGGCTGGTGCGCTAATGTGGTCATTGCTGCGGTATTATGTGCCGCCATTATGCTTTTTAAGAGAAAGAATGAAGAAGAGTGGTGGAAACGGCTGAGCCTTGCATGTTTTGCGTCGGTGCCCATATCCATGTCATCAATGGCACTGGTGCCTGCCTGTGTGGCAATTATGGCCCTTACCCTTATCGCAAGATATGGACAGCTTCAAAAGACACTTGCCAGAGCGACGATTTGTGTGCTGCCAAATGTGATGATCATGGCAGTTTATCTGGCATCAAAATTCAGATGAAAAGGATAGAGATTTTACTATGGAAGTAACGGTATCACAGGCACTTATGTATTATGTGGGAGATTGGTTCTGGTGTGTTCTCTGGGCAGCGGCCATTGTTGTAATAATGTTTTCGCTGACCCTTACCAACAGACTGACTCTTGCATGCTGTATGGCTTTTTCGGTGCTGCTCCTGTATAATCCCATAGCATTAAAGCTGATATGCAAATTCGTGGAGCCTTACACCTATTACAGGTTTTTCTGGATAGCGCCGGCAGGGATAATAATATCCTATGCCCTCATAGATTTTATGGGAAGACTCAGGTTTGCGGGATTTTCGGTGATCGTGGCTGTGGCGTTTTTTTTCATGTTAAGCAAGGGGGCGCTGCCTTTCTACAAGCTGGATACCTTTAAGCTTCCGGAGAATGAATATCAGCTCGAGGGTGATATATTCCAGCTTCAGGATGCCATAGCCTCATGTGGCAAGAGTAATCCAAGGATAGCAATGCCAATGCCGGTACAGATGGAATACCGTTCATACGACGCCTCCGTGGAGACTGCCATACGCAAGGAAACTTACCAGGGCATGGGGCGGAAGGAATACGAATTCTCCGGCAAAAGCAGGCGCAAACAAGCTGAATATGTACTTGGCGGCCTGCTCAACAACATAAAAGCCTATTCGCCGGAGGAGGTAAGGGACGCCCTGAAGCTCACCAGGTCTGAGTTTGTTATTTCCCCCAGAGTTGGAGAGATATATGATACGCTTTCTGCCGCAGGCTGCAGCGAAATTGCCACTACAGATTCATATATATTCTACAGGGTATCAATTTGATGAAATTCAAATCCTTTACCAGCAAATGGACGGACTAAACACGGCTTTTACGTTACTAATGATAAAGATTTTTTATTAAAGCTGATTATTGAGCATAATATAAGAAATGGTTGGAATGATGCTTTTTAGATGTTATAATTTGGAATGATGCAAGCAAAAATTCTATTTTTGAAAGTATTGTGATCATATAGAGAATGTGGAAGTAACCGCATTGGTAGATACAGGTACTTGACATATGGACAGATTCAAATTACACGCTCCCTACACCGCTACCGGCGACCAGCCTCAGGCTATAGAAGCTCTGGTAAAAGGCTTCAGGGAAGGCAATCAATTCCAGACTTTACTTGGTGTTACCGGCTCCGGCAAGACCTTTACCATGGCAAACATCATTGCCGCGCTTAATAAGCCAACGCTGATCATTTCCCACAACAAGACCCTCGCCGGGCAGCTTTACGGGGAGATGAAGGAGTATTTCCCTGAGAACGCGGTGGAATATTTTGTGTCCTACTACGATTACTACCAGCCTGAAGCCTATGTGCCCCAGACAGATACATACATTGCCAAGGATTCATCCATAAATGACGAGATAGACCGGCTTCGGCTTTCTGCCACAGCATCCATGGCAGAGCGCAAGGATGTGATAATTGTCGCATCCGTTTCCTGCATATACGGCATAGGAAGTCCTGAGGATTATGAGAACCTCATGGTCAGCCTTCGCGAGGGACAGGAGATAGACAGGGATGAGGTAATAAAGCTTTTAGTGGAGATGCAGTATATCCGCAATGACATGGATTTTGCCAGAGGTACTTTCAGGGTCAGGGGGGATACCCTTGAGATCATCCCTGCTAATGTATCCGACTATGCTTATCGAATAGAATTTTTCGGGGATGAGATAGACCGGATATTAGAGACGGATATCCTTACCGGACAGCCCAGAAAAGAATGGGCGCATGTGGGTATTTTCCCTGCCTCCCATTATGTTGTTCCCAGAGAACGCATAGAGCGGGCGTGTACCACCATAGAGGAAGAGCTTGAGGAAAGGGTAGCCTATTTTAAAGCAAACGATATGCTGCTTGAAGCCCAGAGGATAGCGGAGCGGACTAACTTTGATATAGAGATGCTGCGTGAGACAGGCTTTTGTTCGGGAATAGAAAATTATTCCAGGCATCTTACGGGTCAAAAGCCCGGAGAGCCTCCCCAGTGCCTGGTGGACTATTTTGGCAATGATTACCTTCTCATAGTGGACGAGTCCCATATGACGATACCACAGATCAGAGGCATGTACGCGGGGGATCGTTCCCGTAAGAGTACCCTTGTAGAATACGGCTTCAGGCTCCCCAGCGCGCTTGATAACCGTCCCCTGAATTTTACTGAATTTGAAGGAAAGATCGATCAGATGCTTTTCGTATCCGCTACCCCTGGGGATTATGAAAGCGAGCATGAGATGTTCCGCACGGAGCAGGTGATCCGGCCCACAGGTCTTTTAGATCCAATGATAGATGTCCGGCCGGTGGAGGGGCAGATAGATGACCTTATTGCCCAGATCAATAAGGAGACCTCCGGTGATGACGGGGTTCGCGGCAAGGTCCTTATCACTACCCTTACCAAACGCATGGCGGAGGATCTGACCAAATACATGCAGGAGATTGGCATACGTGTCAAGTACCTCCACTCGGACATTGATACTTTGGAGAGATCAGAGATAATCCGCGACCTGAGATTGGATGTCTTTGATGTGCTTGTGGGAATAAACCTTCTTCGCGAGGGCTTAGATATTCCGGAAATAACCCTTGTTGCCATCATAGATGCCGACAAAGAAGGCTTCCTGCGTTCCGAAACATCACTGATCCAGACCATAGGACGTGCTGCCCGCAACAGCAGGGGACATGTTATAATGTATGCGGACAATATCACAGACTCCATGCGCCATGCCATAGACGAGACAGCCAGAAGGCGTGCCATCCAGGAGGAATATAACCGCGTAAACGGCATCACACCTAAGACGATCGAGAAATCAGTCCGTGAGGTTATAGCGCTTTCCAAGGCGGTTGCCAGGGATGAATTAAAATCCGGCAGAAGGCCTGAGGAGATGGATGCGGACGAGCTTAAAAAAGAGATACAGAAGGTTAAAAAGGAAATGGAGAAAGCGGCGGCTGATCTCAATTTTGAGGCTGCTGCGATGTTCAGGGACAGGATGATAGAGTTAAAAGGACAACTGGTCCAGTCAGGCGGTTTGTAATGCTGTTTTTTTCAAAAAATAAAAAGAAGCTAAAAGAAAAAGAGGCCGCTTTCAACAAAAAGCTGAGAGAGGCCAATAAAATAATGGACAGCCTGGATTTTAATATCGCTGAGTTTAAGCGCAAGTATATGAACCTTCAGATGAGGGGCAGGAAGGCGCAAAGCATAGCAGAGCTTGAGCGTATGCTCTATGAAATGCATATGCAGGCCGAGCAGGCGGAAAAGGCCGTAAAGGAATTGGAGCTGGAGCACGAAGACTGCGTGGCGATAGTTGACAAGCTTATTGACGAATTTGAACAGACAGTTGGAGGCCTGCCGGAAGAGTGACAGGCCTTTTAATTACTTCTTCTCAGTCCTCTCAAAGGTAACGGTCTGCGGTGCGCTGGCAGCGCGGATCATGCGGACCGTCATTCTAAAAGGCACCAGCGGAGCGTTAATGGTAAAGGCTGCATAGGGATTTATGTTCTTAAATACATCATAGCCTATTCCCGTTATCTGGCTTGAGTTGATGTTGGCAGTAGTGAGAAATCCGCAGCCCCTGAAGGCATCCTCATCTATGGTGGTAATGCCTCTGCCAAGTGTCATGGAGGTCATGTAGGTACACTGGCGGAAGGCGTTCTTTTGTATCCAGGTAACGCTGTCAGGAAGCGTGATGGAGGTAAGGCCGCTATGGGCGAAGGCTTTCTGCCCGATGGTCTCTACGCGGTTTCCGATGGTGACCTTGGACAAATGTGTGGTGCCGTAAAATGCACCATTGGCAATATTTGTCATGCTGTCTGGAATGGTAACTGAAGAAAGTGACACATCATTTCGGAAGGCATTTCGGGCGATGGTCTGGATGCGGTCGCCGAATTTCACACTGGTAAGTGCTATATTGTCGCGGAAGGCTCCGGGACCGATGTACTGTATCATATTCCCAAAGGATACGGAAGTAAGGCTTTCATCGCCTGTAAATGCCTGCATACCTATCTTTTGTACATTAGTTCCAAAGGTGACAGAATTAAGCCTCTTGTTGTGCGCAAAGGCTTGTTTTCCGATTTCCCTTACACGGTTGCCTATGGTTACCTTTTGAAGTCCATAAACGTTTTCAAAGGCGTTATTGCCTATGGTCTCAACATTGTTTCCAATCGAAATATCCGTTACAGTACGATTTCTGTTAAGCTCTGTTTCTTCTATGGCAGTAACATAATATGTCCTTCCGTCATCTCCGTAGACGGTATCAGGTATGGAAACCGAGGTTGTATTTGACCGTATTCCGGTCAGGGTGATGTTTGCGGATGTCTTGTTCATGCTATAGTAAAGAACTGATAATTCCACATTCAGATTCACATTCGGATCGGGAACATCAAAAACAGTGTCATCCCAGGGGTCTACATATGGTTTGACATTGTAGTTTGCCCCGTTTGCATATATTATCTGAATGACCTCTGAGCCGGTAACGTATCCCGTAGGCTGCTTGCTGCTTGTAGCGGCATTTGCTTTGATAAGCGCTTCATCACTTAACAGGGCAAAACATATTGCTGATACCATTATCAAGGCTGCAGTTCGCTTAAATATCTTCCTTATCATTACAATACTATCTCCTCTAAATGTGTTGCCACGGCTTGAAATTCGTGGTAAAATCAAAGTTCGCTAAAAACGAAAGCTTCAAGGAAAGAAAATCACATGAAAACAAAGTCAATAATAAACGAAAACACAAAATATATCAAGATTAGAGGAGCTAATGAGCACAACTTAAAGTCAATAGACCTTGATATCCCAAGGGATATGTTTGTGGTCCTTACAGGGCTTTCAGGTTCGGGTAAGAGCTCTCTGGCCTTTGATACCATATTTGCCGAGGGCCAGCGGCGATACATGGAATCGCTATCATCTTACGCCAGGCAGTTTTTGGGCCAGATGGAAAAGCCTGATGTAGAAAAGATAGAAGGGCTGCCTCCTGCCATATCCATAGACCAGAAATCCACCAATCGCAATCCAAGGTCTACTGTAGGTACGGTAACGGAGATTTATGATTATTTCAGGCTTCTTTATGCCCGTATAGGTATCCCTCACTGCCCGAATTGCGGCAGGGAGATCTACCGTCAGTCGGTGGACCAGATCGTGGATCAGATAATGGCGCTTCCCCAAAAGACCCGTTTTATGGTTCTGGCGCCGGTGGTCAGGGGCAGAAAGGGCGTCCACGAAAAGCTTTTTGCCAGAGCCAAAAAGAGCGGCTACGTCAGGGCCATGGTTGACGGGGTCATGTATGAGTTAGATGAAGAGATCAGCCTCAACAAGAACCAGAAGCACAACATCGAGATAGTAATAGACCGGCTTGTGGTAAGAGAGGGCATAGAAACAAGACTTGCCGGCTCGCTGGAAAATGCTTTAAAGCTTGCTGACGGTCTCGTAATAATAGATATACCGGATGAGCAGCGGCTGAATTTTTCAGAAAGCTTTTCATGCCCTGATTGCGGTATATCAATAGAAGAAATAGAACCGAGAAGCTTTTCCTTCAACAACCCCTTTGGAGCCTGCCCCCAGTGTTCGGGACTGGGCTTTAGGATGGAATTTGACGAGAGGCTTATGATACCCGATACGTCCATGTCCTTCAATGAGGGCTGTGTAGCGGTATTGGGATGGCAGTCCAGCACGGATGAAAAGAGCTATACCCACGCCATCTTAAAGGCTTTGTCCGAAGAATACGGTTTTTCCCTGGATACGCCTTACGCCAAGCTTCCCAAGAAGATCCGTACCATGTTCATTCATGGCTTTGATAAGACCATCAAGGTACCCTACAAGGGACGCTGGGGAGAGGGTATATATGATGTATGCTTTGAAGGACTTATAGAAAATACCCGCCGCCGCTACCGTGAGACCAAATCTGAGACAATGAGGGCGCAGTACGAGGAGTTTATGGAGATAAACCCCTGCCCGCTGTGCGAGGGCATGCGCCTGAAAAAGGAGTCTCTTGGGGTGACGGTGGGAGATAAGAATATTTACGAGATCACCACCCTTTCCATTAAGGAGCTGGCAAAGCATCTTGATAAATTGCAGCTTACCGATTACCAGAAGAATATCGGAGCCCTGGTAATAAAGGAAATAAAAGCAAGAGTAGGCTTTTTAAATGACGTGGGACTTGAATATCTTTCCCTTTCAAGGGCGACAGGAACCTTATCCGGGGGAGAAGCACAGCGCATACGCCTTGCAACCCAGATAGGCTCGGGACTTGTGGGGGTAACCTATATCCTGGACGAGCCATCCATAGGCCTCCATCAGAAGGACAACGACAAGCTTCTTGCATCCCTTAAGGGCCTGTGCAATCTTGGCAATTCAGTCCTGGTGGTTGAACACGATGAGGATACAATGCGTGAAGCCGATTTCATCGTGGATATCGGTCCCGGAGCGGGAGATCACGGAGGAGAGGTGGTTGTCTGTGGTACTGCAGAGGATGTGATGAACTGTGAGGCTTCGATCACAGGGGCATATCTTTCAGGCAGGAAAAGCATACCCATTCCAAAGAAGAGACGCACCCCAACCGGATACATAACCATCAAAGGCGCGAGAGAGCATAATTTAAAAAACATAGATGTGACCATACCTCTTGGGATAATGACCTGTGTTACAGGGGTTTCCGGTTCAGGGAAAAGCTCTCTTATCAATGAGATCCTGTACAAATCCCTTGCAA
>CAJOFN010000044.1:0-15593 GCA_905233905.1 uncultured Lachnospiraceae bacterium
GCCCTCCTCACGCCTGAAACGGGCAATGGCATCGGCAAGAACGATCTCATAGGTGTTACCGATATGTGGTTTTCCGGAGGTATATGTTATGGCTGTTGTTATGTAATAAGGTTCTTTGTTCATATATGCTCCTCTAAATAGCTTATTTATAAAACATTTCCTATAAATATATCAAAGTGTGATAATTCAGTCAAACACATATGGCAGACTGCTGATCGTAACATCTTGACAACCTTTACAATAGGAAATAAAATATGAGGAAGTTTACAGAATGAAAGGAAAAACAAATGCAGATATACGAGGAGCTGGTGGCAAGGGGGCTCATAGCCCAGGTCACCGACGAGGAAGAAATCCGCAATCTGGTCAATAACGGCAAAGCGACATTTTATATTGGGTTTGACCCCACAGCGGACAGCTTACATGTGGGTCATTTCATGGCTCTGTGTCTTATGAAAAGATTGCAGATGGCAGGCAACCGGCCCATTGCCCTTTTAGGAGGCGGCACCGGAATGGTGGGTGATCCTTCCGGCAGGACGGACATGCGCCAGATGCTGACCAAGGAGACCATCGAGCATAATATCTCCTGCTTTAAGAAGCAGATGGAGCGTTTCATCGAGTTTGGCGAAGGCAAGGCCATAATGGCAAACAACGCCGACTGGCTTTTGGACCTTAATTATGTAGAGCTTCTCCGCGATATTGGCGCCCATTTTTCCGTAAACCGCATGCTTGCGGCTGAATGTTACAAGAACCGCATGGAAAAGGGGCTTTCATTCCTTGAGTTCAATTACATGATAATGCAGTCCTACGATTTCTACAGGCTTTATCAGGACTACGGCTGCAATATGCAGTTCGGAGGGGATGACCAGTGGAGCAATATGCTTGGCGGCACGGAGCTGATCCGCCGCAAGCTCGGCAAGGACGCATACGCGATGACCATAAGGCTTCTGCTCAATTCCGAGGGCAAGAAGATGGGCAAGACCGCCAGCGGCGCGGTATGGCTTGATCCCAACAAGACTTCCCCTTATGAGTTCTACCAGTATTGGAGGAACGTGGACGACGCCGATGTGGCCGGGTGCCTCAGGATGCTTACCTTCCTGCCACTGGAGCAGATAGATGAAATGGACAAATGGGAAGGCGCCAGGCTCAACGAGGCGAAGGAAATATTGGCCCATGAGCTTACCACCCTCGTTCACGGCGAGGAAGAGGCAAACAAGGCAAGGGAGGCTTCAAAGGCGGTATTCTCCGGCGGTTCCTCCGAGAATATGCCGACGGCAGCCCTTTCCGATGACGATTTTGAAAATGATGAGATCGGGCTTTTAAATCTCCTTACAACCACAGGCCTTACAGCTTCAAGGAACGAGGCAAGACGCGCGGTCGAGCAGGGGGGCGTTTCCGTAAACGGCGAGAAGATAAGCGACGTAAAGGCAGTATTTAAGAAATCAGACTTTTCAGATGAGTTTGTTCTGCGCAAAGGCAAGAAAAAGTTTGTAAAGGTGGTACTATGAGTTGGGAATTTGACATATTATACAAGTTTCAGGAGCTTCACGGACCGGTAATGGACAAGCTTGCCCTTCTGTTTACCATGCTCTCCGAGAAGGGGGTTTTCTGGATAATACTGATTTTAGGTATCTTATTATTCGGAAAAGACAAAAGAGTTGGTCTTACCGGCTGGTTTGCCCTTTGTTTATCGTTCCTTTTGTGTAATCTTATTCTGAAGAACATAATCCAGCGAGACAGGCCGTGCTGGATAGATCCCACCATTCAGCTTCTTGTGGACATACCGGATGATTATTCCTTCCCCTCGGGGCATACCTCATTTGCCTTTGCCGGGGCGGTATCCATTTTCCAGTATCACAAGGGCTGGGGATTTCTGGCTTTGATAGCCGCCACCCTGACCGGACTCTCCAGGCTGTATCTGTTTGTGCATTTCCCCACGGATGTGCTGGTTGGCGCGATATGCGGCATAGTTTCCGGTCTTCTTGCGGGACTTTTAGTAAGGGATTTTTACAAGGCTCATCCGGGCTTCAAGATCCCGGTCCTGGAAAAGAGATGACGGCGGAATGTCTGTCTGGGAGATATTTCTTACAGGAGTGGGGCTTTCAATGGATGCCTTTGCCGTTTCCATAGTAAAGGGTCTTTGCATGGAGCGGATAGACAGAAAGGCAATGCTTGCGATAGCGGCGGCTTTCGGCGGATTTCAGGGGCTTATGCCGATGCTTGGATATGCCCTTGGCAGCGTATTTGCCGCAAGGATAGCGCGGTATGACCACTGGATAGCCTTCGGGCTTCTGGCCTTCATAGGCATTAAAATGATAATTGATGCCATCAGGGAAAGTAACGGCGAGCCGGAGGAAAGCGGCGCGGTGGTCACGCCCGGCGAGCTTCTGCTTTTGGCGGTGGCGACCAGCATAGACGCGCTGGCGGTAGGCGTGACCTTTTCCTTCCTTGAGGTATATATCCTTTCCGCGGCAGCGATAATCGCTCTTACAACCTTCTGCATATCGGCAGCAGGGGTGGTTATCGGGCACCTTACCGGATCGAGATTCAGGCTGGGTTCACAGATCCTCGGCGGAGTGATCCTCGTATTGCTGGGTGTAAAGATATTATTTGGTTAATATTCATGACCGAACCGCACACTTCCCGTAAGGGAAAAAGTGCTGCGCGGTTGTGAATGAGTAACATTATTTGTGCATCTTTTCTAAATAATATGTGCTATAATGACTGATTGGATTATAATAAAAGGGGTAATGCAATGGACAATACATTTTTTGACAAGCTTCAGGACACAGTCATAATGGCAGGCGCCAAGGCCGGCCAGACCGCGAAGGAGCTTACTGAAAGGGCAAAGCTGCAATACGAGATCCGCACCAGGGAAAGCTATCTCGGCGAGCTTTACAAGGAGCTTGGCAAGGATTATTATGCCCGTCACAAGGATGACGAGGATGCGGATTTTGACGAGATCGAGAATCTTTTAGAGGAGCTTTCCGATCTGCATCAGCAGATGGCGGACCGCAGAGGCGCGAGACGCTGCCCGGTGTGTAATTCCTTAGTTCCTGCGGAGTCTGATTACTGCGGCAAATGCGGAAGGTTCGTTGCGGAAGACGAAGAATGATCGCCTCATATCATAGAGTACCAGGAGGATTGACGGTAAAATGGATCAGTTTGTCATAAAAGGCGGGAAGCCGCTGGAAGGGCATGTTACGATCGGCGGAGCCAAGAATGCCGCGCTGGCGATTCTTGCAGCTTCAATTATGACCGGGGATGTTGTCTTGATAGATAATCTCCCGGACGTAAGGGATATCAACGTAATGCTGGGCGCAATGGAAGAGATCGGCGCAAAGGTAGACAGGATCGACCGGCACACGGTCAGGATCGACGGCGCCAATATCAGCTCCCTGTCCGTTGATTATGAATTCATCAAAAAGATACGTGCGTCCTATTATCTGCTGGGTGCGCTGCTTGGCAGATTCAGGCAGGCGGAGGTTGCCCTGCCCGGAGGCTGTGCCATTGGCGCGAGGCCTATTGATCTGCATATCAAGGGCTTCAAGGCTCTCGGCGCGGATATAGATATCAGCTACGGCCTGATCTCCGCAAAGGCAAAGGAGCTTACAGGCAGCCATATCTATCTGGACAAGGTTTCCGTGGGAGCTACCATCAATATCTTAATGGCAGCGACTCTTGCAAAGGGCAAGACCATCATTGAGAACGCTGCCAAGGAACCCCATGTGGTAGACGCAGCCAACTTCCTTAACAGCATGGGCGCCAATATCCGCGGCGCAGGTACTGATGTTATCAGGATTGTGGGGGTTGACTCCCTTCACGGCACGGAGTATTCCGTTATTCCAGATCAGATCGAAGCCGGGACCTTTATGTTTGCCGCCGCTGCCACTCACGGCAACGTAACGGTACACAATGTCATCCCAAGGCATCTTGAGGCTACCACTGCCAAGCTTTTGGAGACGGGCTGTGAGATTACCGAATACGATGACGCCGTAAGGGTGAACGCTTCAAATCTCGAACAGCTTATAAGAACACAGGTTACCACCCTGCCCTATCCCGGCTTTCCTACGGACATGCAGCCCCAGATGACGGCTGTTCTGGGCCTGGCGCTTGGCACGAGCACGGTGACGGAAAGTATCTTCGAGAACCGCTTCAAATACGTTGACGAGCTTGCCAGGATGGGGGCAAGGATTCAGGTTGAGAGCAATATCGCGATCATCACCGGAGTTGAGAGATACACGGGAGCGAGAGTTGCGGCTCCGGATCTTCGCGCAGGCGCGGCGCTCTGCATTGCAGGGCTTGCGGCAGACGGGATCTCCGTCATTGACGACGCGTATTATGTCCAGAGAGGCTATGAGCATTTTGAACAGAAGATGCAGGATCTTGGGGCGGACATGGAGCTGGCGGACAGCGAGCATGCCGCCAGGAAGTTCATCCTCAGAGTATCATAGGTATATCTTCTATAATATATGGTTAAAGAATCCCCGCGGCAGGTCCGTGGGGATTTTTGGGTTTTGGTGGAGGGGCTTATGTTTCTGCATAAATAAGGCGAATGACAATAAAAGTGTTTACAAATACTAAAATTCATTGCCGGGGTTTTCATTTCGGGAATACCTGCTTTTTGAAGGGATTGAAGATGCTGTACATACTTGACCGGGCAAATCCGCTGAACCTGCTTTCGTCGGAGAAGGCATCGCTTAAAAACATGGCGAGACCGGACAAAATATATTGTGATAACACCAATATTATGTATTCGCTGACGGAAAGGGCGGATACGGGGACAAAGCGGGAGACTTTCTTTTTAAACCAGCTCAAGTCCGCGGGACATGCCGTGTTGTACCCGAAACAGGGAGATTTTGCCGTTGATGGCAGGTATCTTTTTGAGGTCGGTGGGAAAAATAAAACCTTTGAGCAGATAAAAGACATCGACAACAGCTATCTGGCGGTTGATGACGAGGAAATCGGACGCAGAAACCGAATCCCGCTGTGGATGTTTGGGATGATGTATTAGGTACATGCTATAAGTCCGGGATTCTCCCATAATAGTCATACTACACAATTATTTTTGTGCAGTTGTCCATTGCGAACTTGCGACAATAAAAGTACAATACCGAATTGAAAAGAGAGATATACGCAGAACGGACATTTTTTATTTTCCATATTAGGAGGAAGTTCATATGAAGAGCGTTAAAGTCAACATCAATTCCATTGACAAGGTTAAGAAATTCGTTAATACCCTGACGAAATATGACGGCAACTTCGATCTGGTTTCCGGACGTTATGTCATTGATGCCAAGTCCATTATGGGTATTTTCTCCCTGGATCTGTCACAGGATATAGAGCTTGTGCTTCAGGGCGATGGCAACGATGAGGTACTGAAGGCAATCGACGAGTTCGTAGTTAAGTAAAGCGCATATTTCTGAAAGGAGCAACACAATGGCAAGCATTTCACTGAAGAATATCTGCAAGGTTTACCCCAACGGCTTTGAAGCTGTTAAGGACTTCAACCTTGAGATCGAAGATAAGGAATTCATCATTTTCGTAGGACCCTCCGGCTGCGGTAAGTCCACCACCCTGCGTATGGTAGCTGGTCTTGAGGATATCTCAAGCGGCGAGCTCAAGATCGACGGCAAGCTCATGAACGACGTTGAGCCCAAGGACCGTGATATAGCAATGGTATTCCAGAACTACGCTCTTTATCCTCATATGAGCGTATATGACAACATGGCATTCGGACTTAAGCTCCGCAAGCGCCCCAAGGAAGAGATCGACCAGAAGGTTAAGGAAGCAGCGTCCATCCTCGGTCTGGAGGCATTGTTAGACCGCAAGCCCAAGGCTCTTTCCGGTGGTCAGAGACAGCGTGTTGCCATGGGTCGTGCCATCGTTCGTAACCCCAAGGTATTCCTTATGGACGAGCCTCTTTCCAATCTGGACGCAAAGCTCCGCGTACAGATGCGTATCGAGATCTCCAAGCTTCATGAGCGTCTGGGCGCTACCATCATCTACGTTACACATGACCAGACAGAGGCTATGACCCTCGGGACAAGGATCGTAGTTATGAAGGACGGTATCGTACAGCAGATCGATACTCCCCAGCATCTTTACATGCAGCCCGGCAACCAGTTCGTTGCAGGCTTCATCGGATCACCCCAGATGAACTTCCTTGATGCCAAGATCGAAGTCAACGGCGATAAGGTTACCGCGGTAGTTGGCGACGCAAAGCTGGCAGTACCCGCTTCCAAGTCCAAGGCTCTTATCTCCGGCAACTATAACGGCAAGACAGTTACCCTTGGTATCCGTCCCGAGGACATCCATGATTCACAGATGTTCATTGATGCTTCTCCCAATACCGTGTTTGACGCGCAGATCCGTGTTTACGAGCTGCTTGGCGCAGAGGTATTCCTGTACTTTGATTATGCAGGCGTTCAGCTCACAGCGAGAGTTGATCCCCGTACAACAGCCCGCACAGGCGACAAGGTACGTTTTGCATTTGATATGGAGAAGGCTCACTTCTTTGACAAGGACACAGAGCTTACTATTACTAACTGATCATGGATTATACGACCAGAAAGCAGCAGCTTTTAGACGAGCTGGCAAAGCTTACGGGTCTTAAGATCACGATTGACGAGGACGGGCAACAGGATGCGGCGCATACGTTGTCCGTCCTTGATGCGTTGTGCGAGCCTTACCGCAAGCAGCAGGACGCGGCAAAGTTCTTTCTTTCGCTGATCAAAGGAGACCTGTCAGAAAATCAGATTATTAGCGGATTGGAGCGTTACCACACATCGGATGAAAGCCCCTGTGCGGTGTTTTTGGTGTATTTCCCGCAGGGCTGTGACGAGACATCATCCGCGGTGCTTTCCAATCTTTCGGGTCCGCTGGATCATGTCGTCGCCGTAGACGACGAGCATATGGCGCTTCTTCGGATATTCGCCCAGGCAATCGGACATGACCGGATGCAGGAGATAGCGGCTTCCATAGCCGACACCCTTTTAGCGGAGGCCATGGTGCCGGTTCATGTGTCATACGACGCATGCATGGAAAAGCTTACGGAGATCCCCGGGTCATACCAGCGTGTCACCACAACGGAATTCTGCGGGCTTTTATTTGCCTCATCCGAAGCGGTACACGATTACCACAACTTAGGCCTTGGCAAGGTAGTGGTCAAGCTCTCCTACGATGACTGCAGCGAATACATAAACGAGCATCTTGGCAATTTCAGATTCGCGACACTGGATTCTGAGCTTTCCACTACCATCAACACCTTTTTTGATACGGGACTGTCTATGGCAAACACAGCCAGACGGCTTTTCATCCACAGGAACACCTTAGTCTACCGCCTGGAGAAATTCGAGAAGCTCTCCGGCCTTGATCTGAGGGACTTCAATGACGCCGTTACCGCCCGGATAGCGATGCTGATGGAACTGTATCTGGGGTAGGTTGCCTTTTTATGCGCAATGTATTAAAATACTCCCATGGATAATATATATCTCAGGGGCAAGCTTAAGCTATATTACCTCACACCACTGTATTTGATGGGTGTGTTCTTTTTGTGTTCATTTGGACTTTTTCTCTATGACCAGAAGTTAGCGTGCATCCTGACAGCCATAACCGGCATAGCATGGCTTGTAATACTTATCATATTATGGGTATCCAAGCGACGGCTTGAGCAGGAGATGATCAGCTTCGCCACGCAGTACGGCACTGTCCAGAGATCGCTTTTAGAGCATTTCCAGTTGCCGTATGCCCTTATGGATGCAGGGGGCAAGCTTCTGTGGCTGAATGAACGGTTTTGTGAATTAACAGGCAAGGCACGCAATTACCGCAAATCCGTTACCTCAATATTTTCCGAGATCACCAGGGAGAGTCTTGATCGGCAGGAGGCGGATTCCTTTGAATATTCCGTCAGATATAACGACAGGGCATACCGCGTATTGGTCAGCAGGCTTTATTTTGATCTGGAGGACAGGCCGGACGCCATGATCCGGATAGAGGCGGAGGCTTCGCAGCTTTTTTCCTGTATGGTCTTTGACGAGACGGAGCTTATCAGGCTGCGCCGGGAGAATGAAGAGCAGAAGCTTGTTACGGGACTTGTCTATATTGACAATTACGAAGAGACCTTAGACGCGGTAGAGGACAAGAAGCGCTCGCTGCTGACCGCGGTGATAGACCGCAAGGTCAATAATTATTTTGAAAAAGCAGACGGATTGGTGCGCAAGCTGGACAAGGACAGATTCTTCGTTGCCTTCCAGAGCCGCTATTTAAAGAAGCTGGAAGAAGACCGCTTCTCCCTGCTGGAGGATATCAAGCATACCAAGGCAGCAGGGGACAATGATGTTACCCTTTCCATCGGGATCGGAGCCGGAGCCGAGAATTACCAGCGTCTCGCGGAATACGCGAAGACAGCCATAGGTCTTGCGATGGGCCGCGGCGGTTCACAGGCTGTGGTCAAGTCCGGTGCTGACGTTTCTTATTATGGATTAAAGGGCAAGGAGGTTGACAAGAGCTCCAGGGTAAAAGCCCGTGTTAAGGCGCAGGCCTTACGGGAAATGATGGCGACAAAGGACAAGGTCATCTGCATGGGACACAAGATCTCCGATGTGGACGCCCTCGGAGCGGCTATCGGTATTTTCTGCGCCGCCAGGGAGATGGACAAGGAATGTATGATCGTCATTAACACGGTTACCACATCCCTGCGCCCATTTGTGGATCTCTTTTCCGAGGAGAAGGGCTATCCGCAGGAGCTTTTCGTGGACAGCTACGAGGCGCTGGATGAAGTGACCAGCAACACCCTTGTGGTAGTAGTAGATACCAACCGTCCGGGAATGGTGGAATGTCCCGAGCTTCTTACCAAGAGCAGGAATATCGTTGTATTCGATCATCATATGCAGGGCAAGGATCAGATCAAGAATCCTCTCCTGTCATATGTGGAGCCTTATGCGTCGTCAGCCTGTGAGATGATCGCCGAGGTATTGCAGTATTTTTCAGACAAGATCCATCTTGCACCTGCCGAGGCGGACTGTATTTATGGCGGTATCCTGATCGACACCAACAATTACATGACCAAGACCGGTGTACGCACCTTTGAGGCGGCAGCCTATCTCCGCCGGTGCGGAGCCGATGTTACAAGGGTAAGGAAGCTGCTCCGTGAAAACATGGACGCATACAAGGCAAGAGCCGAGGTTGTGCGCAATGCCGAGGTTTACCGGAGCGCCTTTGCCATTTCACTGTGCGCCCCCGGCGAGCTGGAAAGTCCCACCATCGTGGCAGCCCAGGCGGCAAACGAGCTTCTTAATATAGTAGGGATAAAGGCTTCCTTTGTTCTTACCAGATTCAACGGCAAGATTTTTATTTCAGCGAGATCCATCGACGAGATCGATGTACAGAGTATAATGGAGAGACTTGGGGGCGGCGGACATCTCAATGTTGCGGGAGCGCAGCTTGACGATGACAAGCCGGGCGTGGTCAAGGAAAAGATCAGGCTCACGCTGGATGATATGATAGCAAAAGGAGAAATTGTACTATGAAGGTGATATTGTTAGAGGATGTCAGGCCCCAGGGGAAAAAGGGCGATATAATAGAAGTGGCGGACGGCTATGCCAAGAATGTACTGATAAAGAAAAAGCAGGCAATGGAGGCAACGCCCAAGAATCTAAATGACCTCAAATTAAAGCACCGCCACGATGAGAAGGTAGCGGCGGAGAATCTCGCCGAGGCACAGAGGCTTGCGGATGAGATGAAGAAATGGAAGGTTGAGACAAGGGTGAAATCCGGCGTGGACGGCAAGGTATTCGGTTCTGTTTCTTCCAAGGAGATAGCCACAGCCATCCGCAATACATATAATGAAAATATCGACAAAAAGAAAATAATCTTAGATGAGCCTATAAAGTCCCTCGGCACCCACGAGGTCAAGGTAAGGCTTCATCCTCAGGTTACGGCGACCCTGAGCGTGCATGTAGCGGAGAAATAAAATGCCCGAGGAAACAATAGTCCGAAGCATGCCACAGAGCCTTTCGGCGGAGCAGTCCGTTATCGGAGCCATGATCACCAACCGTGACGCGGTAGGCGTTGCCATGGAGATCATCAGCAGGGATGATTTTTACCACACTCAGTATGGACTCATGTTTGAGACCATTGTGGAGCTGTATAATGACAGCAAGCCCATAGATATAGTAACCCTCCAGGACGCCCTTCGAAAAAAGGACGCGCCGGAGGAAATATCAAGCCCGCAGTTCATGGGTGAGCTTGCGGCGGCCGTTGCGGTATCCGTTAATGTAGGAGCGTATGCTGCCATAGTCAAGGAAAAGGCTATGCTTCGCAGCATAATAGCCACCAACCAGGAAATTGAAAACGACTGCTATGCGGGCGAAATGGATGTGGACGACATCCTTGACAAGACCGAAGCAGGCTTTTTGTCATTGCTGCAGAGGCGCGGCGTGTCGGATTTTGTTCCCATCGACGAGGTTGTCATGAACGCCCTCAACCGGATAGAGGCGGCAAGCCGTATGTCCGGCAATGTAACGGGTGTTCCGACGGGGTTTGTGGATCTTGATTATTATACTGCCGGGCTGCAGCCGTCGGATCTTGTGCTTATAGCGGCAAGACCTTCAATGGGCAAGACGGCATTTGCCTTGAATATCGCGGAATATGTGGCATTTCATGATGGGATGTGCGTTGCGATCTTTTCATTGGAGATGTCCAAGGAACAGCTTGTGAACCGTCTGCTGTCCCTTGAATCAAGGGTCGATGCGCAAAAGCTCAGAACCGGCGAGCTTCTGGACGCGGACTGGGTCAAGCTCATAGAAGGTGCGGCAACTGTGGGCCGTTCCAAGCTGATCATTGACGATACACCGGGTATCTCCATTTCACAGCTTCGCTCAAGATGCCGCAAATACAAGCAGGAGCAGGACCTTAAATTAGTCATTATAGATTATCTCCAGCTCATGACAGCCGGCAGGCGGACCGAGTCGAGGCAGCAGGAGATTTCCGAGATTTCCAGATCATTAAAGGCGATCGCAAGAGAGCTTAATGTCCCAGTGGTGGCTCTTTCACAGCTTAACCGCGGTGTTGAGCAGCGCGAGGATAAGCGCCCGATGCTTTCGGATCTGAGGGATTCCGGAGCTATTGAGCAGGACGCGGATGTGGTGATGTTCATTTACAGGGATGATTATTATAACAAGGACTCCGACAAAAAGGGCGTGTCAGAGATAATAATAGCAAAACAGAGAAACGGCCCGATCCATACGGTGGATCTTGCGTGGCTGCCTCAATACACGAAGTTTGCAAACCTTGAAAAACGTTAGAGCTATGAAACACAGGGGATCAAAGGGGAAGGCAATGGACAAACAAAAAAAAGAACCTGCAAAATCCGAGCTTAATGTTGGATTGCTCATAGTGCTCTGCGCCATGATTGCCGCAATGAGCTTCTTTGGGGCGATAGTGGTCTTATTCACCAGCGGCGCCGCTTCTTCCATGATGGCGGGGCTGGGGGCTGTATTTGTGGGATCGGTAGGGGTGCTGTGCGCTCTTGTTGTCGCGATGCAAAAAAGGAACCGCAGGACAAGTGAAGAGGAATATGAGGAGATGTACAAGGCGCAGAAGGCGTCATACCTTGTCCTTAAGCGGAATTTCGAGGAGCTTTCCGACATCCTCTATGATATGGAGGAGAATGGCAGCCTTCCCACATAAACGCTCAAAAGGCGATAGCCAAGGTGACAATTTCAAGGAGTCAGGAGAATACCGATGCGCTGATGCGTTCAAATGACACCCTTATCAACCAGATATTCGGATTCGAGGAGAAGCTTGAAGGTAACAATTCGGAACTTAAGGTTCACAACGAACAGCTAATTGAAAAGATCAGGCAGGATATTGCAAATCAGAACCAGGAGATAACGCGCAGGCTTGACAATGTTTCCGAAACAGTCAGGGATATGCAACATTCCATAACCGCATTAGAGAAGAACCAGTCAGCCCTTGGCGCCCAGCCGGTGATGATGGCAGTCCAGGCAATGCAGCCCATGCAGGGAGGATACGCAATGCCGCAGATGGCTCCCATGCCTGCCGCGCCCATTATGGCTGAACAGCCTGCCCCGGCACCCATGCCGGCGCCCGCGCCGGAACCCGTGGCAGAGGAAGCAGCGCCCATACCTGAGGTTGAAGCTGTGCCGGAACCGGTACCCGAGCCTGAGATAGTGGCGGAAGCAGTACCGGAAACGGAGGCTGTGGCTGAGGCAGAAGCTGCCCCTGAACCGGAGCCTGTGGCGGAAGCTCCGGCAGAACCGGAAGCTGTACCGGAGCCGGAACCAGTACCAGAGCCCGTTCCTGAGCCAGAGCCCGCGCCCGAACCGGAACCCGCCCCTGAACCGGAGCCCGTACCGGAACCTGAGCCGGCGCCGGTAGAAATAACGCCGCCCAGTGATGATCCGAACAAGCAGCTATCACCGGATGAGATAGCGGCGATGTTCGCCCAGGCAGGTGGCGGGGATGCAGCGCCAGAGCCCGAACCTGAGCCGGAGCCTGTAGAGATAACGCCGCCCAGTGATGATCCGAATAAGCAGTTATCACCGGACGAGATAGCGGCGATGTTTGCCCAGGCATCAGGCGGTGACGAAGCACCGGCACCCGAACCCGAACCGGCGCCGGTGGAGATAACACCGCCAAGCGATGATCCCAACAAGCAGTTATCGCCGGATGAAATAGCGGCAATGTTCGCCCAGGCATCAGGCGGCGATGCAGCGCCGGCACCGGAGCCCGCTCCTGTTCCTGAGGTAACTCCGGTGAGTGATGATCCCAACAAGGTTTTAAGTCCTGAAGAGATCGCAGCGATGTTTGCATCAGTATAAATATGAGCAGCACATTTCACACAAAGTGTGCGTGCTGCGTATCATAAGTTGGGGGCAAAGACTTTTGACCCCAACATCATATTATATGGAGGAATCTAAAGAAATGAAAGCAAAGACAATTATTTTAGGAAATGTCATTACAATGGATGAATTCAAGCCTTATGCCGAGGCAATCGCGGTAAGTGATGGAAAAATCATTTACGTTGGCAGCAAAGAAGCCGCAATGAAGCTTAAGGATGATAAGACTGAGGTTTTGGATTACGGAACGAATTCTATTTATCCTGGCTTTTTAGAGGCCCACTGCCATCCTGGCTTTGCGGGAAACATCATGTTCGGCAGGGCGAATCTGTTAGAAGGTAAAACACCGGAGGATTACCTGGCGATCCTGAAAGAGTATGTGGAAAAGAATCAGGATAAACCTCATATAGTCGGTTCAGGCTGGGCAGATGATCTGCTGTATCAGCTTAATGCGAAGCAGTTGGATGAGATTTGCCCTGATAAGCCCATGATCAATCAAAGCTCCAGCGGCCACATGATGTGGGTTAATACCAAGGCTATGGAGGAGTACGACATCAATGAAGAAGCAGTGGCACAGTGGGGAACAGAATGCATTCATGTAGATGAGAATGGAAAACCGAATGGCCTGCTTGCTGAAAAGCCCGCCATCGATCTTGTTAAGAGAGTGCAGCCGGATCTTGACCAGGCCAAGAAGGAACTGCTGGGCTTCCAGCAATATGCGTTTTCAAACGGGTATACGGGTGTATATGACGCCGGCTACCAGCTTCTGACCAAGCATGATCCCCGTGCCTACAAGGAGCTTGACGATGAAGGCAGGCTGAAGCTGTATTCCTTCTGCGGCAGTTTCGTGAATGACAATACAGATACTCCCGAAGAGGATATGGAAAGGATCGCTAAGGAGGCAGAGGAATTTAACGGAAAGCATGTCAGGGTGATCGGAGCCAAGGTCTTTGCAGATGGAGTCGTGGAGGGGCACACCGCGTGGATGCTGGATGATTATGTGGATAAGCCCGGGTACAAGGGCGTAAGAAGGTTTGATGATCACGAAAAGATGGTAAGGCTCGTCAAAGCGGCGGCCACCCACAATATGAACGTTCACATTCACTCGATCGGAGACGGAGCCACAAAGGCATGGATCGACGCAATCGCAGAGGCGCAGAGCGAGACAGGGAATTTCGATATGCGGAATGCGCTGGCGCATTTGCAGGAAGTCACTCCGGAGGATGTTAAGAGGATGGGCGAATATAATGTTATGGCCGTATGCGGCATTATGTGGGCGATCAAGCATCCTGCCGCTTTTCCACAGGAGGTTGCCTATGTGGGCGAGGAGAAGTCCAATAATGCCTATCCGGTCAAATCCATCATGGATGCAGGCGGCGTGGTTGCCAACCACTCAGACTACCCCGTGTCGCCTCTGTTCAGCGCGGTTCAGGCGTTTTGCTATGGAGTGTTGAAGAAGCTGCCCTCGGACCCGGATGACTATATCAGAAATATTGATCAGGCGATCAGCAGACATGAGGCATTAAAGACGCTTACAAGCAATGTGGCCTATATGTGGCATGAAGAGGACAGGATGGGCACGATCAGCATCGGAAAGCTTGCCAACTTCGCTGTCCTGGACAAAGATTTCATGCGCGACGATATGTCAGAGATTGAAAAGGCAAGTTGTCTTGCTACAATCGTGGACGGAGAAGAGGTATATAAGGCCTGAGGCTGTTCAAAGGAGGAAGATCGGTATGAAAGTGGATCGGATGATTAAAAATGCAAAAATCTTTACAGCAGACAATAAAAACCCGCTGGCTTCCGCCCTTGCGGTGAAGGATGGCAAGTTCATTTATGTGGGCGATGGGGCGGGACTGAAGGGCTTTGAGGGCGAGGTCACCGACCTTGGCGGGAAGTTCATTATACCCGGTATCATTGACAGCCATGTGCATGTGACGACCGGCATCGGATTTACATACATGGATATGGGCGAATATATTGTATGCTCCAGCAAACAGGAAGCTCTGGACTTTATGGCCGGGTTTGTTCGGAGCAATCCGGGAAAGGAGTGTTACAGGTTCGTTCTGGAGCGGAAATTTCTGCAGGGGGAGATTCTCACAAAGGATGATTTGGATTCCATTTGTCAGGACAGCGAGCTGCTGATCCTGGAGGGGGAAGGGCACAGTGTCTGGGTAAACTCCAGGATACTTGCAAAGCACCGGATCACGGACGAGACGAAGGATCCGGTCCCGGAGCTCAGTTATTATGTTCGAAAGGACGGCCATGTGACCGGAAATGTCTTTGAGTCGGCGGGATGGCATCTGCTTTTCGACGGTTTATCCTCCCTGACGGACGAGCAGATCGACACGGCACTTGAGAGATGGATCGATTTTTCCGTCAAAGCCGGCGTCAGCGCTGTCTTTGACGCGGGCTGGCCGGAGGGCGAGGAGCTTCACGAACGGGTTTATGAGCATTTATGCGAGCTGGACAAAAAGGGAAAGCTGCCCATCTATATCGATGGAAGCTACGCTCTCACACATCCGAAGAAAATGAAGGATGTCGTGGGGCAGGTAAAGCGTTTCAGGAGCAAGTTCAACACGGAGCACCTGAAGGTCCATACCTTCAAGGTCTTTATGGACGGCACGCTGCGGATCGAAACGGCTGCCCAGATCACTCCCTATGAGGATACCCATAAAAAGGGCGCTACTACCTTCAATGCGGAGGAAGTGGCCGAGGTCCTGAAAATACTCA
>CAJOFN010000044.1:15654-16664 GCA_905233905.1 uncultured Lachnospiraceae bacterium
CAGGAAGGAGCTTGGGGATAATTTCCGTGTCCGGGTAACCTGTGCACACCTGGAAATACAGGATGACGCGGATCTGGACCGCTTTGCAAAGCTCGGCGTGAATGCCAATTACACAGCCTGGTGGCACGCAGGCTGCACGGGCGGAAATCCCTTAGAGGTATGGCGCGGAATACTTGGCGAGAAACGCGCGAATAAGATGTACCGCTGCAAAACGCTTTGGGATACCGGAGCAAATGTAGCCTGGTCAAGCGATAATATTGCCTACGGTGATTTTTCCAGCTGGAACCCGTACCTCGGCATGGAGGTCGGAATGACGCGCTGGATCAACGATAAGACCCTGGCTCCGGAATCCTCAAGAACCATTGAGAAATTCCCGGCTCCGGATCAGGAAATGAGCATTGAAGAAATGATCCTGGGCTATACGATCAACGGTGCAAGACAGCTTGGCATCGAGGATAAAAAGGGATCCATAACGGTCGGCAAGGATGCAGACTTCCTGGTGTTTGACAATGATCTGCTGACGGCAGAGAAGGAAGGCTTCAGCCATAACTTGCCGCATGATGTCTATTTTTGCGGAAAGAAAGTTAATTAAACATCAGATCCTTGCAGATTATGATGCATTGTGGCAGTATAGGAGGGGGACGGCGGGAATCCGTCCCCTCTTTTTTATGTTATCGCAGAGCCAGCGTGAGGAAATTATTGCCTTGCGGTGAACGCCGGGCCACGGACGAGCAGGGTGCGATTTCATCTGCCCTATTCGATTGCAATGCTCAAACAGATTTGCGGATTCGCTGGTCAGGTATCTTTTCGTAGAAAACTACGATTACAGAAACGATAAGATCCGGGCGGGCAGGATTGCCAGCATGGAAGTGGAATTTGTGGAAGACTGACTTTAGGCAGCCAAAATGAGCGTGGACTGTGGTCACCCTGCCCATGCCTCTTGACAAAGTGAACTTTGGCAATATCCTTATACCACATCCATCCCTACAGCCACCGACGCCGGAACCTAC
>CAJOFN010000045.1 GCA_905233905.1 uncultured Lachnospiraceae bacterium
CTCCAGTTTATAAACTTGGAATTGTAGGTTGGTTAATTCTTTCCTTGTCTTGTCTTTCGCTTCTTTTGTCTCATTGTTCAGTTGTCAATGTTCGTGTGCCGCTCTTTGCGACAGCTTTGATAATATATCACAATAAAATAGGCGTGTCAATAACTAATTTTAAAAAATTTCAAAACTATTTTCAAAGGGATCTTTGCAAGCAAACATATGATGTTAGCCAAAAGGAACGCAAAGACCAGGGCTCCGGCGTGGATAATGAATTCTGTCGCCTTTTTTGAGATCTCGATCACAACATTATCCCTTGTGTGGTTTGCGGTTTCGATCACTGTCTGATTCACATTGTCCTTTACATCGCTCATATCAGCCCCCAACGCTTCAAGCAGAGCCACGGTCTGCTCATATTTTTCCGGAAGCTCAATCATTTCCTCGTCGATCACCGGTGTCTTTTCATCAATAAAAGGGAAGGTATTGTCATATACATAGTTGTAGATGTCCTCATCATTATACGCATAATTAAAAATAACGGGTGTCCCCACAGCCACAAATACTATGATAAATATCCATGACAAAACCCCGTAGATCAAATGCGCTATTCCCCGCCTTGCCCACCATATTATGGCGATGGCGGCTATCACTATTCCTATGAATATAAGCTGGTTCGTCATTCTAATAATACCTTCTGTGTCTGGTTTTTGGTGATAAAATAATAATTCCGCTGGCCGTCCCAGGGTATGATCGCCCTGATGGCTTCCTCGGATTTGGCTGTGAGCTTTCTTCTGCCGTCATCCTTGAAAATGCGGATGCTGTGTCCGTTATGTAGGAGGATCTCCCCATTATCCATAAAGCCCGCGTAGGTCATCCTTGAGGGAATCCTTACAACGAATCTGTCCACTCCCGCCTCATTGAATACATGCAGGGCATTTTCCACCCCGCCCTTTTCCATTTCATGGGTCGTGATTATAGCCGCCCTGTTGTCTGAATAAAATACGGATTTGATCTCGTCAGACTGGAAAAGCCGCTTGCGCACGGAAACATCCTTGTGGAAATCAAAGAACATCAATTCCTCATCCGCAAAGGCCACGGCCGCATTTTCCCCAAGGAAGGCCACCTCGGGTATAACCTCGTCCGCATACGAAAAATCCGCCAGAATATGATTCTCGTCGGTCTTTGATTTCTCTGAAAAATCATAGAAGAACAGGGTCGTCTTAATATCCCCGTCTCCCAGGTCAAGCATGGAAACCATCAGCTTGGTGGCATTGGGAGAAAGATCCATGGCTATAGGATACCCGGAGTTTTCCGCGTGGATCTCCCCGGAAGCAAGTATCTTGCCGCCTGTTGACATCAGGCGCAGGTACGCCGTAGTACCGTCCTGCATAAGAACAGCAACATTGCCATTGGCTGAAATGCTTGCGCGGATAATTGGAAGAGTCATGGAAAGACGCCCCTTTGTGCCTGTAGTATCCATGACTACGGCATTTGTCCGCTCCCTGTCATAGACCATGATATACTCGCCGTTTTTGTCACAGATCGGGTTCTCCATGTCAAAGCTTTCGTTCCAGATCGGATTGCCGTCAAAATCAGAAAGGGATGCGCCGTCGCGGCTGTAGGAGAACAGATTGTTATTAAATGACAGAAAATCCGTATTCTCCACATTGCTTCTTTCGATGCGCTGCTGCACGGAAAATGTGGTGTATTTGCGATTTGAGTATGCAAAATAACATGCCATAATAACTACGGCAATTATCATAATAAGAACAATTCTCCCCCGTCGGGGGGAGAATTTCTCTTCCTGGTCAAGATCTGTTTCTGTAATATCCGTAAGAATATCGTCTTTCATAGATTATTAATATGTAAATACTGCAACCCCGTAAGGAAGGAGAGGATAAGCTATGGAATAATCCTTGCCGTCGCACTCCTGCTTCTCAGGTGTATAGGTAACCTTGCGCTTGGAATCATTGCCGCCAAACTTGGGATCATCACTGTTCAATATGAGCTTGAGCTTTTTGTTCTCAGGAACGCCAAGCCTGTAATCAGCATACTCCATAGGAGTAAAGTTGATAACGAATATAAGATTCTTCTTGCCGTTCTTTGACTTGCGCACAAAGGAGAAAATGCTGCGGAAATTGTCGTTGGCATTGATCCACTCAAAGCCTTCCCAGCTTGTATCCAGCTCGTACATTGCCGGGTACTTGCGGTAAATTTCAAGAAGATCCTTCATCCAGTCATTGATGGCCTTGTTCTGTGGATTCTCCAGAAGATACCAGTCAAGCTCCCTTTCCTCGCTCCACTCCTGATACTGGGCAAAATCCTGTCCCATGAACAGAAGCTTCTTGCCGGGATGACCCATCATGAAGGCGTAGCCTGCCTTTAGGTTCTTGAACTTGTCTCCTTCGAGGCCGGGCATCTTGTTGATCATTGAACATTTTAAATGAACAACCTCGTCATGTGACAGAACAAGGATATACTTCTCGTATTCATTGTAGCTCATGGCAAAGGTCATACGATTGTGGTTGTCCTTGCGGAAATAAGGGTCAAGACTCATGTAGTCGATAAAATCATGCATCCAGCCCATGTTCCACTTATAGGAGAAGTTCAAGCCGTCTTCCTCGGCGGAGCCTGTAACTCTCGGCCATGCCGTGGATTCCTCGGCGATCATGACAACGCCCTTGTATTTGCCTGTTATAAGCGTATTAATATGCTTGAAAAATTCGATGGAATCAAGGTTTTCATTGCCGCCATACTTGTTGGCAACCCACTGTCCGTCTTCCTTGCCGTAATCCAGATAAAGCATGGAAGCAACAGCGTCTACGCGGAGACCGTCGATATGGTACTCCTCGATCCAGTTGATGGCACTGCCGATAAGGAAATTCTTGACCTCATGGCGTCCGGTGTCAAATATCTTCGTACCCCAGTCGGGATGCTCTCCCTTCTTCGGGTCTTCGTACTCGTAAAGAGGCTGTCCGTCGAAATCAGCTAAGCCGTGGGCATCTCTGGGGAAATGCGCCGGTACCCAGTCAAGGATAACGCCAATGCCCTTCTTGTGGAGGGTATTTACAAGGTACATAAAGTCCTTGGGCTCGCCGTATCTGGAGGTGGGAGCGTAATAGCCCGTAACCTGATAGCCCCAGGAGCCGTCAAAGGGATATTCTGAAATACCCATGAGCTCAACATGGGTATACCCCATTTCTGTAACATAATCAGCTAATGAATCCGCGAACTCGCGGTAGGTGTAGAAGCCATCGTCCTCCCTTCCCGGATGGCGCTTCCATGAACCGGGATGAACCTCGTAAATAGCCATTGGCTGCTCATAATAGGGATCTGCTGCGGCGCGCTTCTTCATCCAGGTTGCGTCTGACCACTTAAAGCCGGAAATATCATATACCTTTGAAGCGGTTTCGGGCCTTACCTCCGCGTAGGTGGCAAAGGGATCTGCCTTGTATAATTTGCGGCCGTCCTTGGTATAGATCAGATACTTGTAGGTGCTGCCTTCCTTTGCGTCGGGAGTGAACAGCTCCCAGATACCCATATCAAGAGGCGTAAGCCTTGTCATCATATGGGAGGTCTCGTTCCATCCGTTAAAATCTCCTATGAGTGCGACCTTGTCAGCATGCGGCGCCCACACATCAAAAACAATGCCTTTCTTTCCGTTATCATCCTTTGCAGGATGAGCCCCCATTTTGCGGAATATCTCATAGTTGGTTGCCTGACCGAACAAATACATGTCCAGTTCTGTAAAGTTGCGCATAAGCTTTCCCCCTTTTCACCTTTATATCTATGGAAAGATCTGTCTCTTATCTTCCCTGAAAATCCTTTTCCTGCAAGATCAGATTGCCGTCCTGGTCAAAATGCCTTCCGCCAAATCTGCCAAGGAAGCCCCTTATTCCGCCTCCCTCAGCGAGATCAATGGCTTCATCGACTATTTCCTTTACTTCGGTAAGATTGGTAGCATGATCCTTGCGCTGCAGAAGATTGATCCTGTCATACATTGCAAGGACGCCCATCTCATCTATCGAATATCCCAGCTCCAGCGCGTATGACTTGCCGAAATTAACAAGCTCGTCTATGGTAAGCACCGGGATGAGGATCTTTTCCGTGAAACGCCTGGAGAACATGGGATTAAGCGCCATAACACGCTCAATTCCGATGCGTTCGTCCTCTAAAATCACCAGCACGCCGCTTTCGTCCTGCTCCATCTGGGCTGAAAGCTCAAGCGCCGTATCCCTTGTGATGTCCCCGGCTCTTTCTATGATAAGCGCGCCGCCGCGGATCTTGCCGAAAAGCTTGGAGAGATCCTTGGTGTTCAGATTGTCTCCGTCTATCCTGCCTACGCTGTGGTTGGGTCTTCCAACCTCATGCTGCAATACTGAAATGATATTCGTTGCAAGAGTGGTCTTGCCTGTGCCTTCACCGCCCTGGATAATGATGTTGCCGGTGGATACCTTGGTATCGGCAAGGAATCGGCTCCTTACACCGTTAAGAACCTGACATAGGATCTGCTCCATTCCGGAAATGGGAGTGAAGTATGTAAACATCTCCCTTTCCTCGTCCGTAAGCTCGGTCGCAAGCATCTCATCGTAAACCGGTTCTTTTGAATCCTCTGATGCCTGTTCTATCTCGTCATTATCAAAATCGTCATTATCGTCGAAATCCTCTTCCGGGATCTCTTCTTCTGTCTTCTCTGACTTGGGCTCTTCCTCTATCTTGGACTGCTTTGGCTCGGGCTTTTCTTCGGCCGGTGCAGCTTCCGGCGTGACCTTAAGCTCCTCCTTGGGCTCCTCTTTTGGTGCTGCCTTTGGCTTTGGCTCCGGTTTTATTTCCGGTGCGGTTGCCGGCTCTGCAGCTGGTACTTCGGTCTTTTCAGGAGTAGCAGACACTTTGTTGTCGTCTTTAATCTCCTTTGTGACCTCTACTAACTTTTCTTCTAATTCGTCTCTTTTTACTATATTGGTGCTGGTCTCGTGAAGCTTCGCGACCGCGTCCTTGATGGAAGGCTCGCCGCCCTTCAGCCTCGCCTGCTCATTTAATATCCTTACAACCGCTTCGGCAAATGCCTGGGTCTGGTCGGGAGAAAGAGAGCTTATCTGTGTGTCTATCTGGGGTAAGGGGCCTGTATTCTGCTCCTTGGCCCTGTCGATCTCCTTCTGGAGAAAATCATTGACCCCTGCCATGACCCTTGCAGCTTCACGCTCGGAAAGATAGTCATCCCTGCCTTCAAGCTTGGGCTTGCCCTTGGAATCCACAATGGGAAACTCAAAGCCTACGCCTTCCTTCTGGCCGGTGGCCTTTTCGATCTTGGGTATCTTAAAGGTGGACTGGTTCTTGAGAGCCTCACGCTCCGCATCTGAAGGCTTGTCTATGCGCTTGGTCGCGTATTTGCGGATCGCGGACTGGGGACCTTCTTCTTCTAATGTATGGATAGTCTCAGCGGTAGCCCTGGCTCCGGCGGGAAGAAATCTCGTATCCTCCAGCAAAGGCTCCCTGGTCGGCTGCTTCCTCAGACCGTCCCCGGATGCGGCCGGCGCTCCAAGCTGTTCCTTTAAGGCGGTAAACCTCTTTGCCAGCTCCTCTCCCTGTGAAGGGATGTCTGCCAGATATTCATTCCTCAAAAGGTCTCTCGGGGAAACACCTGCGTCAAGCTCCCGCTTTGCTTCTTCAAGGCGGGCTATTATCTGGTTGGCTTCTTCTATTGCCTTTGCCTTGGCATTTTCAAGGCGGAGTGCTTCTGCCTCGGATAATGCCTGCTCCGCAGCTCTTGCCGTCTTCTGCCAGTCAGACATGATCTGCTCGATGGTCATCTGCCCGGCAATCTGAGGTTCAACATCGGATGTCTCTGGAATAGATAAAGACATCTGTCCGTCGTACTCTTCCTCTAAATACTCACGGAAATGTGACCTCAATGTATCATCTATGCGCTTTGCTTCTTCTTTCTTAATGGACACCTCTTCCATGGGTCCCGTGGATTCCTTGGGAACCTTGGCGTAGGGAATATCCTCCACAAGCTCCTTGATGGCTTCCATGTTCTCGGAAACGGTGCCTTCCTCCGTGGCGGTCATTATCTCTTCGATGTTGCGCTTGATCTCCGCCTGAAGGTTCTGTGTATTGAAGCGGTCATTGGAAAGGGCTATCTCGGGGATCTTGACGGGATGGGACAAAATCTCGCCGTTGCCGCCAAATTCTTCTCCCGGCAGGACTTCCGTGATGCCGCCCTGTTTGCTCCTGAAATTCTTGTACTTGGTCTCCTGTGATTCGTCAAGGGGCTGATGTACCATCTTAAGCTCCATTGCGTTCTCAACATAGGGACCGTCGCCGTAATACAGGATTATCTGGTCACAGGTGGAAATGCACTTGTCCACCTGGCCTGTCTTGTGATACAGAAGAGCCAGCTCATAAGCCCACTCCTCTAAAAAGTCATGCTCCTTTAATTCCTCTAAAATGGAGATAAGGGTAATATCCTCAGCGCCTCTTGATTTGGCGAGCTGATACTGGATAATATATTTGAGGCTGTCATTGGGAGCGATCTCAACAAATTCGTCATAATACTCCCTTGCCTCGTCGTAAGATTCAAGCCGGATACATAAAAGTGCCAGGCGGTAGATTATCATCCTGCCGATGGGTGAGCGCTCATGCGCCATCTCCAAAAGCTCTCTTGCCTGATGATAATGGCCTTCCTTTTCGTATATTTCGCTCGCGTTAAGCAGAGCATTTACATTATGAACCTTGCGCCAGTTAATGCCGTCCATGATATAGAAGGCGTCTTCTTTGTCGCCTTCACGTATCAGTTTGCGCGCTTCGTCTAATTTTGTACGGTACTCTTGCTTGTCCACGACCAGCTCCTGGGTCCTTGCCTTGCTTTGGAAATTTGGAAATTGTTACTGTTTAATAGTGTATCATAGGGGTTTGCCTATGTCAAAGTGTTACGGATAGTTTACGAAAGTATAAATGGTTTGTTGATGGATAGGGGTACTGCTAACGAACGCAACCCATGATATATATCCCACGCTCGACGAGCAGAGCTCTTGACCTCGCTTAGGGAAATATATCATGGTCTGCTGGCAGAAATTGCGCCTGTTCATATTCCGTTGCCATAATTCCTATTCTTCATCCGGTATTTGAAACCTTCTGTATAGCGCTAAAAAGGTAAACCCTACGACTATATTTATTACATAAGGGCCGTTGGTGAGGCCCTGGCCTAAGTAGGTGGCGAAGAGGACGCCGCAGCAGAGCATGTCTCTGTAATGCGGCATGGCAGCTTCTTCCGGGGACAGAACATTCCTGTAGAAGTTGTAGAAGAATGATGCCATGAACACCACATATACAACTGCTCCTATGATCCCGCAAAGGAACCAGTATTCAAAGACCTCATTGTGGGCTGTCAGGAAATATGACTGCTCCGGAGTATGGATGCCAAGATCTATCAGGGTGTTGTCCATGCAGCCCGGGCCTACCCCAAGCAATTTTTCACGGATGCTGCTCATCTGAAACGCAATTTTGAGATCATCCCAGATAAAGGTTCTTCCCGTGATGTCCTGCATGGGTCTGTAGAACAGGATCAGTCCTTCAAATATAGCCATTGATACACATGAAAGGGCTATTACCGGCAGCTTTATTACCGATATGTTCTTTATGAATTCGTCTTCCTTTTTGTTCTTTTTAATATTTCCGAGAAGGAACCATATTACGGCGCAGACTATTCCCAGGATAATCCAGAGCTTTTTATCGTAAAATCCCATGACTATTGTATCTGTTCCCCAAAAAATGTCCCATGCCACATATTTCTGCCTGATCACAGTACATATGAGAGCCGCTATTCCCTGCAAAGTACCCTGCCAGAAAAGATTTCTAAATCTCGTATAAGAGGTCAGGCTGATAAGCAGCAGAGCCGGAAGTCCATAGGAAAAGGCAGCTAAAATACCTCCTGCCCTTGTGGTCCAGAAATTCATATAGCATATTATCAAAAGAGCGTCTACCGCAAATCCCCGGACATCCCATTCCATATCCGCCCTGTAAGCCGCAAAGAATAGGATAATTATAGATGTAAAAGCGTAGAAATAATCAACATTTCCTACGGTTGAAGTCATAAAGGTAAAGGTATCGAGAACATTCTCCTTGTGCATTTCAAGGGGATCGATGCGCAATCTGTTCAGCAGGCCGAATACCTCAACCGCAAGCGAAGAAGCATAGAAAGCAAAGGCATAGCTTTTCTTGGCTGCTTCCGCCCCTCTTGAAATAATGAAATATGAGATAACAAGAAACAACAGCATCAGAGCGCCTGTAAGCTGCGCCCGGGTTCCGAAAAATACGTCCTTTTTAGGAAATCTTGAGGTAATCGCGGACAACAGTATCAATATACCGAAAGCGATAAGGCTCCAGTCCAGCGGATCAAAGGATTTCGCCACTTCCTTTGGAGTCCTCATTTCTATTCCCATTTTTCTGTCGATAAGATATTTGCCAATTATCGCTATGGCGACGATGGCATAAAAAATACCTGTAACGACAAGATAAAATGTCGATTTGACCTGTATTATATCCTGATACTTGAGATTAACAAGAAGAGGGACACCGAACAGTATCAGCAGTATATATATTCCGATAGTCTCTCGGCGGAAGGTTTTCATAATATGAATGCTCCTTTTTTATTGTAATAATGCAGTGCTCGTGGTATAGTATGCCAAAGACAGATGAAAATTACAACATGGAGGATGATAAAATGGCACGTATCAATAAAGACACAATGTTAGGAGAGCTTCTTGCAATCGACCGCAGCACCGAGATGATCCTTGCTGGCATCGGCATGCACTGCACAGGCTGCCCCGCTTCGCAGATGGAGACCATCGAGCAGGCTGCCATGGTTCACGGCATCGACGCCGACGAGCTTGTTGATGAGATCAACGACTATTTAGCGCATCAGATGGCTTAAGATTTTTTGTAAATGTCATTGCCACGGCAATCCATTGCTGCGATCACGGGGAAATTCTCTACCGTGATCCGGCGGACTGCTTCGGCTCCCAGGTCTTCATAGCATACGATTTCGGATGCTGTTATGCATTTTGAAAGCAGGGCTCCTGCCCCACCAACCGCGGCGAAGTACACGCCGTGGTTTTTTATTATGCCATCTCTTACCTCATCGGAACGCCTGCCCTTGCCGATCATCACCTTTACGCCATGATCTAAAAATGCGGGGGCGTATTTGTCCATCCTTGTGGCAGTTGTGGGTCCGGCGGAACCTATCACCCTGCCGGGTCTGGCGGGAGAAGGCCCCATATAATAAATACAAACGCCCGAAAGATCTACAGGCAGTGGTTTGTCATCATTTATCAGATCGTATATCCTTTTGTGCGCCGCATCCCTGGCGACATACATCTCACCTGAGAGATATACTGTATCTCCTGTATTTATTTCTTCTATGTCTTCGTCCTTCAGAGGAAGTGTAAGATATTTGTCCATGGTCAGATCGTGGTACTGATATGTCGATTTACGTGGCAGCAGATATTTACGGCAACCGGAAGCCCGGCGATATGGGTGGGATAGGTATTGATCTTAACTCCAAGAGCTGTAACCCTTCCTCCCAGACCCCCCGGTCCTATGCCGGTCTCGTTGATGGCGGAAAGCATTTCCTCCTCTAACTCTGCCACCCAGGGCTTGTTATAAGGAGATGCGATCCCTGCCAATGCCTGCTTGGAAAGGATTGCCGCCTTTTCAAAGGTGCCTCCGACTCCAACTCCTACATACATAGGCGGACAGGCGTTGGGACCTGCCAGCTTTACCGCGTCCAGTATAGCAGACCTGATACCGTCCATTCCGTCGGCAGGCTTTTTCATAAACACCTGGCTCATGTTCTCGCTGCCAAAGCCCTTCGGAGAAACAGTGATGCGCACCTCATCCCCCGGAACAATGGAATAATGCACAACAGCCGGGGTATTGTCATTGGTGTTGACCCTGTCTATGGGATCAGCAACAACAGATTTTCGGAGATAGCCATTAGTATAGCCCCTTCTCACCCCTTCATTTACCGCGTCTTCTATCATTCCTCCGGTGAAATGAACCTCCTGGCCCACCTCCAAAAAAACCACAGCCATTCCTGTATCCTGACAGATGGGGATCTTTTCTTCCTTTGCGGCTGTCAGGTTCTCACAGAGCATATCAAGAACCCTTTTCCCAAGGGTAGAATTCTCCTCTGACCGGGCTTTAACTATAAGCTCCGACATATCAGGAGATAATTCATAATTTATATCTGAACACATCTGCTCAACAGCGTCAGTGATTTCGGAAACATTTATCTCTCTCATAATGTCCCGTCTTCTGATCCTTCCCTCTCCTGCGCTTCGGCTTCTTCTATGAGCACTTCCTTCCTGACCTTTGCAATGGACGCAACCCTTTCATTTTCGGAAAGATTGATAAGCTTAACCCCGGAGGTGATCCTTGAGGAAAGCGCCGTGTCTGCCACGCGGATGCGGATTATCGTGCCCTCGGTGTTGATGAGCATTACCTCATCGTCCTTTTCCACAGCCTTAACGCCTACAAGATTGCCTGTCTTTTCGGTGATCTTGTAGCATTTAACGCCTTTGCCCCCTCTGTGGTGAACCGGGAATTCGGAAATAAGGGTGCATTTGCCGAGACCGTTCTCGGATACGATCATTACGCTTTCTCCCTGAGAAACAAGCTGCATCGCTATGATACTGTCGCCGTCCATGATATTCATGCCGATAACGCCTCTTGAAATGCGGCCCATGCTCCTTACATCGGAAACATGGAATCTCATGCACTGTCCGTATTTAGTGAAAAGCATTACCTCATCGTCATCCGATGCCCGTTTTACCTCTATGAGCTTGTCCCCGTCACGCAGCGAGATGGCTGCAAGCCCGTTCTTTCTGATATTCGCAAAATCTGAAAGCCTTGTACGCTTGACTATTCCCTGCATGGTAGCCATAACAAGGTACTGGTCGTCCCTGTATTCCTTCATGGGGATCATGCATCAGGGGGATAAGGTTCACTATGGCAGTTCCCCTTGCCGTGCGGGAGGCTTCCGGGATCTCATAAGCCTTGAGACGGTAGACCCTGCCGAAATTCGTAAAGAACATCATATAATGATGGGACGTGGTCATCATCATTTCCACGATGTAGTCCTCATCAATGGTCTCCATCCCTTTTATACCCTTGCCGCCGCGGTTCTGGGATTTAAAATTATCCACCCTCATCCGCTTGATATAGCCTAATTTGGTAAAGGTAATGACCGTATTGGTAACGGGGATCAGATCCTCCATGGATACGTCGTATTCGTCGTAGCCTATGGTTGTGCGCCTGTCGTCACCGAATTTGTCGGAGATCGCCTGTATCTCTTCCCTGATCACTGATAAAAGCACCTTAACATCCGCTAAGATAGCGCGCAGATGCTCGATCTGCTCCATCAGCTCCTTGTATTCATTCTCCAGCTTGTCCCTTTCCAGACCAGTAAGGGCGCGGAGTCTCATATCTACTATAGCCTGTGCCTGGGCATCTGAGAGCGAAAACCGCTCCATCAACTGCTGCTTGGCGGTCTGGACATTCTCGGAACCCCGGATTATGGCTATTACTTCATCAATATTGTCAAGTGCTATGAGCAGACCCTCTAATATATGGGCGCGCTCAAGAGCTTTGTTTAATTCAAATTTAGTGCGGCGTGTTACAACGTCCTTCTGATGCTCAAGGTAATGGTTTAATATATCATGCAGATTTAATATCTTTGGTTCATTATTGACCAGAGCCAGCATAATAACGCCAAAGGTATCCTGAAGCTGGGTATGCTTGTATAGCTGGTTGAGCATTACTGTAGGATTGACATCCTTTCTAAGCTCAATGGATATGCGCATTCCCTCACGGGATGACTCGTCTCTGAGATCAGTTATGCCGTCAATGCGCTTGTCCTTTACCAGCTTTGCCATGTTCTCAATGAGTCTGGCTTTATTGACCATATAGGGAAGCTCGGTAACAACTATACGGTTCTTGCCGTTCTTCATAGGCTCGATGTCGGTGACCGCTCTCACCCTTATCTTGCCCCTGCCCGTGCGGTAAGCCTCTTCAATGCCTCTCCTGCCAAGGATCACGCCCCCCGTAGGAAAATCAGGACCGGCAACGATGGGCAGAAGCTCTTCTATGTCTGTATCCCTGTCCTCATTGACGCGATTGTCGATCATCTTTACCACGCCGGCAATAACCTCTCGCAGATTGTGGGGCGGGATATTTGTAGCCATTCCGACAGCGATACCCGTAGTACCGTTGACTAAAAGGTTGGGAAAACGCGCCGGCAAAACCGTAGGTTCCTTCTCCGTCTCGTCGAAATTGGGCATGAAATCCACGGTGTCTTTATTTATATCGGCAAGCATTTCCATGGAGATCCTGGAAAGCCTTGCCTCCGTATATCGCATGGCAGCGGCTGAATCACCGTCCACGGAACCGAAATTGCCGTGGCCGTCAACCAATGGATAACGGGTGGACCATTCCTGCGCCATATTAACAAGAGCGCCGTAAATGGAGGAATCACCATGAGGATGGTACTTACCCATGGTATCTCCCACGATACGGGCGCATTTACGGTGCGGCTTGTCCGGACCGTTGTTGAGCTCTATCATGGAAAAGAGAACACGGCGCTGAACAGGCTTTAAGCCGTCCCTTACATCTGGCAGGGCACGGCTTGCAATTACGCTCATGGCATAATCTATGTACGATGTTTCCATCGTCTTTTTCAGATCAACCTCCTGGATCTGATCAAAAGTTAAATCGTCCATGTATTCTCCTATTAAATATCAAGGTTCTGAACATATTTTGCGTTCTCTTCAATGAATTCCCTGCGGGGCTCTACCCTGTCACCCATGAGAGTTGAGAATATCGCATCCACATTGGAAGCATCATCCTCATTAAAGGTGACCTTTTTAAGTATCCTCTTCTCCGGGTCCATTGTAGTATCCCAGAGCTGCTCCGCATCCATCTCGCCGAGACCTTTGTAACGCTGGATCTTATTGTTGCCGTCACGCCCGATGTCTTTTAAGATATTGTTTAATTCATCGTCATTGTAGGCGTACCAGGTCTTTTTGTTCTTTTCGATCTTGTACAGGGGCGGCGTGGCAAGATAAACATATCCCTGCTTGATAAGCGCCGGCATGAACCTGTACAGGAAGGTGAGCATAAGCGTGGCGATATGGGCGCCGTCAACGTCGGCATCGGTCATAATAATTATCTTGTGATAACGCAGCTTTGAAATGTCAAAGTCGTCATGTATACCAGTGCCAAAGGCAGTGATCATGGCCCTGATCTCTTCGTTGCCGTAGATACGGTCTTCCCTTGCCTTTTCAACATTAAGTATCTTGCCGCGTAAGGGAAGTATCGCCTGTGTAGCCCTGCTTCTTGCGGTCTTTGCGGAGCCTCCCGCGGAATCTCCCTCGACTATGAATATCTCACAGTTGCTCGGGTTCTTGTCCGTACAGTCAGCAAGCTTTCCGGGAAGGGCAGTGGACTCCAAAGCACTCTTCCTTGTGGCGTTCCTTGCCTTTCTTGCGGCCTCCCTTGCTCTCTGGGAAAGGAGTGATTTGTCGCAGATGGTCTTTGCAACCCTGGGATGCTGCTCCAAGAAATAAACAAGCTGTTCCCCAAGGATAGCGTCAACCGCACTCCTCGCTTCGGAATTGCCAAGCTTCTGCTTGGTCTGGCCCTCAAACTGTGGCTCTTCGATCTTAACGGAAATGATCGCGGTAAGTCCCTCACGGATATCCTCACCGGAAAGAGCAGGGTCCTTGTCCTTTAGTATTTTATTCTCTCTGGCATAATTGTTAATTGTACGTGTAAGAGCGCTCCTGAAGCCCGAAAGATGCATGCCGCCCTCAGGAGTTATAATATTATTTACAAAGCTGTAGGAGGAGTCGTTGTATCCGTCGTTGTGCTGCATGGCAACTTCAACGAGTACATTATCCTTTTCTCCCTCACAGTAGATGACCTCGTCATACAAAGGAATGGTGCTTCGATTGAGGTAGGTGACAAATTCCTTGATGCCTCCCTCGTAATGGAACACATCCTCCCTGATCTCGGATTCCCTTGCGTCACGGATGGTTATCTTAAGTCCTTTTGTAAGAAATGCTGTCTCCCTTAGCCTGGTGCGGAGTGTGGAATAATCAAAGATGATTGTATCAAAAATTGTCGCATCGGGGTAAAAAGTCACTTTTGTACCGGTGTTTTCCGGTTCACAGACACCTATCTCTTTTAAAGGGAACATTGTATTTCCGCGTTCATAGCGCTGGTTATAGACCTTTCCATCCCGGCGGATCTCTACCTCCAGCCAGTCTGAAAGTGCATTAACGACAGACGCGCCCACGCCGTGAAGTCCGCCGGAAACCTTGTATCCTCCGCCGCCAAACTTACCGCCGGCATGGAGAATTGTAAATACAACCTCAACCGCGGGAATTCCCGCCTTGTGATTAATACCGGTAGGAATACCCCTGCCGTTGTCCACTACCGTACATGAACCGTCAGGGTTGATCGTGACCTCTATCTCGGAGCAGAAGCCCGCCAATGCCTCATCCACGGCATTGTCCACAATCTCATATACCAGATGATGCAGTCCACGCTCGGAGGTGGAGCCTATGTACATACCCGGCCGCTTGCGCACAGCCTGAAGTCCTTCAAGTATCTGTATCTGGTCCGCGCCGTATTCTTCTGTGATCTGCTGCTGGTCAGCCATATGATCATCCTTTCATGTCGGAAACAATTCCATCTGTAACTTCAAATACTCTGTCTGCCTCAAAATGGTTCTTTACAAATTCATCCATTCCGGTGCAGGTTATTATCGTCTGTGTACCGCTTAAGCTCTGAAGGAGATATTCCTGCCTTGCGCTGTCAAGCTCCGATAATACATCGTCAAGCAGCAGCACAGGGGTCTCCCTTATCATTTTCTCTACAATGTGTATCTCTGAAAGCTTAAGGGAGAGGGCACAGGTCCTCTGCTGTCCCTGTGAACCGTATTTCCTAATATCCGCGCCGTCCACTAAAAAGCTCACATCATCCCTGTGGGGGCCAACGGAGGTCTGTGCCATCCGCTTATCCCTGTCAAGGGCATTGAATAATTCCTCTTCAAAGGCCTCTTCACTCACATTAGGCTCATATGATATCTTAAGCTCTTCCCTGCCGCCGGATATCCTGCTGTGGATATCAAGTATCACCGGGGCAAGCTCTTCTATGAACTTTTTCCTGCGGTTTATAATGCGGCTTCCGTATTCCACAAGCTGCCTGTCCCATACCTCAAGCGTATCGGAAAGGCCCGGGTTATAGTAAATATCCTTGAGCAGCGAAGCCCGCTGTGTAATTATCTTGTTGTAACGGCCCAGGTCGGAGAGATATATCTTGTCAAGCTGGCAGAGCTCTGCATCCATGAATCTCCTGCGCATATTGGGACCGTTTTTTATGATATTAAGATCCTCCGGAGAAAAAAAAACGATATTTAATATGCCGAAAAGCTCAACCGCCCTGCGGACAGGGACTCTGTTGATGGCAATGCCTTTTTTCCTGCCTTTTTTTAGGTGGATATCTATGGTCTGGGTTGAACTGCTCCTTTGGACCGTGGCCTTTATATGGGCTTCCTCTTCTCCGAAACGGATCATCTCACGATCCCTGCTCCCCTTATGTGAACGGGATGTGCCGCTTACATAGCAGGCCTCTAATATATTGGTCTTGCCCTGGGCATTCTGGCCGTAGATTATATTGGTCTTATCTCCGAAGGAAATTGATTCAAGCTTATAATTCCTGAAATTCTGAAGCTCAATGGATTTTAGTATCATGTGCCGTGTACCTGATACTCATTGCCTTCATAGCAGAATATATCACCGTCATATAATTTCCTGCCACGGCGCTGTTCCACCTCGCCGTTTACGGTAACAAGCCCGTCAGCTATGATGGTCTTGGCAAAGGCGCCGCTTTCGGCCTCTCCACAAAGCTTCAAGGCCTGGCCAAGCCTTATAAATTCTTCTCCCTTACGGAGCCTGACTTCTTCCATGACCATCACGCTCCGTTAAAGTTTACAGGAAGGATAAGGTAAATATAACTGCCCGCGTCATCCCTGATAAACAGAGGCGACCTCGGTGTAAGCAGATATATGGTCGCGTTTTCGTCATCTATGGCATTAAGAGCCTCATACAAAAACTTGGGGTTGAATGCTATCTTAATATCCCTGCCGTCCTTGATAATGTTGAGGCTTTCATCGAAATTCCCCTTGAAGGTGGACACGCTCATATTGAAGGTCTGCTCATAAATATCAAGAACTATTGGCTTCTTGTCGCTTTCATTGACCATTAGCATGGAGCGCCTGATACTCTCTATAAGCTCCTTGCGGTTGATCATGACCTTGGTCTCGTAGTCATTGGAAAGCATCTTATCCACTTGGAAGAATTCCCCGTCCATGAGTCTTGACACCACTGTGGTCATATCAAATTCAAATATAATATGATTGTCGGTAATATATATGCTTACTATGTCATCATAGGAGCTGCCGATGATATTGGATATTTCCTTTAAGGTCTTGGCAGGAACTATTACCTTCCTGTCCTCATAGGAATTCTGAAGATGGATGTTGCGGATGGATATCCTGTGTCCGTCCAGGGAGGAAACCCTCATATGGTCGCCATTTACCTCAAAGAGCTCTCCACCCATGATCTGGTTCTTGTCATTTTCCTTTGTGGAAAAGATGGTCTGGCGGATAGTCTCGCGAAGGGTGAACTGCGATATTTCTATGGGAACATTACGGGGTATTACAGGAATATAAGGGAAATCGTCCCCATTCTTGCCCGGTACCGCAAACAGCGCCTTTTCACAGCTTATCTGCGTCATCTGCTTGTCGTCTGTGGTAATTGTCACCTGATTATTGGGGAGATTACGCACAATATCGACAAATATCTTGGCATCAATAGCAACCCTTCCACGCTCGTTGATCCCTCCGGGAATGACAGTCTCTATTCCTATCTCCATGTCATTGGTGGTAAGGCGGATGTCATTGGTGGATGCGTCTATAAGGATACATTCAAGGATAGGATTGGATGTCCTTGTGGGAACAGCTTTGGAAACGATATTAAGTCCTTTGAGCAGTTCGTACTGTGAACAAGTGATCACCATTTTTGGGATGCTCCTTTCGTGAGTAACGCATATATAAATATATATATTTTAGTAGTAATAGTAGTAGGGGGTGTTAGTTTGTTTATATCCCTCATACTGCCTGAAAATAAAGCTTAACAACAGAAAATAAAATCAATATTGTCTGTTATCAGAGGCTGAATTGTCTGTTGGTCACTGTGGATTTATCTTGTTCTTGATCGTGTCAATGTCGTCACGAAGCTGGGTGTCCGTTTTCATTTCTTCCACAATCTTGTTATATCCGTGGATAATCGTCGTATGATCCCTTCCTCCGAGGAGTGTGCCTATTGCATCAAGCGGGGATGAGATCATCTCCCTGCAAAGGTACATGGCGATCTGCCTTGGACGGGCGATGACCTTTTTGCGATCCTTGGAGATCATCTTGTCCATTGTAAGGCTGTAGTATTCGGCAACGCTTTCTATTATGTACTGGGCTGTTATCTCCTTGCGCTGGTTGGGAGAAATAATGCTCTGCAGCTCCTTTTTGGCAATCTCTACCGTGACGCTTTCCTTCTGGAGATGCTGGTAGGCTATGAGCTTGTTGAGGGCGCCTTCTATCTCTCTGATGTTGGAGCGGATATTCTCCGCGATGTATTCTATTACATCATCAGGGAAGGTAACGTCGCTCTTTTCTATCTTGCTCCTTAGGATCGCCATTCTCGTCTCATAATCAGGCTCTCCGATGTCAGCCATAAGACCCATCTCAAACCTGGTGGTGATCCTCTCCTCAAGGGTAACCATATCCTTGGGAGGGCGGTCTGAGGTGAGGATTATCTGCTTGCCGGCGCTGTGGAGGGTATTAAAGGTATGGAAAAACTCCTCCTGAGTGCTTTCTTTTCCTATTATAAACTGGATATCATCGATCATCAGAACATCCACTGTACGGTATTTGTCACGAAGCTTGGACATCTGGGTTGCTGAGTTGGCGCTTCTGATGGACTCAATAACCTCGTTGACAAATTCCTCGCTGGTAACGTAGAGTACCTTGGTATTAGGGTTCTGCTCAAAGATGAAATTGCCGATGGCGTGCATTAGATGTGTCTTGCCAAGCCCCGGCCCGCCGTAGATGTAGAGGGGATTGTAGGATACACCCGGAGTCTCCGCTACGGAAAGTGATGCGGTCTGGGCAAAACGGTTATTCCCGCCTACGATGAAGGTGTCAAAGGTATAGCGCATATTGAGATTGGAGCGCTTGTAATTCTCGTTGTTGGATAATGAGTTTGCCGGAGCGGTGGTCGCGCCGGTCTTGCTGATGGCAGCCGTATCCTGTGGAAGAATGAATTGGAGAATATATTCCCTGCCCGTGATCTCAGCGATGGCTACCTGAAGGAAAAGCTTGTATTTGCGGGCAATATAATTGAGACTCATCTGGTCGGAGTCAGTAGTAAACAGAATATAGAGGGTATCGCCGTCGATAGCATAAACCTCCAGAGGAAGCAGCCATGTACGGTAAGAAATATCAGTTATGTTATTCTCTTCTTTGATGGACATGAGGATTTCAGTCCATTTTTCCTGAAGGAGATCCATTACCACTCCGATCTTGACTTATTCGCATTATTCATCACAATATATTCAATGAAAAATTATCCACATACATATATGTATCTTCCTATATAATACAGTTTTATTGGCTTTATATATCAAGAGTTATGCACAATTTACTAACATTTTGTAGATAAGTCGCGTAAAATCAGCGAATTTTGGGTGTGAATATATATAAATTTAAGTTTAGTGGACTCTTCTTTAGGCTGACGCTACAAATTTAGGTATCTCACGCTCGACGAGCAGAGCTCTTGACCTCGCTTAGAGAAACCTAAATTTGTAGCTGTCGCCGCGATTATTCACATCTCAATTTTCCCTTGACATTTAGGCAAATTTTGATATAATGAGTAAGCTTTTTTACTTTGTGTGGAGGTGGAACAACATGAAAAGGACATATCAGCCTAAGAAAAGACAGCGCGCCAGAGTACATGGCTTTCGTAAAAGAATGAGTTCCAAGGGTGGAAGAAAAGTTTTACAGGCAAGACGTGCTAAAGGTCGAAAGAAGCTTTGTGCTTAATGAGTCAGTGTAGAGACCGCCAGGCATCATCATAGAAGGATGCGCGGCGGTTTTCTTATGGGTGTTTATTATGGTTGGAATAAAGAAATCTTCTGATTTTCGTACCATATACCGTGCACGCGATTCAAAGGCGAATATCCTGCTTATATTATATAAGAAGGAAAATTTTACAAATGAGAACAGGATCGGCATTTCTGTCAGTAAAAAGGTAGGCAACAGCGTGGTTCGTCACCGGCTCAAAAGACAGCTAAGGGAGATCGCCAGGCTAAATGACCCTCTTGTGGTACAGGGCTACGATATTATCGTTGTCCTTCGTGCCAATGCCAGGAATATGCCTTATTCGTTGCTTGAGGATTCATATCTGAATCTCATCAGGCGTCATGGTTTGATGAAGTGAAGTATTTTTTAATTTGGTTGATCAGGCTATATCAGAAATACATCAGTCCAATGAAGACTACCAGATGCCCCTATTGTCCCACATGCTCGGCCTACGGTTTGGAGGCGATCCAGAAGCATGGTGCCATCAAGGGTTCTGCTCTTGCGGCATGGAGAATAATGCGGTGCAATCCTTTTTCAAGGGGCGGTTATGACCCTGTTCCTTAATTATGCTTATAACCTACAAGGAGTAACCATATGATCTATTTGACAGCATATAATGGTCAGATATTAGGTCCTATAGCCAGACTTTTAGGCTATATAATGAACGCGATCTATCAGTTTCTGACTGAGGTATGCGGCATAGTAAACGGCAGCATTGCCCTTACTATCGTTATTTTCACTATTTTTATCTATATATGCCTGTTCCCTCTTACCTACAGGCAGCAGAAATTTTCAGTTCTTACCCGCAAGATGCAGCCTGAAATGAAGGCCATCCAGAAGAAATACAAGAACCGCAAGGATCAGGCTTCCATGCAGGCAATGCAGGAGGAGACACAGGCACTCTATGACAAATACGGCACTAATCCCACCGGAAGCTGTATCCAGATGGCGATCCAGATGCCTATCCTGTTTGCGCTGTATCGTGTGTTTTATAATGTTCCCGCTTATCTTTCAGGGGTAAAGGACATTTTCACATCCTTAGTTTCCGATATACAGTCGATCGACGGCTATGAGAAGATAATGACTGATGTCAAGGATCAGGCCAATCTCCGGGGCATTGTTGTTGATTTTGGCTCTTCCGATGCAGCTCAAAAGGCAGGCTACATTGTAGATGTGCTTTATAAGCTTTCGGAAGACGGCTGGAATAAGGTGGTTGACGCGTTTTCAAGCGTTGCCGGAAGTGATACGGCATTGTTTGCTGATATTGACAAGGTGCGTTCAACCCTTTCCGGTATCAACTATATCGGGCCCATCAATATTTCTGATACCCCCTGGCATATGGTGACGACTGCTTTTGATAATCATACCTGGGGAATCATGATTGCTGCCCTTCTGATACCGGCTCTTTCATACGGATCGCAGGTTCTTAATCTCCGGCTCATGCCAACTACGGGCAGCGGCGACGACCAGATGGCAGTCCAGATGCGGACAATGAATACGATGATGCCGCTGATGTCACTATTTTTTACCTTTATCACACCAGCCGGTCTTGGTATTTACTGGATCGCGGGCGCATTGGTAAGGACGGTTCAGCAGTTCTTTTTGAATAAGCATTTTGAGAAGATCGATCTTGACCAGATAATTGAGAAGAATAAAGAAAAAGCAGCCGCCAAGGCTGAAAAGCGCGGCATCCGTCGTGATCAGATAGTCAGCGCGGCCACCACCAATACCAGACGGAGCTTTTCCGAAAAGGCAAAGGTCAATCCGGCGGACGCGCAGGCTATTGAAAAGGCAAACGCCATCAGAGAGAATGCAAGGCCGGGCACAATGGGAGCCAAGGCTAATCTTGTTAAAAGGTTTAATGAAGGCAGGAAGGAGTAAGTAATGGAGAAGCGTGAATTTTCCGGCAGAACTGTAGATGAAGCTCTTACAGCGGCGACTGTTGAGCTTGGTGTTACAAGTGACAGGCTTGATTATGAGATCATAGAAAAGGGGAGCAGCGGATTTCTCGGTCTGGGAAGCAAGGAAGCTGTGATCAGGGTTTCCATCAAGGACGATGCCGCGGAAGCAGAAACATCAGAAGCTATAGCAGAAGAGGCACCGGCTGTTTCCAATGAAGAGCCTGCTGCTTATTCCGAAGAGAGATCGGACAGCAGACGTGAAGAAAAGGCAGTAGATGTAGACTCCGCGGTCAACAGCGCAAGGGAGTTCCTTACTTCTGTATTTTCCGCGATGGATCTTGAGGTGGAGCTTGATATTTCCTATGAGGAAGAAGACAGATCCCTTTCCATCAATATGAGTGGTCCTGAAATGGGCATCATCATCGGAAAGCGCGGTCAGACTCTTGATTCTCTCCAGTATATCACCAATCTTGCCGTAAACCGCAGCCTTGACACCTATGTAAGAGTTAAGATGGACACAGAGGATTACCGCAAGCGCCGTAAGGCTACTCTGGAGAATCTTGCCAGGAATGTTGCTTACAAGGTTAAGCGCAGCAAGAGATCGGTTTCACTTGAGGCCATGAATCCTTATGAACGCAGGGTTATCCACTATGCTTTGCAGCATGATGAATATGTCACCACCTACAGCGAAGGTGATGAGCCTTACAGACATGTTGTTGTTGCTTTAAAATAATATAAAGATTATTAATACCCCGTTTAAAAAGCGGGGTATTGTTTTAGGATATGATTAATTTATTTGAAGATACGATCGCCGCGATTTCCACGGGAGTTACAAACGCCGGCATAGGAATAGTAAGGATCAGCGGTGATTCTTCCATTGCCATAGCGGACAAGATATTCAGATCGAAGGTTTCCCTTAAGGATGCCCGGTCCCACATGGTATATTACGGGCATATTTATGATAATGAAGACATTGTGGATGAAGTCCTTGTCACGGTATTTCGGGCGCCAAGGTCTTATACAAGGGAAGATGTGGTTGAGATTTCATCCCATGGCGGCAGCTTTGTCTTAAATTCCATTCTTAAGCTTGTATATAAGAACGGGGCCAGACCTGCGGAGCCGGGGGAATTTACCAAGCGCGCCTTTCTTTCAGGGCGTATAGATCTTTCACAGGCGGAGGCTGTCATGGAGATAATTTCCTCTGACAGCAGACGGAGCCTTGATAATTCCCAGAAGCAGCTTAACGGGATCCTGTCTGATACCATAGCTTCTATAAGGGAGGAGATATTAAGTGAGACTGCCTTTATTGAGGCTGCACTGGATGATCCTGAGCATTATGACCTTGATGATGCATATAATGAGAGAATATCCTCCAAGCTTCAGGGCTGGCTTAAGAAATTAAATGACCTTATAGGTACGGCTGAAAATGGCAGGATAATAAGGGATGGCATCAAAACAGTTATTGCCGGCAGGCCCAATGTGGGCAAATCCTCATTATTAAATCTTCTTGCAAAGGAAGAACGCGCCATAGTTACTGACGTTGCCGGGACCACAAGGGATATAATCACTGAAAAGATAAGGCTTTCCGATATGGTGCTTGCCATCAGTGATACCGCCGGGATAAGGGAGTCAGAGGATAAGGTGGAAGCCATAGGCGTTGAGAGAAGTCTTGATGAGATAAGAAATGCCCAGCTTGTGCTGTTTGTTATGGATATTACCAGTCCTTTGACGGATGAGGATAAATCCATCCTTTCTGATGTTGATATTTCAAAGACTATATTTATCCTTAATAAATCAGATAAGGTTGCTGACAGTGAAGCGGCGGAAGACAGCCTGCCTACAGAATACAAAAATAACGCGATAATCTTTTCAGCAAAGACGGGATTTGGTGTTGATAAATTAGTTGAAAAGATCCATGATATGTACTACAGCTTTGATGTGGATAATGATGTTGATATTTTTATCACAAATGACCGTCATGTCCATTTATTAAAGGCTTCTTATCAAAGTCTAAGTAATGTGGATAAGTCGATAAAACAGGGTATAACTGCGGACTTCTTTACCATAGACCTTATGGATGCTTATACCTCGCTGGGTCTGATCCTGGGGATAGAGGTAGAGGATGATCTTGTGGATAAGATTTTTTCTGAATTTTGCATGGGGAAATGATCTGATATGAATTACGTTGAAGAAAATTATGATGTGGCAGTAGTCGGAGCGGGACACGCAGGGTGTGAAGCCGCGCTGGCGGTGGCAAGGATGGGACTCTCCGTTATTATTTTTACGGTGAGCATGGATTCTGTCGCCTTAATGCCCTGTAATCCCAGTATTGGCGGCAGCTCCAAGGGACATCTTGTAAGAGAGGTTGACGCACTTGGGGGCCAGATGGGAAAGGCCATAGATAAGACCTTCATCCAGTCCAAGATGTTAAATAAGTCAAAGGGTCCTGCCGTTCATTCCCTCCGCGCCCAGGCTGACAAGCAGATGTATTCCCTGGAAATGCGAAGGGTATTGCAGTCTACGGATAATCTGACCTTGCGTCAGGCTGAGGTTGCCGGGATATTAACGGAAGAGGTTGAGGGGCAGAAGGTTATAACAGGATTAAAGACTGTTTCCGGCGCGGTTTATCACACAAAAGCCGTGATCCTCTGCACCGGAACCTATCTCAATGCCAGATGTCTGTACGGTGATGTCATAGAACATACCGGTCCCAATGGGCTAAAGGCTGCAAATCACCTTTCCGCCTCACTTGAAGCCAACGGCATAAAGCTTCAGAGATTTAAAACCGGCACTCCTGCCCGTATTGACAGAAGATCTATGGATTTTTCTAAAATGACGAAGCAGTACGGTGATGAGAGGATAGTTCCCTTTTCCTTCAGTACCGATCCTGACTCCATCCAGAAGGAGCAGGTTCCGGTTTATCTTACATATACCAATGAAGAGACACACCGGATAATAAGGGATCACCTTGATGAATCCCCGATTTATGCCGGTATTATCGAAGGCACCGGACCGAGATACTGTCCTTCTATTGAGGATAAGGTGGTTAAATTTGCCGACAAGGACAGGCATCAGCTTTTCATTGAGCCGGAAGGGCTGTATACAAATGAGATGTACATTGCCGGTATGAGCTCGTCCATGCCGGAGTCGGTTCAGTACGAAATGTACAGGACGGTTCCAGGACTTGAAAACGCGAAGATCGTGCGCAATGCCTATGCCATTGAATATGACTGCTTAGAACCGGAGCAGCTTCATCTGACCTTGGAGTTTAAGACAATTAAGGGACTTTTCGCAGGCGGACAGTTCAATGGCAGCAGCGGTTATGAGGAGGCTGCCGCTCAGGGACTCATGTCAGGGATCAATGCTGCGCTTTCCATAAAGGGTGAGGAGCCGCTCATCATTGACAGGTCGCAAGGGTACATCGGAGTGCTGATAGATGACCTTGTTACCAAGGAGAATACCGAGCCCTACCGCATGATGACATCAAGGGCTGAATACAGGCTGCTGCTTCGGCAGGATAATGCTGATATAAGGCTTACTCCCTTCGGATACAGGGTTGGTCTTATTCATGAGGACACCTACCAGGCGCTTTTGGAGAAAAACAGGCTGATTGAAACAGAGATCAACCGGATTAACAGGGTTCACCTGGGTGCGAATAAAAAAGTTAATGATATACTTAAGGAATTTGATTCTGCGCCTCTGGATACCGGTATAACTCTTGCAGATCTGATGAAAAGACCGGAATTAAATTATGATATGTTATCTGTTTTTGATGAAAACCGACCGATTTTGCCCGAAAATGTCCGTGAACAGGTCAATATTCAGGTAAAATACAGCGGTTACATCGAAAGACAGCAGAAACAAGTGGAAAAATTCAAGAAATTGGAGAAGAAAACGATTCCGAGCGGCATAAATTACGATAACATACCCTCCCTTCGGATCGAGGCGCGGCAGAAGTTATCCAAATTCCGCCCCGCAAGCATCGGCCAGGCCTCCCGGATCTCCGGAGTTTCCCCCGCGGATATATCGGTTCTGCTGGTGTATCTGGAGGGGTATGGGGGTTGAATTATTCTCTCTTTACTATAATATATTTTCAACTATTTTGCTGTTGTATCAAATAAAGGAATATCTTGAGAGGAGTCAGGATTTATGAGTAGTGTTATGGAATACAAGGGATACTACACAAATGTCATATTAGATACAGATACAATGATAGTCTTTTCTGTGTTTTCCGAGTGAATATTTACGCTGCCATTTTTTTACGAAATTATTGTAGATATAGACAAATGCTGATATAATATGTCTATAAAGGGGGTGATAATTATGTTTGCGCAGCAAGAAGTAATCAGACCATCTGCAGATTTACGAAATCACTATAATGAAATTTCCAGACAGTGCCGTGAGGATAATGAAGCTGTTATTATTACGGTAAATGGAAGAGGAGATACAGTTACACTCGCATACGAAGAATATAAAAGAATGAAAGCAAGGATTGAACTTTTGGAGATTCTTGCAGAAGCTGATGAAGATGTCAAGTATGGAAGAGTTGCACCTATGAAAGATACATTTGACGACTTAAGAAGTCTTCTTAAGGAGGGGCATGCTTGAAGTACGAAGTTATAAGAACTGACACAGCAGATTCCTTGATTCGAAAAATCGTTCTTTATGTAGCGGAAAATTTTGGAACGGATGTGGCATTGGAAAAATTGGATAATCTTGAAGAATCTATTATGAATCTGGGAGAGAATCCATACATTGGCACAGAACCAAAGTATAATATACT
>CAJOFN010000046.1 GCA_905233905.1 uncultured Lachnospiraceae bacterium
GGACAGATATCCTTCTTCAAAATGAAGGATGAGTAAGAATATAAGGGCATGAAAAGACCGCCGTATCCGATGAAGGATGCGGCGGTTTTGTCTATGGAGCATACGGGATTCGAACCCGTGACCTCCACAATGCCATTGTGGCGCGCTCCCAACTGCGCTAATGCCCCGAAACAATTTAAGATTATACCATTTTATACTCGCGAACGCAATAACTGCCGCAACAATTTTCAGAGTTAGCGATAAATGTGTTCGCGTGTCTGGTATACCGGCTGCTATAATCGTTAATGAGTATAAATTTATGTGGTCAATGATTATGGAAAAAAACCTCTTTTTGTGCTATAATTAAGAAAATTTACACAGAAAGCAAGGTGAAGGATGAAGAGATACGAAGTCGGTGAGTATATGGTCCATGAGAATTCAGGGGTCTGCCAGGTCATGGAGGTGTCGGAAAAGGCACTGCAGGGAAGAGGTACGGAGAAGCTTTATTATTCCCTGGAGCCGGTTTTTTCCAAAGGCACAAGGCTTACAACGCCTGTGGATACAAAGGTGCGCATACGTGACGTGATAGAGCCCGCGGAATTTGAGAAGCTGCTTGACAGTATCCCTGATCTTCCTGTGCTTCATGAAGAGAATGCCAGAGCGAGATCCGAGCTTTTCAAGGAGGAGATCGCCAAGTTTGACATATACGCGCTGGCAACCGTACTAAAGACAGTTTATCTGCGCAAGGAAATGCGTATTGCCCAGGGCAAGAAGGTAATGGCAGGTGATGAAAAGGCCATGGCACTTGCCTCCAGGAAGCTGTTTGAAGAGATGGCTTTTTCCATGGGATGTGCTGTTGAGGATATAGAGGAGAGATTCTTTGCCAGAGTGGAGCCTGAAAAGGAAGAGATGATCGCAGCTTTGCAATAGGGATTACGAGTAAGGGATTATGGATCAATGAAACATTTTTGTTTATCGGTTCTTATACTTATCACTTCTGTAACGGTTCTTTGCGCATGCGTTTCCACCAATGAAAGCGGTGGGTCGAAGCCATCCAATGCGAAAAAGGGCAGCTTTGAAATAGCAGTGATAGATTTTGCGGATATCCCTTCCCACAACAACTGTCTGGATGGATTTAAGAAAGGACTTGAAGACGAGGGGCTTACAGAAGGCAAGAAGCTTAAGATAACCTACAGCAACGCGGAGTGCGACCTTGCGCTTTTAGACGAGCTGACAGAGGAAATAGCCTCAAAGGATGTAGATCTTGTATTTGCCATTTCAAGTCCCGCGGCAGTTTCCGCTTTCGATGCCTGCAGGGACAGGGATATTCCTGTAGTATACGCGGCAGTTTCAGATCCGATAGCGGCAGGGCTTGCTGATGAGAGCGGCAGTTCCTCCGGCAATATAACAGGTACATCCGATGAGCTTTTAGTGGATCACCAGCTTCAGCTTATAAGAGATATTATGCCTGACGCCAAAAAGCTTGGCATACTGTATACGACCGCGGAGGTCAACTCCGTTTCAGCCCTTGAGTCTTATAAGAGCCTTGCAGGTGATTATGGATTTGAGATAATTGAAAAGCCGATAAAGAACCGCAAGGCCGTTAAAAAAGCCGCCAAAAAGCTCTCAAAGCAGGTGGACTGCATATCTAATCTTACTGACAATACTGTAGTATCCGCCCTCAAAGCTGAGCTTAAGATGGCGCGCAAGGCGGGGATACCTGTCTTTGGTTCAGAAGAAGAGCAGGTCAGAGAGGGCTGCATAGCCTGTGAGGGAGTTGATTATAAGAAGCTTGGAACTGAAGCAGGCAGCATGTCCGCAAGGATATTAAAGGGCGAGGCAGAGGCCGGGGATATCAGCTTCAAGGAGTTTTCCACAGGGGAGATCTTTCTGAATCAGGGTATGGCAAACAGGCTTGGCATAACGTTTTCTGATGCGGTAAGAAGTTCCGCTACAGAGGTTTTTAAGGGGTTTTAGACAGGGCAGTTTCCCTTTGGGGGCTGCCTTTTCCATAGTAAGAGATGAAGGGTATTAGTAAAAACAAGCGTAATAACATATTATTCGGGATACTGTTAGGCTTTGCGATCATCGGCGTGTGTACAGTTTTTTTGTTCATAGGCAGGACTACGGTGGATTTCGTGGAGACCATGCTGTCCCCAAAGATAGTAAGGACGGCGCCTGAGATATCAAAGCAGTTCATCGATCCCAACGAGTATTCAAGGCCGGGTATAAAGCTTGAAAAAGTAAAGGGGATAGTGGTTCATTACACTGCAAATCCGGGTACCAGCGCGCAGCAGAATCACGATTATTTTGCAGGGCTTGCTATCTCCCATGAGACAAAGGCTTCCAGCCATTACATAATCGGGCTTGACGGTGAGATAATACAGTGCATCCCAAGGGATGAACAGGCATATGCCTCCAACAACAGGAACAGTGACACTATCTCCATAGAATGCTGTCATTTTGACGATACAGGGGAGTTTTACGTCCAGACCTACGACTCACTGGTACATCTTGTGGCATGGCTTGAAGGAAAATACGGTCTTGATGAGGAGGCTGTTATAAGGCATTATGATGTCAATGGCAAGATATGTCCCAAATATTTCGTTGACCATCCAGAGGAATGGGACAGGTTCTTAGAGGATGTAAAGCTATACATTGAAGAGTATGGCACAAGAGAACCTGCAGAGAAAAGCAAGGAGGAAGAGTAAGGATATGACCGGAAGATCATATGCGGCGCTTAACCGGTACATGTGGTCCCATCCACGCTTTGCCGGGATACTGGCAAAGACAGAAATGGCCATTACCGCATTCAGCGCTGCCTGCTATTTTATGCTGCTAATATATATGGGGATGACCCACATTGGCATAGTGCCAAAGCTTATCATAATCCCGGCATTTGCCTTTTGCGTGGTAAGCCTTGTAAGGCAGAAGCTCGGAATTAAGAGGCCTTATGAAAGATACGAGGTTACCCCCCTGATAAATAAAGACACAAAGGGAGCGTCCTTTCCAAGCAGGCACGTTTTTTCCATATTCATGATAGCGGAGACCTGTCTTTACGCGCAGGCTGATCCTATGGCGTTCGCCCTGTATATCCTGGGGCTTGTGCTAATGGCGTGCAGGGTGCTTTTGGGAGTGCATTTTATTTCCGATGTGGTATGCGGAGGAGTTGTTGCACTTTTCTTTGGATTATTGTATTATTTTTGAAAGTTTACAGATGAAACCAAAATCTACAGACAAGGAGGTGCGTATGGCGAAGATCATAGGTGAAGGGATTACATTTGATGACGTTTTATTGGTACCACAGTATTCAGAGTTTACCCCAAATCTTATAGATCTCAAGACTAAGCTTACCAAAAAGCTGACACTCAACATCCCCATGATGAGCGCCGCGATGGATACGGTTACGGAACACCGTATGGCTATTGCCATGGCAAGGGCAGGGGGGATCGGTATCATCCACAAGAACATGTCCATAGACGCTCAGGCGCAGGAGGTGGACATGGTAAAGCGTTCCGAGAACGGTGTCATAACAGATCCTTTTTCCCTGACACCGGAGCATCGTTTAAGAGACGCTGATGATCTCATGGCAAAGTACCGCATATCGGGAGTTCCCATTACCACAAACGGCAAGCTGGTAGGCATAATCACCAACCGCGACCTCAAATTCGAGGAGGATTTCAACAAGAAGATATCTGAATGTATGACCTCAGAGAACCTCATAACAGCCAAGGTAGGCATTACGTTGGATGAGGCTAAGAGCATACTTGGCAAGGCCCGGAAGGAAAAGCTTCCCATAGTTGACGATAACGGCTTCCTAAAGGGACTTATCACAATAAAGGATATTGAAAAGCAGATCAAATATCCCGATTCCGCCAAGGATGAGCAGGGGCGCCTGCTCTGCGGAGCCGCGGTAGGCATTACCGGCAATATGATGGACCGCGTGGACGCGCTTGTTTCAGTTCATGTTGATGTCATCGGGATAGATTCCGCGCACGGACATTCCAAGAACATATTAGAGGCGATCCAGCGGATCAAGGACAGGTATCCCGAGCTTCAGGTGATCGCAGGCAATGTCGCAACAGGAGAGGCCACAAGAGCCCTTATTGAGGCAGGGGCAGACGCGGTCAAGATCGGAATAGGACCCGGCTCCATATGTACCACAAGAGTTGTGGCAGGCATCGGCGTTCCACAGGTTACGGCGATCATGGACAGCTATCAGGTTGCGAGGGAATATGGAATACCTGTCATAGCTGACGGCGGCATCAAATTCTCCGGAGACATGACCAAGGCCCTGGCAGCAGGTGCCAATGTATGTATGATGGGCTCACTGTTTGCAGGCTGTGATGAGGCACCCGGGGATTACGAGCTGTTCCAGGGCAGGAAATTCAAGGTTTACCGTGGCATGGGCTCCATTTCCGCCATGGAAAACGGCTCCAAGGACAGATATTTCCAGGAGGACGCAAAGAAGCTTGTGCCTGAGGGCGTGGAAGGCCGTGTTGCCTACAAGGGTACATTAGAGGATGTTGTATTCCAGATGGTGGGAGGTATCCGTTCAGGAATGGGCTACTGCGGCTGCAAGACCATCCCGGATCTTCAGCTTAAGGCGAAGTTTGTAAAGATTTCTTCCGCATCGCTGAAGGAATCCCATCCTCATGATATTCAGATAACAAAGGAAGCGCCGAATTATTCGGTGGAAGAGTAAGAAAGGGGTAGCTTGTGGAATATCGACCATGTATTGACATTCACAATGGTAAAGTCAAACAGATCATCGGCGAAAGCTTAGACGCGGAAGGCAATAACGCAAAGGAAAACTTTGTATCTGAAAGGGGCGCGGATTTCTTCGCGAAATTCTTTAAAAAGCATGAGCTTGCCGGCGGGCATATTATAATGTTAAATTCCCACGAAAGCCCTTATTTCGAGCAGACAAAGGAACAGGCGATACGCGCGCTGAAGCTGTACAAGGGCGGAATGATGATCGGCGGAGGCATCACCTGTGAGACAGCCGGAGAGTATCTCTACGCCGGAGCATCTCACGTGATCATGACCTCATATATCTTCCATGACGGCATGGTGGATTTTGACAGGCTGCATGAGATGAAGACCGTATGGGGTGCCGCAAGGGTAGTGCTGGATCTTTCCTGCAAGAAGAAAAACGGTCATTATTATGTGGTAACCGATCGATGGACGAAGATGTCCGGTGAAGAGGTTAATGCGGGGCTGTTTGAAAAGCTTTCGGAATACTGCGACGAATTTCTGGTACACGCTGCGGATGTTGAGGGCAAGAGCGGCGGAGTGGATGAGGAGCTTATTTCCATATTATCAGAATGGGACGGGATACCCATCACATATGCCGGAGGAGTCAGCTCCTACGATGATATTCTAAAGGTTAAAGAGATGAGCAGAGGAAGGCTTAACCTTTCCATAGGCAGTGCCCTGGATCTTTACGGTGGTCCCCTTAATTTTGAGACCATGCTCAGTTACTGTAAGGATGTTTAATGGTAACTGTTCAGGTGACTGAACAGTTATGTATGATGAGGTAATACGCGACATGAAGTTTACAAAGATGCACGGATGCGGTAATGATTACGTGTATGTGGATTGTACAAAAGAAAATCTCGGAAATCCTTCCGAAGCGGCTGTATTTGTAAGCGACAGGCATTTCGGGATCGGCTCTGACGGGCTTATTCTTATCAAGCCTTCCACAAGGGCGGATTTTGAGATGGACATGTACAACAATGACGGCTCAAGGGGTCTTATGTGCGGAAACGGCATAAGATGTGTTGCAAAATATGTCTATGATCACGGACTTACCGACAAAAGGGAGATCACTATTGACACTCCCAGCGGTGTCAAGATATTAGCGCTTACCATAGAAGACGGCAAGGTTTCAAGGGTAAGGGTTGATATGGGAGCTCCTTCACTTGATGTCAGGAAGATTCCCGTTACCTATCCCAATGAGACCATGATATTACAGCCCCTGGAGGTAGGGGGACAGATATACCATGTTACCTGTGTATCCATGGGTAATCCCCACTGCGTCATATTCATGGATGACGACGTAAGGGATATGGACTTAAGCAGCATCGGACCCAGATTCGAGCATCATTCCATATTCACTCAGGGAGTGAACACGGAATTTGTCAACGTGATCGACAGAAATCATCTGCGGATGAGAGTCTGGGAGAGGGGCAGCGGTGAGACCCTTGCCTGCGGAACCGGAGCCTGCGCTTGCGCGGTTGCAGCGATCAAGACCGATCTGTGCGGACATGATATAGATATAGAGCTTTTGGGCGGACATCTTGACATTGAATACGACAATCACCATAACAGCCATGTATTTATGACAGGGCCTGCCGTGGAGGTATTTGAGGGAGAGATAACGCTTCCCAGTGACTTTTCTTCGGACGATACAAAGGTTTACAGGAGATAATATGTTAAAAGTTAATTCTAACTACCAGAAATTACCAGGAAGCTATCTTTTTTCCACAATAGCCAAAAAGGTTGCGGCCTTTTCAAAGGCCAATCCCGACAAGGAGATCATAAGGCTTGGCATAGGTGATGTGACACAGCCCCTGCCGCCATCTGTGATCGAGGCTCTTCATAAGGCGGTTGATGAACAGGCTGCGGCAGAGAGCTTTAAAGGTTACGCTCCTGATCTTGGATATGATTTCTTAAGGGAAAGGATCGCTGAATGTGATTACAGGTCAAGGGGCTGCGATATATCAAGTGACGAGATATTTGTATCCGACGGGGCAAAGAGCGACTCCGGAAGCATACAGGAGCTTTTTGATACGGACAACATAATAGCCGTGACTGACCCGGTATACCCTGTTTATGTGGATTCCAATGTAATGGCAGGCAGATGCGGCACATATGATGAAAAGACAGGCTGCTGGAGTGATATAGTTTACATGCCTGCAACTGCAGAAAACGGCTTTGTGCCTGCACTCCCAGAGACCCTGCCGGGAGTGATCTATCTGTGCTTTCCCAATAATCCGACGGGAACAACCCTCACCTTAAGCCAGCTTCAGGTATTTGTGGATTACGCAAACCAGAATGGCTCAGTTATAATTTACGATGCGGCGTATGAGGCTTATATCAGCGAGGAAGATGTACCCCATTCAATTTACGAATGTGAAGGGGCAAAAGGCTGCGCGATCGAGATAAGGAGCTTTTCCAAAAACGCGGGATTTACAGGCCTTCGGCTTGGATTTACCGTAATCCCCAGGGAGCTTAAGGTATCGGGAGTATCCCTGCACGATATGTGGACAAGAAGGCACGGCACCAGGTTCAACGGAGCTCCCTATATTGTCCAGAGAGCCGGAGAAGCTGTTTATTCAAAAGCCGGACAGAGCGAAATACGGAACATGATAAAGAAATACATGGACAATGCCGCTATCTTAAGGAACGGGCTAAAGGATATGGGTTATGAGGTGTATGGCGGGGTAAACGCGCCGTATATATGGTTAAAGACACCGGAAGGCATGAGTTCATGGGAATTCTTTGATCATCTGTTAAACAACGCCTGTGTGGTAGGAACACCTGGAAGCGGCTTCGGACCCAGCGGTGAGGGGTATTTCAGGCTGACTGCCTTTGGCACCGAGGCAAACAGCAAAAAGGCTCTGGAGAGAATAAGCAGGTTATAATTTATATCAAATATCAGTCGCCTTCGGGGAGCTGCCAGTTTGAGGCTTTAAGCCTGAAATCGGCAGCTTTTTCGCGTTCACCAAGATCCTCGCAGCACTCCGCAAGCCTGTTAAGGGGCAGATCACCGCCTGTGTGTACGTTTAGGAGGGGCGCAGTATCATAGGCAGCCCTGTTATAATGATAGATTGCCGGGGACAGGTCGTTTTGGGACTGGTAGTAGAGACCAAGCTCATAAGCTATCTCGGAGCATATATCATGTACAAGCTCGCTTGCAGTAAGAGCATGCTTTAACAGGGATACCTCATCGTTGTTTAAGCGAAAACAGCGGCAAAGAACGGCCTGGGACATAAGGAATGAGTCTTCGTCTATATTCTGTTCAGATATACGCTTTAGGAATATATCACGCGCGTCAGCAAGGTCTTCCGCTGATCCATGCTTATACAGTTCCCTTGCGTACATTGAATACATGTTGTCGGAAAACGGAACTGAATTACTGTATGCCTTTTTAAAAATAGTAAAATCACGTTTGCTGTGGTGAGAACCTGATGGCTTGTGTAATATCTCTATGTCGCTGTCAAAAACTACAGGCTCAAGTCTTATCCTTTCATGAACAGGATCTATCCATGTGAATTGTCTTTGCCTTTTAAAAAGCTTTGGGCGCAGTTCTTTTTTGAAATTGAGTACCGTAGATGAGCCCTGTTCTTCGACGTATTTCATCTGGACGATCTCTACCTCAGGCAGCATGGCTTCCATTAGCAGGGCAAGCCTGCGGCCGTTTTCTTCGTCGAGGATCTCATCGGCGTCGCAGGAATAGATGTAGTCACAGGTGCATTTGGAGAAAGCGAAGTTACGGGCGGCTGAAAAATCATCCTGCCAGGTAAAGTCATATACCTTGTCTGTGTATCGGCGGGCAATTTCTTTGGTATTATCATCTGAGCCCGTATCAACTACGATGATCTCATTGAAATAAGGCGAAAAAGAATCAAGGCAGCGGGAGAGTATCGCGGATTCGTTTTTTACTATCATGCAGAGGGAATAGGTGAACATTGTATTTCCTTTCCGGCAGCAGGGGTGGTCTTTGTTGGCATCTGATCTGCCAATAGTATAACAAATCTTAGGTAGACATGCACAAAAAATTGTGAGATAATAGAACCTGTGGTTATTGTTATTGTACGAAAGGGGAAACAATGAACAGAAGGAGCAAGAGGCTTATTGCCGGCATTATCTCTATGGCAATGGCGTTTGTAACTGCTTTTGCCGGAGTCGGTACCGTCAATGCCAAGCAGGTTGGCAGGATTCTTATGGATTCTACCGAGAATGGCAATTACTCGGGATATCATGCGGTAATAGACCGTACATACATGTACAAGGTGTCCGGGACGGCTCATGTTGTAAGTCTCCAGAACAATGTACTTACAGATTATACACTGACCAAGAGCTTCGGTGTAAAATCCAAAAAGACCGTTAATCTGCCCAAATATTATGTATGGGGCGGTTATTTCCACAGCGAGCATGGGACGAATTATGTCGCTTTGGGTTATAACAACTCCAAGGAAAAGGCTGACGCAAACGTTATTAAGGTAATACAGTACGACAAAAGCTGGCACAAGAAGAAGGTTGCAGAGATCAAGGGAAGCGCTTCAAACGACCCCGGCAAAGGTGTCTCGCTGCCGTTTTATGTAGGCAACGCAAGCTTTGCAGAGTATGGTAATACCCTGTATCTCTTCACCTCCAGAAAGATATTCGGAGCGAACAACCAGACAAATATCGCTTTTGCGATCAATACCAAATCAATGAAAGCAACAGTGGAGAATCACAACTTCACTTCTCATTCCTTCAATCAGATATGCAGATTTGCCGACGGCAATCTCTATACGGTTGACCACGGAGACGGCAACCCCAGAGGCGTAAAGATCACCTTCTATGACGGGTATGGCAAGTTTGCTTCAGACGTGGGAGTAGGCGGTCACAGGGGAAGCGTTGTTGCCTTTACGTTCCTTGGCGACAAGACCAACAATTACACCGGCGCCAAGGTAAGCGGCATGGAGGCTTCAGCCAAGAACCTGCTTGTGACAGGAACAGCGCAGCCCCATAATTCCACCATAGACGGTGTGAAGGGATTTTCCAGCAGCTACGGCGAGAATCTTTACCTGATAAAGCGTGACCGTTCCACCAATACCGGCTCAGTAAGGTGGCTTACGAGCTACAATCCCAAGACCTCAGGAGTGTCTGTTGACCGTTCAAGATTAGTAAAAATCTCCAAGAACCGTTTTGGTATCATATATTCAGTGCTTAACAAGTCCAAGAACACAAGGACCTGCTATTGCATGATAATAGACGGCGAAGGTAAGATACTCAAGAATACAGAGTACAAGGATATCCAGTTCAGAGGCGGTACACAGCCTATAGTAGTGGGTGATAATATTGTATTTGTCGAGAGACCTTCCAACGGCAAGGCACAGATTTACAGTATTCCGATCAAGTAAGATATGATTTCAAATAAAGATTCGGGGGTTGGCATAGAGCTTACCCCCCGGGGAATATTACATTCATGTACTGTGACATTAAGGCTTGGGGAATACAGGGACGTACTGCTGGGGCTTAAAGATGAAAAGAATTACGGACGCAGGGGCAGTGACTTTTTTAGTGATGGCTCCTGCGTTTCGGAATATATTACTTCACAAAGCAAGCTGGCAGTGGTATATCCAAAGGGAAGAAAGATCACCGAAGGGCTGTTTTTCAACCTGAAGGGCTGCGGTGTCGGTAATATAGAAGATCATAACCTGACAATAAATTCAAATCTTTTCCGTATCAAGGACAAGCTTTTTGATGTTTCGGATACTCCCATGGATTTCAGGACGGAAACACCAATAGGTGAAAGGATAAGAGTGGGGTATGAGCCTCTTGTCGGCAGACATGGTTATGATCATGAGTATAAGCTGTGGGATGACGTGACGGAGGCCATGAAGGATACTTCGTCGGTGATCACAGAGAGCGGGGAAGGTACTATGATACATGAGGATAAGCTTATCCATGCCGCGACTCTGTTAGACCGGTCGCGTACCCTTGAGATGTCTGTGTATACCAACACTCAATTCATATATTTATATACAGGCAACAATATGAGTGGTAAGGACATTGGCAAGGGCGGCTGCATTATCCCGAACAGGGGAGGAGTTATTTTAAGACCTGCTACGGGAGATGATGCTCCATTGACTTATGACGCTGTATGTGTGTACAAATTTACGCCAAAGGAGATAATATGACCCAGTTTGACAAGCGTAATATAAGCATGATGATGGATCTCTATGAGATATTCCGAGACTATAGTTACCTTTGACGTGTTCTACAGGAAGAATCCCGATGGCGGAGGTTTTTCTATTTTTGCCGGGCTGGAGCAGGTGGTCGAATACATAGAGAATCTTCATTTTGAAAAGGATGATATAGAGTATTTCCGGGGACTTGGATTATTCAATGAAAAGTTTTTGGAGCATCTTAAGGACTATCATTTTCATGGCAGCATCAAAAGCTTAAGGGAAGGCACGATAATGTATCCCAATGAGCCTGTCATGACGGTTAAGGCGCCGCTTATTGACGCCCAGCTTATTGAGACGGCTATCCTTGCCCAGATAAATCATCAGTCACTTATTGCCACAAAGACACAGCGTATTGTCAGGGCAGCAGGGGGAAGGGCTGTATCAGATTTTGGCGCGAGAAGGGCTCATAACATGGATGCTGCCGTGTATGGCGCGAGAGCCGCGTATATCGGGGGAGCGGTGGGAACCGCCACCGTTCTTGCAGGCAAGCAGTTCGGTATTCCTATCAGCGGCACAATGGCTCATAGCTGGGTAATGTATCACGATGATGAATTTACCGCTTTCAAGAATTACGCCGAAAAGTATCCCGATGCTACAGTTCTTTTAGTAGATACCTATGATGTGCTTCATTCCGGTATTCCAAATGCCATACGGACAGCAAAGGAAGTATTGGAGCCAATGGGTAAAAAGCTTTTAGGCGTCAGGTTGGATTCCGGAGACCTTGCCTACCTTTCCAAAAAGGTCAGGGTGATGCTGGATGAAGCCGGGCTTAAGGATACCAAGATAATTGCTTCAAACAGTCTGGATGAATATACCATCACATCCATTTTAAGCCAGGGCGGATGCATAGATTCCTTTGGCGTAGGAGAAAGGCTTATCACAGCTTCCAGTGATCCTGTATTCGGGGCTGTATATAAGATAGTTGAGGTTGTTAAGGGTAATGAGACCATACCCAAGATCAAGGTTTCAGAAACCGTAGAAAAGATCACCAATCCCGGCAGCAAGAAGCTTTATCGGATATACGACAAGGCAGGAAAGGCAATAGCCGATCTTATCACAAGGATGGATGAGGAGCTGGATCTTTCACAGCCATATCGCTATGTAGATCCCAAGAAGCCCTGGAAGAACCGTTTCTTTACGGACTGTACCGCAAAGGAGCTTATGCATGATGT
>CAJOFN010000047.1 GCA_905233905.1 uncultured Lachnospiraceae bacterium
CATGTGGTTTCCGGGAGGCTTTGCGGATATGAAGCTCTGGCAAGATGGCAGTCGCCACAGTACGGGATACTTTATCCGGATGTTTTTCTGGATGTTCTGGCGGAAGCGGAACAGATCCACAGGCTTGACGCATATATTATTGACAAGGTTTGCGGAGATATTGAAAGATTTATCAGTGAGGACAGGACACCGGTACCGGTTTCCGTCAATATTTCAAGGCAGGATTTTGCCCTGGTGGATATGCTTGAGGTGGTTGAAGCAGCCGTGAACAGGCATGGTATTCCCAAGGAATATCTTTCTTTGGAGCTTGCCGAGAGTATGCTCTCTGAGGACAGGGAGGATATGGAAAAGGAACTGGCAAGGTTTAAGGAATGCGGTTACAATCTGATCATGGACGATTTCGGCGGAATATATTCTTCTCTTCATGTCCTTAAGGATATGTCCTTTGATGCGCTTAAAATCGACAGCAAATTTATAAACAAGGTTGGTGATACCCTTAAGGCGCGTATAATTCTTAAGAATATCATGAATATGGCCAAGGAGCTTGGAATCCAGACCATGATGGGAAGTGTTGAGGATGAGGAAATTGTAAGCTTTCTTAAGGAGATCGGATGTGAAAAAACACAGGGGAATGTGTTTGGAAAGCCGGGTACCTTGAGCGAGAGCTTCCACGAAAAGCTGTTGCCTGAGAATGATTTTGAGCGTGATTATTATGATGCCATCGGCAAGGTAAATGTCCTTTCACAGAATCCCATGAAGACCGGCTGGTCCTATCAGGATGAGGGCTCTGCCATGAATAATCTTCTGCCTCTTTCCATTATGGAATTTGACGGCAAAAGCTTTAATGTCCTGATGGCCAACGATAATTTCTGCTCGATATTTGTCTCATCTTCAGGCGATGATAAGTATAGGGATGTTGAAAAGGTTTTTAATAATACAAGGCTTACAAACTCCAACCAGTTTCGGGTTTTAGCCGAGCAGTGTATATATTCCGGTACAGAGGTCCAGCAGGATTTTGCTGCAGAGGACGGTTATCACAGGATGATAATGCGCTGTGTTTCTTATAACATAGAAACAGACAGCGGCGCAATTCTTGCGGTTGTTGAAGGCATGTCCGAGGATGATCCCAAGGAGAGGGGATCAAAGATGGATTCCGCAATGAGATTCCTGTACTCACTTTATTCCAGAGTGGACATTATTGACGCGGACGGCAAGAGGTTTGACAATATCTACATTGATGCATCCAGATACAATAACCCTGTTTTAGGAAAGATGGATGTAAGCAACGGTTTAAGAAAGTTTGCGGATCAGAATATTTATACGGAGGACAGGGAAAAGTATATCGAATTTCTTAATCTTTCCACTATTGAGGATCGCTTAAAGGATGTTGGCGGCCGCTATATGGTGGACTATTTCAGGACCAGAAACGCAAAAGGACAATATGACTGGCTTATGTACATGGTAGTTCCCATTGTATCAGAGGGGCAGACCATGTATCTGCTTTGTTCGAGAGGAATTGACGCGGAAAGAATGAGGAGGCTTCCTGACATAAGCCAGAGCGGGGCTGAATATTATGATATGCCGGGGAATCCTGTATTTTTGATCCTTGCCAGCAGCGCCTTTACCAAGATGCTGGATTATGGTTCCTTTGATGAGTTTTTGAGAAATTCATTTTTTGTCGAAGCTGATATTTCTGCAAACAGCGTGCTGAATCTTCACCTGGGGAAACAGGAGATCATGGGACAGGAAGCCTTTGGCTCTATGGGTATACCCTATGATGAGGTGATCAGGGAAATGATCCTTGGTTCAGTTGTGGACGAGCAGAAGGAGAGAGTCGCTGAATACTTTGACAGGGAAAGACTGCTTAATGATTACAATAACGGAAAAGTGAACTCCAATGTAGAATACCTTCGCCTTCCGGACTGGGAAAAGGGCGGTCAGCCAAGGTATATGAATGTCAGCTATCAGCTCAGGGAAAACCGTGATGGAAATATCCATATATATATAATTGCATTTGATGTAGACGATTATCGCCGTACAAATGAAACAATACACAGGCTCGCGGAGCGTGATACTCTTACAGGTCTGTATAACAGGAGTACATCAGGAATGCTGTTTGAAAGGATCCTTAAGGATGACGATACCAGGGAGGGATCGCTCATCATACTTGATCTTGATAATTTCAAGCAGATAAACGACCGCTATGGACATGATTGCGGAGATAAGATACTAAAGGATGCGGCAGACCGTATGAGCAGGGTATTCGAGGAATATGGATATGTGGCAAGAATTGGAGGAGATGAATTCCTTGCTATTGTGAGAAATATTCCTTCTGAAAAGGTGGATAGTATCCTTAATGATTTTACAGATGACTCTAAGACTGTAGAATATCATGATCAAAAGATAGTGTACAGTATGTCCATAGGATACGCAATGTTTCCTGAAGGCGGCAGTGAATATAATCAGTTGTATCAGAATGCTGATATGGCTCTTTACGATGTCAAGATGCATGGCAGAAATTCCTTCAGAAGCTACAGACCGGATATGGCAGATATAAACAGGACAAATCTGGGATTTAATAAGAACAGTATTCTGGAAGAGATGCCGGGTGGATTTCTGGTATATCGTAATAACAGTAAGTTGGATATTGTTTACGCAAATCAGCGGCTTATTTCGATATATGAATGTGAGACAATGGAACAGTTTTTAGAGCTTACACGTAACAGCTTTAAAGGGTGCGTATATGATGAGGACTGGGAGAAGGTACAGGATAATATAGGCAGACAGACACAGTCAGATGGCGAATACGACCATATGCAATACAGAGCCGTAACGCGAAGTGGAAGAATAGTTTGTATAGAGGATTATGGAAGAATCTGCCGGTCAAAGTCTGATGGTGATATGTTCTATGTATTCATGCTCAATAAGGAAGACGGGAAGACCAGCGGTAAACAAGCTATTGACCGGCTGTAGGGTCGGCGTTATCAGAAAAATCTGAAAACGCCAAAGACCTTTCCTAAGATCCGGCAGCTGCCGGGTGCGACTATAATAGGATCGTATGCCTCGTTTTCAGGCTGAAGACGAATGTGATCGGATTCTTTGTAGAATGTCTTGACGGTTGCAGAATCATCGACTAATGCAACTACCATATCGCCGTTGGAGGCATCCGGACGCTGTTCAACCATGAGAATATCACCTTCGAATATGCCCGCTTCGATCATGGAGTCGCCCTTGACCTTGAGCATGAAGGTCTGGTTGTTGGGGACATATTCGGACGGAACGGGGAAATACTGATCTATATTCTCTACTGCCAGAAGAGGCTGTCCGGCGGCAACAGTACCAACCAAAGGAATATTTACAACCTCACGTCTCGAAAGATTAAACTGGTCATCCAATATCTCGATGGCACGGGGCTTGGTGGGGTCACGGTGGATGTAGCCTGCCTGTTCCAGCTTGGACAGGTGTGCGAATACAGAGGAAGTGGACTTTAAATTGACGCGGTCACATATCTCGCGTACTGAGGGGGGATAGCCCTTGTTGAGGATTTCGTCCTTGATGTATTCTAAAATCTCACGCTGTTTGTCAGAAATATTGCCGTAAGCCATGAAAACCTCCTGTAAATGATAAATCTATAATCAAACTATAACATAATTTAAGGCTGTATGCAAACATATTTTCGGAAACTTTTGTTCGATTTATGAAAATGACAGGTTATGATGAAAATAACAGATTAGTTAGACTGCCGGAATCTTTAGATGAGTATTATTCCGGGGCGGCAAAGAGGTTTGCACATATTACCGGTGTGATATTTGTCCCGGAGGAATTTGAGGTTTCTGGAGGCTTCGCAAGAGGGGATTTTGGCCTGTTAAGGGCTTTTCTTGCCGATCATGACAGGAAGATAACTGTAAGAATAAGCAGGGATAAAGTATTGTCCGGTGAGGATCTGGTATTATTCTTCCCTGATTTTTTATATGGTTTTGTGGAAGATACTTTTGCAAGGGCTATCCACCACAAGATAGAAGGAAGCGGTTATGCCTGCAGGGAATGTGTGGGTAAACGGGAAATAAGGCTTCGGGAGTATGACAGATTATTTGGAAGGGTAGCAGATGATGATATGACGGCAGCCTTTGAAATGGGCATGGGACGGCTTTTGTATCCTACAGATCTGGCAGAGAATAATAAAGCCCAAATGGAAGCCTTTATGAAGGAAAATGACCTTGGCCTGCTGGATTTTCTTGCAAGGGAACCGGATGGGGCTGAGGAAAGAGCAGCATATCTTACCGAACATGAGCTTTTGGATCGGGAGCATATCGGCAAGGCACTGCCAATGTTTTCTGATACCGCGCATGCACAGACAGTTGCAGCATTGCTGGCATATGTGAACAAAAAGCGAAAGAGAAAGAGGTTTGTTCTTTAATGGCAAAGACAAGGGAAAGGCTTGAAGAGCTTGGAAAACGTATCCTTGGTACTGTGAGGAAAGAGCTGTATTTTGATATGCCGTATCTTGCTTATGCTATCGGGAGTCTGGTGGATGTAATGGATCTTTCCACCCGTACAGTAGGGACTGACGCAACAGCCGTAAGGTTTAATCCGGGATATCTGTTTGAAATGTATTTGCAGCGTCCCGGAAAGCTTAACAGGGCTTATATGCACATGCTGATGCATAATCTTTTGCTCCATCCCTTTAAGGATATTTCACAGATAAATATAAAAGGCCTGCCAAAGCCGGAAGCAGAAGACGAAAGGGAATTATGGGATCTGTGCTGTGACATAGCGGTGGAATCCGTTATTGATTCCATGGAGGTACCATGCCTGCAGAGGATCACAAGTGATTATCGAAACGTCTGGTATGAGAAGATTGCAAAAGAGATCAGGGCTGTTTCAGCAGAAAGGCTTTATCGTTTCTTTATTGAAAATCCGGTTTCCGGAGAGGAAATGCTAAAGCTAAAAAAAGAGTTTTATGAGGATGACCATGGGTTTTGGGAGCGTTTGCGAAGTGAAAATGAAAAAGAGGATGATCTTTTAGATAAGGATCTGAGTTTTATCCCGATGACGGACTTTCCTTTGAAGGCGGTATGGGAGCGTGCCGGTAAGGCTGTTGCGGTGGAGTCTGAATTATCAGGTAATGAAGCAACCGCGCAAGCAGGAAGGTTCACATGGTCGATGAAGCTTTTAGGCTTAAGGCAAAGAGACTATAGATCTTTGCTTGAAAAATACATGGTGCGCCGGGAGGTGGCGGCAACAGATCCCGAGGAATTTGACCTGGCGTACTATTGTTACGGGATGGACAGATACGGAAATATGCCCCTCATTGAAGAGCTTGAGGGGAGAGAAGAAAAGCGTATGGACGCTTTGGTAATAGCCCTTGATACTTCCGCATCAACAAAAAGAAAGCATATACAGAAATTCATCACGGAAACGGCAGGAATACTTAATGAACATGACAGTTTTTTTGAGGATATGGATGTCCATATAATTGAATGTGACGACCATGTCCAAAAGGACATTGCCATAAAAAAGCTCCCGGATATGGATGCTTATTCAAAGGAATTTGAAGTATCGGGAGGCTATGGAACGGATTATCGTCCTGTGTTTTTTAGGGTAGAGGAATTAAGGAGCCGGGGGCAGCTTAAGAATATCAGGGCGCTTTTGTATTTTACGGACGGGTATGGAATTTACCCCGGCAAGGTAACGGATTATGAAACTGTATTTGTATTTTTAAAGGACGAGGACTACGACGATACCGGGGTTCCGGACTGGGCAATTAAGGTTTATCTGGAGTGACTGAAAATGAATATTAAAGAAGCAGGAATGGAAATTAAATACGCTATAGGAGCTTATCTGGAAAAGGACGACAGGGGAAGCTACCTTTTAGAAGAACGGTTTTGCAGACCCATCCTTCTTATGGGCGCGCCGGGAATAGGAAAGACTGCCTTGATGAAGCAGATCGCGGATGAGCTTGGAATTAATCTTGTTTCCTATACCATAACCCATCATACAAGGCAGAGCGCCATCGGACTTCCGGTTGTAGAGAAAAGAACCTTTGCCAAAGAAGAATATTCGGTTACGGAATATACGATGAGTGAGATAATCGCTTCCGTATATGAGAGGATTGAAGAGACCGGTATTTCTGAAGGCATATTATTTTTGGATGAAATAAACTGCGTGTCGGAGACCCTGCTTCCCACTATGCTTCAGTTTTTGCAGTACAAAACCTTTGGAACACATAAGGTTCCCAGGGGCTTTGTAATAATATGCGCCGGCAATCCTCCAAAATACAACAGGACTGCGAGAGAATTTGATATGGTAACCCTTGACCGCCTGCGCAGGATCGATATTGACGTGGATGTTTCAGTATTTTTGGAATATGCTGCCACTGTGGGAGTGCATGGAGCCATCCAGGCATTTCTTGATATACGTAAGGATTATTTTTATCGAATAAGGGCAGATGTTGAGCAGGTGGATTTCGTAACAGCAAGAGGCTGGGAGGATCTTTCAAAGATGCTTCTGTCATATGAAAGGAATTCATATCCCGTAACACCTGGCATGATAAGGGAATATCTTTCTGACCCGGAGATAGGGGAGGCATTTTATGTTTATTACGAATTATACAAAAAATACCGTCTGGATTTTGCCGTTTCAGATATAGTAAACGGGATAATAAAAGAGGGGACCGGGCATATCTCAAACGCGCCCTTTGATGAAAAGCTTTCGCTTATTCACCTGCTGTTAGATCATCTTGGAAACAGGTTTGTAAAATACTCGGAAGATAAAGAGAAACAGAGAAGCATAAGGGATGAGCTTATAGCGCAAAAAGAAGCTTTGGAGCAGGAGGTATTTGAGGCAAGGAAGGCTGAATTTGAAAGAGCCGAGGACAAAAGAGAAGAGGATATTGAAAAAACAGATCAAAGCCTTACAAATGTACTGCTGTTTTTAGACCGTACCTTTAAGGAAGGGCAGGAGATGATACTGTTTCTCACCGCAATGGGCCGCAGTCCTTACGCGAAGGAATTTCTGGCGGACTGCGGAAATGAGGCATACGAAAAATACTCCGGTCTTTTGCTCTTAAGACAGGAAAGGACGGAGCTTACAAAGGAAATAATGGAAGAATAAAGCCTACATAAGCCCCTGGATAAGAATTATTATAATCAGAAACGGAAGGATGAAACGGAAGTAATTTTTAAGCCATGAGGGAATGGATAATCCGGTGCCCTTGTTGGCTTCGGATAAATAATCATCAAAGCCCCAGCCCCATTTAGTGGTACAGAAGAGCAGGAAAACAAGTGACCCGATGGGAAGCAGGAGATTGGATACAATAAAGTCCTCGCTGTCTAAAATATCCCTGCCGCCTATAAGTGTAATGCCTGAAAGCAGATTGTAGCCAAGGGCACAGGGAAGGCTTCCCACAAAAAGGATGATCAGGTTGACAAAGGATGACTTTGAGCGTGACCAGCCGAAATTGTCACAGCAGGCAGCAATAAGATTTTCAAAAACAGCTATTACCGTTGAAAGGCTTGCAAAGGTCATGAACAAAAAGAATAACGCTCCCCAGATTCGTCCGCCATTCATATGAATGAAGATCTGGGGCAGGGTTACGAATATCAGGGAAGGTCCTGCCGAGGTTTTGACATTATATGAGAAACAGGCAGGGAATATGATAAGCCCTGACATCAGAGCCACAAAGGTATCCAAAAGGCAGATGCGGAGGGATTCGCTTGCCAGGGTGTTGTCATCTGACATGTAGCTTCCGAAGATCTCCATAGCGGCTACCCCGAGTGAAAGGGTAAAGAAGCTCTGGTTCATGGCAGCCATGATAACGTCGAATATACCGGCTTCAAGAGCTCTTGAAAAATCAGGAAGAAGGTAAAAGGAAAGTCCCTCTGCGGCATTGGGCAGGGTTGTGCTGTTGATGGCAAGGATCACGATGAGCCCCAATAAGCAGACCATCATTATGGTGGTGATACGCTCAATACCCTTTTGGATTCCCATTGCGCATACAGCAATACCCAAAATCACGGTAATCCCCATGAAGACACAGGACTGTACGGGACTTGCAAGGGTATCGGAGAATACGCCGGGGACGCTGTTTGAGTCAACGCTTTCAAAGGCTCCGGTGAGGAATTTGGTGAAATAGTTGATCATCCAGCCTGAAACTGTGGTGTAGTACATCATCAGAAGGTAGCAGCCGAAAAGACAGATCCATCCGTGAATATGCCACCGGCTGCCGGAGGGTTCAAGGCTTTGGTATGCCTTTACAACACTCTGTCTGCTGGAGCGGCCTACCGCAAGCTCCATTGTAAGTATGGGAGCGCCCATAAGTATTAGAAATATAAGATAGAATAAGACAAAAACCCCGCCGCCGTTTGCGCCGGTAATGTAGGGGAATTTCCAGACATTGCCTATGCCGATGGCACAGCCTGCGCTGACAAGGATAAACCCGAGTCTTGTTCCAAAGCCTTCACGTTTCATTGTGTTATACCTCATTACTTTTGTTGACAAAACCAATACATTCTATCATAATCTCTGTGTTATGACAATTACCGATGGAATATCCGTGCATAACGTGCATAAGGAGGTATCCATTGCAGGGATCAAAAAACAACAATAAAAAATACAGCATTATCCGCATCATCTGCGTGATAGCTGCGATAGCAATAAATGTAACTCTCAACTGGGTTACAAATATTTCGGGGATACCTCTGTACCTTGATACCGCCGGGACTATCGCAATTTCATGCATTCTGGGTCTTTTGCCGGGAGTGGCAACGGCTCTTATTTCCAATATCGTTTGCGCTGCCTTCAATCCGACAGCAATCTATTATTCGTTTCTTGGCATACTCATATCCATTCTTGCCGTGTATTTTTCAAGAAGAGGTTTATTTAAAAAGCCGCTGCTGATGGCTGCCTTTGTATTGTCCGCAGCCTTTGTGGGCGGCGGTTTGGGCGCCATATTCCAGCTCATTCTTCTTGGAGCTCCACAGTTTGAAGTGATAAGGGATACTGCCGGTATTTTAGCTCCTTCCGGGGGCGCTGGTTTTGTCTGTGCTTTTATTTTTGTGAACTTCGGTCTTAATCTCATAGATAAAGCCCTGGCAACCTTGTTTGTGACGGTCCTGATGTGGTTTATTCCGGAAGAGACCATATCAAAGCTTCAGAATATCGGCAGATACCAAAGACTGCTCTCCAAGGAAGAGCTGAAAGAGCTTAAGTCAAAAGGAGAGGGTACCAGACATTCCCTGCTTGCAAGGATCACATTTACTCTTATTTTTGCGACAACATTTCTCACATTGGTACTGGCGGCAATAAGCATCAGACTGTATTCAGAAAATCTTAAGGCTGAATATACGAGAAATGCCATTGACGCGGCTGAATTTGCGGCGAAGGTGGTTGACCCGGATACCGTGGATCTTTATGTACGAAAGGGAGAAGAGATCGCTGATGATCCCGGGTATTTAAAGACAAAGGAGCTGCTGGATAATATCCATAAAAGCCTTAAGGTTAAGTATCTGTATGTGCTTAAGATAGAGAGGGACGGCTGTCATTTTGTCTTTGATACGGAGACGCAAGACACCCCTGCCTATCCTCCCGGAGAAAGGGTTGAATTTGAGGAGGCCTTTGATCCATATCTTCAGGATCTGATAGACGGGGAGGAGATCGATCCCATTGAATCGAGTTATAATGGAGCCTGGCTGCTTACTGCTTATGTTCCCATACGCAATTCTTCAGGAAAGACGGTTGCCTACGCAGGAGCCGATGTTTCAATGAATTATCTTTCGGATTTTGTAAAGAATTACATTGTCAGGGTTCTTATGATCTTTTCCGGAGTATTTGCGTTTGTGCTGACCTTTGGTTTCTGGACCTCGCGAAACCGTTTTGTATACCCTATAGACAGCATGGCGCAGGCAGCGTACTCCTTTACGGATGGTGATAAGGGGCAGAAGGAGCTTGATGAGCATGTAAATACATTAAAGTCCCTTGAGATAGAGACAGGGGATGAGGTAGAAAAGCTGTATCATGCCATATGCAGAATGGCTGAAAACACCTCGGAGCAGATGCGCGAGATCAGATACTACGCCGATGTCAATGCCAAGATGCAAAACGGTCTTATAATGACGATGGCGGATATGGTTGAGAACAGGGATTCCGATACCGGAGCCCACATTCAAAAGACGGCGGCATATGTCCGGATCATACTTCAGGGATTAAAGAAAAAAGGGTATTACAGCCAAAAGCTGACAGATAAATATATGTCGGATGTGGAGATGTCTGCGCCGCTNNGATGCAGTTTTAAATAAACCGGGCAAGCTTACGGCTGAGGAGTATGAGATCATGAAAACCCATACTACAGCCGGAAAAGAGATTCTTGAAAAAGCGATAGAAACGGTTCAGGGGGGAAGTTACCTTAAGGAAGCCAGAAACATGGCTGCTTATCATCATGAAAGATGGGACGGCAAGGGATATCCTGAGGGGCTCTATGGAGAGGTAATACCCCTTTCGGCCAGGGTAATGGCTGTTGCGGATGTGTTTGATGCTCTGGCTTCGCCGAGGATATATAAACCACCTTTTACGCTGGAAAAGGCTCTGGAGATAATCGAGGAAGGAGCCGGAACCCAGTTTGACCCGAAGTGCGTGGAGGTATTTATGGATTCTCTGGCTGAAGTAAAGCAGGTACTGAAAATGTATCAGGAGTAAGATGAGGTATTGTGATGGCGGGTTTAAGGATAAAAAAAGCTTTATTATGGGGCGCTGCCATAGGGATGTTTTTTGGAATATGCAGCAGTTTTACGGCATTTGCCGCTGACACGGAGGCTTCCGGGGAACAGGAGATAAAGACCGGAGGGGGCTTTGCAGTTACGGGGCAGCTTGAAAATGTGGGCTATGCCTCTGTGCTTTACGATGCCTCAAACGGGCTTCCCACCTCTGACGCGAATTATATCATGTCAGCCGATGACGGTTACATATGGATAGGCGGATATGCAGGTATCATCAGGTATGACGGGAATGTATTTGAAAGACTTGACGCGTCTGACGGCCTGACTAACGCAAGGGTGCTGTATCAGGACAGCAAGGACAGGATCTGGGTCGGAACCAATGACAACGGAATAGTTGTTATTGAGGGTGATAAGAGAACACATTTTACCTACAAGGACGGGCTGGCGTCTTCATCCATAAGGGCTATTACCGAAGGAGCGGACGGTACGATCTATATAGGAACAGCTATCGGGATAGCCTATGTGGAAGATGACATGGAGCTTAGGGCGCTGAAGGATGACCGCATCAATTCCAAGATAATAGACACCCTTCAGACAGGTTCAGACGGGTTGATCTACGGGCTGACCTGGGATGGAGAAGTATTTTCCATAAAAGGAACGGAGATAAATGAGTATTATGAGAGCAGTGATTTTGAAGGTGAAAATATTACTGCAATATATGTGGACAGTGAAAAGAACGACGAGGTATATTACGGCACACAGTCAGGGAGGTTATACAGGGGAAGCTTTGGAGATAAAGCCTCGAAGCTTTCGGAGATTTCCGTAAAGCCGCTGGACGGGGTCAATTATATCACAAAGGCCTGTGACCGGATATGGGTCAGCTCGCAGACTGCCGCCGGATATCTGGATGAAAAGGATGGCTTTCATCAGCTTGAAAATGTTCCGCTGAATAACGCCATAGAGATGATGACTACTGACTATCAGGGGAATCTGTGGTTTGCTTCCTCCAGACAGGGAGTAATGAAGATCGTTACCAGCAATTTTCAAAGCGTTACGGAAATTGCGGGGTTGAAAAGTGAAGTATCAAACAGTACATGTATGTCAGATGGAAAGCTTTACATAGGAACGGATGCGGGGCTTTCCATAGTGGATAAGAGATCAAAGCCCATAGAAAATGAATTAACAGATTACATAGGGGACGAGAGAGTAAGATGCCTGATGACGGATAATGACGGCAACCTCTGGATAGCTACAGCTAACGGCACCAGGGGGCTTATCTGCTATACAAAGGACAAAGAAATAATAAGTTATATGGAGGAGGATGGTCTTTGCAGTAATTATGTAAGATGCACGTCCTTAGCTTCAGATGGGTCGATACTGGTCGGAACTAACGACGGACTTTGTATCATAAAGGACGGGAAGGTGAAAAGAAGCTACGGAAGGGATGACGGGATGCAGAATACCGTTATACTTACCGTATGTGACGGAAGAGACGGGGAAATATATGTGGGAACCGATGGCGACGGGATATATTCCATTGACAATAATGAGATCAATAAGATAGGACGGGATGACGGTCTTACCAGTGATGTGGTAATGCGCATAAAATGGGATGAAAAAAGAGAGCTTTACTGGGTGATCACCTCCAATTCCATAGAATACATGATAGGACAGAGCATCACCAATGTTGATGAGTTTCCGTACAATAATAACTTTGATATTTATTATGGGGAGGATGACAATCTCTGGATACTTTCTTCATATGGTGTGTATTATGTAAATGCCGATCAGATGCTTTCGGGCGAGCCCTTTGATTACAGTCTTTTTACTATCGCAAACGGGCTTCCCAGCGTTGTCACCGCTAATTCCTTCAGCGGACTGGATGATGAAGGAAATCTTTATATGGCCTGCAGAAGCGGTGTCAGCAGGGTTAATATCAAACATTTTTTTGAACAGTCTGAAACAATAAGGATTAAGGTTAAATCTGTGGTATGCAGCAGCGGGGAGGTAAAGCCCCTTAGTGACGGGACCTATGTGATCCCGGCGGAATCCGGTCGTATCCAGATCAGCGCGTCCATCATGGACTATACCCTGGAAAATCCCACTATACATATGTTTTTATCAGGATATGATGATCCGGGTATAACCGTTCCGTTAAGCAATCTTACCAACCTGGAATTTACGGAGCTTAAATACGGAGATTATCCCCTGCATATTCAGGTTGTAAACGGGGCTGACGGCTCAGTTTATCAGGATGAGGTTTTTAATCTTGTAAAGCAGCCGAAAGTATTGGAGCTTTTGGTGGTAAGGCTGCTTCTCTTAGCTTTGCTTGCCACCATCGCCGGTCTTATTGTATGGCGGGTTATGACCGGAACTATAATCCGCAGGCAGTATAATGAGATCCAAAAGGCAAGAGATGAGGCTGAACGAGCCAATTCCGCCAAGTCGAGATTTTTGGCAAATATGTCCCATGAGATCAGAACCCCCATTAATACCATTATGGGTATGGATGAAATGATCTTAAGAGAGGATACCACGGATGTACCCAAGGCCTATTATTCTTCCGTGACCAGCTACGCGGGAGATATTAAGAGCGCCTCAGAATCCCTGCTTAGCCTTATAAATGACCTTCTGGATATTTCAAAGATCGAATCAGGTAAGATGCATCTGGTTGAACAGGAGTATGATACCGCTGAGCTTTTCAGGTCTGTTATTACCATGATAAGGGTAAGGAGCAACGACAAGAAGCTGTGGTTTGAGGTGGAAGGCTTTACGGCGACAACGGAAAGATAAAGCAGATAGTTTTAAACCTCCTTACAAATGCGGTGAAATACACAAGCGCAGGGGGCTTTACGCTTAAGGTCTTGGTAGAGGAAAAGGATGATGAGATATGCAGGCTTCGGATCTCGGTAAAGGATACCGGAATAGGAGTAAAGCCGGAGGATCTTGAAAAGCTGTTTACGGCATATGAGAGGCTTGATGAGGAAAAGAACAGCGCTATTCAGGGAACAGGTCTGGGGCTTGATATTTCAAGGCAGTTTGCCCTGCTCATGGATGGTAAGCTCTGGTGTGAGAGCGTTTACGGAGAGGGTTCTGAATTTATCTTTACCTTTGCGCAGAAGGTTGCTGACGCAGATGAGATAGGAGAGTTTAAGGAAGAGGACGACAGCGCGAATAAGGGACCTTATGTTCCCCAGTTTATAGCTCCAGACGCGGATATCCTTGTGGTGGACGATAACCCGATGAACCTTACCGTAATAAAGGGCCTGTTAAAGCCTACAAAGATGTTCATCACCACAGCCGACAGCGGTGAGGAGTGCCTTGAAAAGCTGAAATACGGTACCTTTAATGTGGTGCTTTTAGATCATATGATGCCGGGAATGGACGGTATAGAGACAGTGGGGCACATCAGGGAAAGCTATCCCAACCTTCCGGTATATGCCCTTACCGCCAATTCCACGGCAGGCGGGGAGGATTTCTATAAATCCAAGGGCTTTGACGGATACCTTGCCAAGCCCATAGATCCAATAACGGTGGAAAAGACCATTATGAAGCATCTGCCGCAGGAAATAATGATGAAGCCTGTGGTATCAGAGGTGGAGGAAACCGATATCAGGCTTTCTGACGATATGCTCTGGATATACGATGTGGATGGAATAACAGTTGAGGATGGCATAAAGAGCTCCGGAGGAGCAGGCGCTTTCGTTAATTCCCTTAACATGTTTTATGATTCCATCGATGAAAATTCAAAGGTTATTGAAGAAGCATTTGCAGGCGGAGATATAAAGCTTTATACTGTAAAGGTTCATGCACTGAAAAGCTCTGCAAGGATAATAGGGGCTAACTCCCTTTCGTCCTTCTGCCAGAGGCTTGAGGATGCCGGCAACAGCCATGATATTGATCTGATAAGAAACAATACATCAAGGCTGCTCGAGGACTACAGGGCTTACAAGGATAAGCTCTCGCGGCTTGGGGTAAAGGAAGACGACTCCGATAAGGAAATGATCCTTCAGGGCGACCTTGATGATGCGTATATGGCATTAAAGGATGTTATCACGCAGATGGATTATGATTCCGTTGAGATGATAGTAGAGCAGCTCAGGGAATACAGGCTTCCCGTGGATGATGAGATAAAGGTGTCAGAGCTGGAAAGGGCAATGAAACGATTTGACTGGGATGGAATGGAGAAGGTAATAAACAAATGAGTAAACTTAAGGGTTTTTTAAGGAAAAAGGATATAAGGATATCCTTAAAGAGATACGGAGTTGACGCGTTAGGGGCAATGGCCCAGGGATTGTTTTGTTCCCTTCTTATAGGGACCATAATCAATACCATTGGCGCTCAGTTTCATGTTCCGTTTCTGACAATGACTGTAGCGTCCATCGGAGAAGCCCAGTATACCGTGGGTGGAATAGCTTCTGCAATGAGCGGCCCCGCAATGGCAACGGCAATAGCCTATGCCTTAAACAGCCCGCCGCTTGTGCTGTTTTCCATGGTATCGGTGGGTTTTGCCTCTAACGCTTTGGGAGGAGCAGGAGGACCTCTTGCGGTACTTTTTGTGGCTATAATTGCTACGGAATTTGGAAAAGCGGTTGCAGGGGAGACAAAGATAGATATTCTTGTGACACCCTTTGTGACCATTGGGCTTGGTATTCTTCTGTCCTATCTTATTGCGCCGCCCATTGGCAGGGCTGCAATGGCCCTGGGTAATATTATAATGTGGGCGACGGAGCTCATGCCTCTTTTCATGGGAATAGTTGTTGCCGTTGTTGTGGGGATCGCGCTGACCCTTCCCATTTCTTCAGCAGCCATATGCGCGGCTTTAGGCCTTACAGGACTTGCCGGCGGGGCAGCGGTAGCAGGCTGCTGCGCGCAGATGATAGGCTTTGCGGTGATATCCTTCAGGGAAAACGGCTGGGGAGGCTTTGTTTCTCAGGGCATAGGAACATCAATGCTTCAGATGGGCAATATAGTTAAAAATCCAAAGATCTGGATACCCCCTACAATGGCGGCTGCCATCACAGGGCCTTTT
>CAJOFN010000048.1 GCA_905233905.1 uncultured Lachnospiraceae bacterium
ACCATGGACTTAAATGTTACGGCTGCTTTAGCGCTTATGAGTATTGTTCTGGTAGAGGCGGCAGGTATCCGGAAAAAGGGTTTTGCCACCTGGCTTTCGGATTTTAAGGAGCCAATACCGGTCATACTTCCCATGAACATTTTAGAGCTTGGGATCAGACCCTTATCTCTTTGCATGCGACTGTTCGGAAATGTCCTGGGCGCAACTGTTATCATGGAGATGATCAAGGTCGTGATACCGGTATTTCTGCCGGCGGTCTTAAGCGTATATTTTGATATATTTGATGGTCTTATACAGGCATATGTTTTCTGTTTTCTGACTTCACTCTACATCGCGGAAGCAACAGAGGACAAGGAGCGGGAAACGCCTGAGGAAAAGGCTGTTAGAAAGGCAGCTGCTGCTGCGGCCAGAGCTGAGCGCCGGGCGGAAAGAGCGCGGAAGAAAGCCGAAGAGGATCAGTTTGATGTATGGGCATTTTACCGCCGCATATTGATGCTGCCCCCAAAGGAAGCAACAGCATAAGCACAACATAATTTCAAGGAGGTTTTATCAATGGATCTTACAACTCTTGCAGCCGCTATCGCTGCATTTACAGGTATTGGCGCCGGAATAGGAATAGGAATCGCTACAGGAAAGGCTGTTGACGCCGTTGCAAGGCAGCCGGAGGCAAGCGGCAAGATCATGACGCTGCTGCTTTTGGGTGGGGCGCTTGCAGAGGCAACCGCAATTTACGGTTTCGTTATCGCCATTATAATACTGGTTTCATAAACAGGAGATAGATATGTTAAGTGTTAATATGAGCATCATTTATATGATCATAAATCTGCTTATCCTGTTTTTGATCTTCCGTTTCATACTCTTTAAGAGGGTTGACAAGATACTGCGTCTTCGTGAAAAGGAGATGGAGGATGTCAAAAGCGAAGCAGCAAAAATAAAGGCAGAGGCAGAGGCAGCCAAGGAAAAATATGAGACTGAATACGCCCGTTTAGAGGCAGAAAAGGAAGCTGTTTTTGCGGAAACCAAAAAGGTTGCTTACGGTGTACGTGAAAGAATTCTCAGTGAAGCAAAGCAGCAGACTGATAATATGATCGAGGAAGCCAGACGTTCCGCCGATGATACCTACGCCAGAGAGCGCTCCAAGAATGAAGACGCAATCGCGGAGTTAGTTCTTTCCGCGGCTTCAAAGATATCGGGTCAGATCCACAGCGAGGATAATGACAAAGAGCTCTATGAGCGTTTTATCAGAGCCGCGCTGGAGGATCTTGAAATGGGAGAGCATATATGAGCCGGGGTATAACAGAAGAAGCCGCCAGAACAGCGATCCTGCGCTACAGCACAACGCCTCCCGACAAGAGCCAGCTTGAAAAGATCACAGAGATCCTGCGCAGGAGATTTGACGACGATTCCATAAACATAGAGCTGACAAATGATCCGTCACTTTCCGGCGGATTTGTGATAAAATACAAGAATTTTGAATATGACTGGTCTGACAGCGGAAGAGCCGATCAGCTTGAACAAGGGCTTATCATCAGTCATGACAGCTTTCTGCGCCCTCATAATAAGGAAGAGAATATCATATCCATCTTAAAGGGCAGGATCGAGGAGTTCGAGCTTCTGGCGGAAGCAAAGGAGATCGGTACAGTCATTGACATAGGCGACGGTATAGCAACCATCAGGGATGTGGGGGACGTATACTACGGTGAGATCGTTATTTTTGAAGACGGTACCCGGGGTATGGTTCTTGATATTCAGGAGAAGAGCGTAGGCGTTATCCTGTTCGGCGACCAGAGGGGAATCCGCGCCGGAAGCCATGTGGTACGCATGAACCGTGAAGCGGGAATTTCCGTAGGAGAGGATTATCTGGGAAGGGTAGTTGATGTTTTGGGAGCGCCTCTTGACGGCGGAGCAAACATCAGACCCGTGGATTATTATCCAATAGAACAGCCGGCACCCGGGATCGCAGAGAGGCAGTCCGTATGCGAGCCGATGGAGACGGGTATACTTTCGATAGATACGATGTTTCCCATAGGCCGGGGGCAAAGGGAGCTTATTATCGGAGACCGTCAGACAGGCAAGACCAGTATCGCTCTTGATACTATAATCAATCAGCACGATACCGGTGTTGTGTGTATTTATGTTGCCATAGGACAGAAGGCTTCCACGGTTGCGCAGCTTGTAAATACCTTAAAATCACATGACGCCATGCGGTATACCACTGTTATAGCGGCAATGGCAAGCGACCCGGCATCATTGCAGTACATAGCGCCATACGCCGGTACGGCAATGGCTGAATATTATATGCACAGGGGACAGCATGCCCTGATAATCTATGATGATCTTTCAAAGCATGCGGTAGCGTACCGTTCACTTTCCCTGCTTTTGGGAAGGCCTCCCGGAAGAGAGGCATATCCCGGAGATATCTTTTATCTTCACTCCAGACTGTTAGAAAGATCGGCAAAGCTTTCAGATGAGCTGGGTGGCGGCTCCATAACCGCTCTTCCCATAGTTGAGACCCAGGCAGGAGATGTTTCAGCTTATATTCCCACAAATGTTATTTCCATCACGGACGGTCAGATCTTTTTGGAGAGCGATCTGTTCTTTGAGGGAATGAGACCCGCGGTAAATGTCGGCTTGTCAGTATCCCGTGTAGGAAGCAAGGCGCAGGCAGAGGCAATAAGAAAGTCCTCCGGAAGTATCCGTATAGATCTGGCACAGTACAGGGAGATGGCTGTATTCACCCAGTTTTCTTCTGATCTGGATGAGTCAACCAAGCATCAGCTTGCCCATGGGCAGGTGCTTATGGGGCTTTTGAAGCAGAGGCTTGGGCGCCCCATGCCCATGGCTGACCAGGCGATCACCCTTATAGTTGCCAATGCGGGGCTTCTTGATGAAACAGATAAGGACGAAATAAAGCTCATTCAGCGTAGGATGCTTAACTGGTTCCATCACCGGCAGGAAAAGATCTGCCTGGAGCTTCGTCAGGAAAAATATCTCCCCGACAGATTGCGGGCAGAGATAATAGAAGCTGCAAAAGAGTATCTTGCTTCTCCTGATGCTGCAGATGAGAAATTAGACAAGATGCCGTACTGACAGGAGCTTATTAATGGCAAGTATAAAAGAGATCAGGGATCGTATGCGTAGCATTAACGATACCTTAAAAATTACCAACGCCATGTATCTGATCTCATCAAACAAGGTCAGAAAAGCCAGACGGATGCTTCAGGAAACAGAGCCGTTTTTCATAAGGGTTTCGGATATGCTTGACCTGATAATGCGTCACCTTCCTCCCGGAACCACTGATGTATTTTTGGATCTGGGGCAGTTCCCTCCTCTTGAGGAGAGACGCAGAAGTTACCTTATTATCACTGATGACAAGGGACTGGCAGGGGCGTATAACCACAATGTTTTAAAGGCAGCGGATGCAGAGTTTGAAAAATGCAGGACAACCCCAAGAATATACGCGGTTGGTGAAGTAGGCAGATCACATTTCCAGAAAAGGGGGATGGAGATCGCGGGACATTTCCAATATACGGTACAGAGTCCCACCATATCAAGGGCGCGCGACATTACTTCGGTCTTAGTAGATGAGTTCCTGGAAGGGAACATGGATGAGCTTGTGGTGATCTATACCATGATGAAGCGAGGAGTTTTGTCAGAGGTTCAGGTGCGTACACTGCTTCCGCTGTCAGTTCCCACTGATGTAAAGACGGTGCTTTCCATTGATCCGGAGGACCGGGCTGCAATGGATGATGAGGATATCCGCAACCTTCTGGAAAATCTTGAAAAGGAAAGCTTTCAGATGCTTCCGAACCCCAACGCGGTTTTGGATAATATGGTGCCGAGCCTTCTGATCGGGTATGTTTACGGTGCTTTGGTGGAGGCGTTCTGTACTGTACAAAATGACCGTATGCTGGCGATGGATGCAGCGAACAAGAACGCTACAGACATGCTCAAAAGGCTTGAAATGACCTATAACAGAGAGCGGCAGAGCAGGATTACCCAGGAGATCACCGAAATATCAAGCGGTGCAAGGGCGAAGCGCAAAAAAATGTACGAAGACGAGGACGAGAACGAGGATTACGATGAGTGATAATGCTATCGGCAAAATAGTTAGTGTAATGGGTCCGGTTGTGGATGTTAAGTTTGACCCGGGGGAGCTTCCCTATATCAAGGATGCCCTTGAGGTTACAAACCGGGGCAGGCGCCAGATAATGCAGGTTGAGCAGCATATGTCTTCTTGTGTGGTAAGATGCATTATGCTTTCCGCAAGCGAAGGGCTTCACCGGAATATGGATGTGAGGTCTACCGGAAGCCCCATATCTGTTCCTGTTGGTGAGTGTACCCTGGGAAGACTATTAAATGTGGTCGGGGAGACCATGGATGACGGCGAATCCCTTGAGGATGCCGAGCATTGGAGCATACACCGCAAGGCTCCTTCCTTTGAGAAGCAAAGCCCGGTGGTTGAGATATTAGAAACCGGCATCAAGGTAGTAGACCTTTTAGCGCCCTACGCGAAGGGCGGCAAGATCGGACTGTTCGGCGGAGCAGGTGTTGGAAAGACCGTACTTATCCAGGAGCTTATCAGGAATATTGCTACGGAGCATGGCGGGTATTCCATATTTACCGGCGTGGGAGAACGTTCGAGAGAGGGCAACGACCTCTGGAACGAGATGAAGGAATCAGGGGTATTAGACAAGACAGCCCTTGTATTCGGACAGATGAACGAGCCCCCCGGAGCAAGAATGTGCGTGGCACAGACAGGTCTTACCATTGCCGAATATTTCAGGGATGTCTGCAACCAGGATGTGCTGCTTTTCATTGATAATATATTCAGATTCATACAGGCAGGCTCAGAGGTGTCGTCCCTGCTGGGGCGCATGCCTTCAGCTGTTGGTTATCAGCCTACTCTGGCGACAGACCTTGGAGAGCTTCAGGAGCGTATAACTTCTACCGCAAATGGTTCGGTTACCTCTGTTCAGGCTGTATATGTGCCTGCTGACGACCTTACCGATCCAGCTCCTGCGACGACCTTTGCCCATCTCGACGCAACGACGGTTCTTTCAAGAAAGATAGTGGAGCAGGGTATTTATCCGGCGGTAGATCCCCTTGCTTCCTCGTCACGTATATTAGAGGCGGAGATCGTCGGGCGTGAGCATTACAGGGTGGCAACCGAGGTTCAGGAGATATTGCAGAAATACAAGGAGCTTCAGGACATAATCGCCATACTTGGTATGGATGAATTGGGAGAAGAGGACAGGCTTACGGTTTACCGCGCCAGAAAGATCCAGCGCTTCTTGTCACAGCCCTTCCATGTTGCCGAGCAGTTTACGGGAGTTCCCGGAGCCTTTGTTCCTGTTGCGGAAACCGTTAAAGGCTTCAGAGCCATATTAGATGGTGACATGGACGATTATCCGGAAGCGGCGTTTTTCAATGTGGGTAATATCGATGATGTCAGGGAAAAGGCAAAGAAGCTTAGCATGAGGCAGGGAGAAGAAGATGCCTAAACTTTTTACGCTGGAAATATATGCCGCAGACCGTAATTTCTTCAAAGGGAAATGCCTTCAGGTTGTAGTGTCAGTGGGTGACGGTACAAGGGGCGTGATGGCAGATCATGAACCCATGCTCATAGGTATTGATATGGGCAATATCCGCATCCAGAAAGAGGATGAAAGCTGGGAAGAGGTAGTTGTTGGCAGGGGAAGCATGCAGGTGTCAAATAACGTGGTAACTCTGTTAGTTGAGACTGCTGAATATCCCTGGGAGATTGACATCAGGCGCGCAGAGGAAGCCAAAGCCAGGGCAGAAGAGGAGCTTCGCCAGAAGCGCTCGCGCTCAGAATATGAAGCATCCCAGGCATCACTCGCCAGGGCTCTTTCCAGGCTTCGTGCTGTCCGGGATGTTAATTCGATGTAATTCTATATATATGTGACAGAGATAGGCTCTTTGCCTTCTATTACGGCATCGCTGTCGTCGCTTTCTTCTATATCTTCCACGTCAAGGAGAGGACCATCCGCCTTTTCAGGATACAGATGACCGTTTAGATGATCGTACTCGTGGAGAATGACCCTTGCAAGGACATTTTCAGCCTCCATGATAAATTCCCTCATGTCACGATCAAAGGCCTTAAGCTTAACATAGCTTGGTCTTATGACGCTTGCGACCTTGCCGGGGACAGAGAGGCAGCCTTCCGTGCCTGACTGCTCGCCCTTTGTCTCAAGGATCTCGGGATTTATAAATACCAGGGGATGGTTTTCCTCGCCTTCTTCGGCGGTATCTATCACAAAAAGCCTGCGAAGTATTCCTACCTGGGGAGCTGCAAGCCCTATTCCCTCGCCATCATACATGGTCTCTATCATATCATCTATGAGTATGGAGGTGCGCTGTGTCATTTTCTCTACCGGTCTTGACTCCTTGTATAATATGGGGTCTCCCTGGAGCCTGATCTCTCTTAATGCCATGATGTAAAACTCTCTTTCTATTGGCTGTAAAATTCGGAATATATTTTAACAAATAATTATTTTCATTACAACTGTATTTGACGGGTGATACGGCTTATGATAAAATGTAGTACGCTTTGTGGGCGTAGCGTAGCTGGATAACGCATCAGACTCCGACTCTGAAGATCGCAGGTTCAAATCCTGTCGTCCACATTTATCTTATAAGATTGTCTAATATGACGGAATAAAGCTCTTCATTTAAGCTGCGCCAGTTGACGCAGGCGGCTTCGGCAGCGCTTTCGGAGGATACATGGAGCAGGAGGCTTATGATCACCTGCCCTTCCTCAAGGCGGCGAAGGCTGCAAAGGTAACCGCCCTCGGGAGAGGGATGGTAGTCCGCGGAGAGAGAGCTGTCATATTGTATGGATACCTTGTTATTTTTCAAAAAGGACTTTATGCTTTCCCTGATCCTTGCAGGGACCTCTGAACGGTATAATCTTAAAGTCTCCTTTCCCTGTTCGGTAACGTGATACTGTGTGCTTGTGGCTGAAGCCTCGGAGGTTATCATCCCGGCGTCAATAAGGTCGTTGATGGTCTGCTGGGTCGCAAAATAATCCATCAGGTCCGTCTCTGCCGTAAAATCACAGATCATGGCATTGGACAGGGGCGCGGATGCGCGGTCTAAAAGCTCTATGATGATTATCCTGTAGGTGAGTGAGAAATCAGCCATAGCGTTATCAGTGAATCTGTTCCTTTACTGCCTTGGAAACCGCTTCCGCGATACGGGGATCAAAGGGCTGGGGAAGGACATACTCTTCATTCAGATCCGGGTCGGATACAAGGGATGCTATCGCTATGGAGGCCGCAAGCTTCATATCCTCGGTAATACGGCGGGCTCTGCCCTCCAATGCGCCCTTGAATATGCCCGGGAAGGCGACAACGTTGTTGACCTGGTTGGGGAAGTCGCTACGTCCGGTACCGACAACCCTGGCTCCGGCGGCTTTGGCAAGATCGGGCATGATCTCAGGAACGGGATTTGCCATGGCAAAAATAATGGCGTCTTCGTTCATAGACCTTACCATATCCTGTGTTACAACATCCGCCACAGATACGCCGATAAAGATGTCAGCACCCTTCATGGCATCCGAAAGATCGCCGGAACGGTCATCTAAGTTTACATGTTGAAGCATTTCCTTCTTGGCTTCGTTGAGACGGTCTGACCCGGAATGGATGATGCCGTGGCTGTCACACATTATAAGCTTTTTAAAGCCGTAACGCAGCAGCAGCTTTGCGATAGCTATACCGGCAGAACCGGCACCGTTGATCACGACATTACAGGCCTCTTTATCCTTGCCTGTAAGCCGCAGGGCATTGATGATACCGGAGAGCACAACAATGGCGGTTCCGTGCTGGTCGTCGTGGAATACGGGGATATTCAGCCGGTCCTGTACCCGTCTTTCGATCTCAAAGCAGCGAGGGGCGGAAATGTCCTCAAGATTGATGCCGCCAAAGCCTGGAGCAAGGGCAACGATCATATCCACAAGCTCGTCCGTATCCTGGGTGTCAAGGCAGATCGGGAAGGCGTTGACACCCCCAAACTCCTTGAAAAGAACGCATTTGCCTTCCATTACGGGAAGGGCTGCCAGAGGACCGATATTTCCCAGTCCTAAAACAGCGCTGCCGTCGGTAACAACCGCTACTGTGTTTGCTTTCATTGTGTAACGGTATACGCTGTCAGGGTCGTCGGCAATGACGCGGCAGGGAGCGGCGACGCCGGGTGTGTAGGCTATGGCAAGATCATCGGTTGTATTCACATGGGCCTTGGCAACAGTATCGAGCTTGCCGTTCCATTCAAGATGTTTTTTCAGTGCCAGTTCATCGTAATTCATATACAGGTCTCCTTGAGCTTTTCAATTTGATAGCGAGACCATTATACAGGAAATCATATAATTTATACAAATTTTTTTAAAGAATGTTGTTTTATTTTATGAAAAGAGGTATACTACATCTTGTAGCGCGTATCTGTTTGTATACATAGATTTAGTTCCAACGTCTATTCAGACGTCAAATCCCATGAATTTGGAGAAATATTATGAGAGAAAAATATGAGACACTTCCTGTGTCGGAGCTGAAAGCATTAGCGAAGCACAGGGGCATCCGCGGTATTACCAAGATGAAAAAGCACGAGGTGATCGAGGCAATGCTTGAGCTGGATGCGCAGCAGGAGAGTGAGTCCTCCGGCAACGCCGCTAAGGGAGAGCGGGAGCGGACTGACAGGCAGGAGACGTCTGAGAAGTCAGAAAAGTCCGAAAAGACCGAAAGAGCGCCGCAGCATTTTGACGATGCAAAGGTTGCTGACGGGATACTTGAGGTGCTTGCTGACGGATATGGCTTCATCCGGTGTGAGAATTATCTGCCGGGGGAGAATGATGTATACGTTTCTCCTTCGCAGATCCGCAAATTCAACTTAAAGACCGGCGACATAATAAGAGGCAAGACCCGTAAGAATAATCCCACGGACAAATTCGGAGCCCTGTTATTCATTGACAGGATCAACGGTTTTTCGCCTGAGCAGGCCTCCAGACGGCCTAATTTCGAGGATCTGACTCCTATATTCCCGGATGAGAGGCTTAAATTAGAGCGTCCGGGGGGCAGCGTGGCCGCAAGGATAGTAGATCTGATCTCCCCCATAGGCAAGGGGCAGAGAGGAATGATCGTTTCACAGCCCAAGGCCGGCAAGACCACCTTATTAAAGGAAGTGGCAAAATCCGTCAAATACGCAAATCCTGACATGCATCTTATCATCCTGCTAATTGATGAGAGACCGGAAGAGGTCACGGACATGAAGGAGACCATAGAGGGCGGTAATGTTGAGGTAATCTATTCCACCTTTGATGAGCTTCCGGAGCATCATAAGCGTGTGTCGGAGATGGTTATTGAGAGGGCAAAGAGGCTGGTGGAGCATGGCAAGGATGTTATGATCCTTTTAGACTCCATTACCAGACTTACAAGAGCCTACAACCTTACGGTCACGCCCAGCGGAAGGACGCTTTCAGGAGGTCTTGATCCCGCGGCGTTGCATATGCCCAAGCGTTTCTTCGGAGCGGCGCGGAATATGAGAGAGGGCGGAAGTCTTACCATTCTTGCAACGGCGCTTGTAGATACCGGCAGCAAGATGGATGATATTGTATTTGAGGAGTTTAAGGGTACCGGCAATATGGAGCTGGTGCTTGACCGCAAGCTTTCAGAAAAGAGGGTATTCCCGGCGATCGATCTTGCCAAATCCTCCACAAGGCGGGAAGATCTGCTGCTTAACAGGGAAGAAATGGAGGCAGCGGATGTTATCAGAAAAGGGCTTAACGGCATGAAGAAGGACGACGCGGCAGAGACCATCCTCAACATGTTTGCCCATACCAAGACCAATCACGAGGTGTGCGAGATGATAGTCCGCAAACATATGCTGTAAAACAGTTGAAATACATACAGGCAACCGCTATAATCAGAGTATATTTAATTTTTAAGGGGGATTTTCAATGAATAAGAAGGTCAAAAAACGATTCGGTTCCATTAAGATCATTCTGGTAGCCGTCATCATAGGTGTTACCTTAGTGACATCGATCGGGCTGGAAATTTTTTCCATAGCCAACACACTCCGCAATAATTCAGAGCAGACCGAAGCCTTCCGCAATCGTCTGCTGGCGGATATTCAGGACGAATTAAAGCACGAAACCGAAATCGCGGTTTCCGTAATAGAAGAGGTTCACCAGAAGCAGGAAAGCGGTGAGCTGACCGAAAAGCAGGCTAAAAAGGAAGC
>CAJOFN010000049.1 GCA_905233905.1 uncultured Lachnospiraceae bacterium
AAGATCAGCCTCTTCCCCCGCAACCTCCATGGCTGCCTGCTCCAGATAGCCATTCAACAAAGTATCGCTGTCGGGAAGATCTTCGTCAGCTATCTCAAGAGGAACCTCCTGTTCCACAACAGAGGTTATCTCTTCTCCCTCAAAATCCTGCGAAGAACTCTCCTCTTCAAAGTCAAGAGCTCCACTTGCAAAGGCATGTATACCCATTGCGGAAAGAGCCATAAAGGTCACTATGAAAATCGTAGTTATAATTCTTCTTTTCATGTCTTCACTCAATTCGATCATAAGATCTCAAACTCAACTAACGCGAAAATATCTTTGTTACCGGAGGTAAGCGCCACCTGCAGGAGGTCTCCATCGCACATTTCAAAAACGTTTATAACATCTCCCAGTACCGCTGACTTCTTGTATTCTGTACGAATGCTGCTTATCCTTTTGCCTTCCGGGATCTGCTCCCTTGCAATCTCAACGTAATAAGCATTGTTCATATGGCCGTTGGTATCAAGATGAAGATGCAGCACCTCAACCAGACGCTCAGGCTCATCAGAAAGCAGCCCGTCTAAGGTCTTTATCCTTCTGCCCCTCCATTCTCCGGGCAAAGGCTCCCTTGTATCGTACCTGGCCAGCAAATCCGCGGGTATCCTTATAGGCGAGAGCTTTTTCAGATCCATCAGAACCCACAGGGATCTTGCTTTCACGATTAAATTTCCGTCACAATCATTAATGATTATGTCCCTGTATGCTATCACACCCTTAAGCTCTGTCGCCCAGGTGTCTATCTCAATCTCTTCTCCGTAGGACGGAAGCCTGTCAATGTAAATCTCCCAGCTTGTAATGAACCATCCCCAGCCGTTTTCCATGAGATATTGCAGGGTGCATCCCGCCTCATCCGAAACGAAGGTAACGGTGTCCTGAAGGTAGTTGATCAGCGAAACTATCGTAAGCCTGCCGCCGCTGTCTACCTCGCTGTATCGCAGTCTGAATCTCATAGGGTTTCTATAAGCTCCCTTACCAAAGCGTACTCCCTCTGAACAGAAGCTATGGACATACGTTCATTCGGGGTGTGTATGTCAAACAGATCCGGTCCTATGGATATGGCATCAACCCCGGGCAGCTTCTTTGCGAACAAGCCACATTCAAGCCCTGCATGTATAACCTCAACACGAAGGTCTTTGCCATTTTGCCTCCTGTATATGTCTCTGATGGCGTTCTGTAAGGGAGAATCCTTGACATACTCCCATGCCGGATATTCGGAATGTACCTTTACATCCGCTCCGTAGCCTTCAGCCATAAAACGCATATTCTCCCTTAAAGCGTCATAGGCTGCTGCCACACTGCTCCTTAAGGAATAAACTAATTTGATCTCCTTGTCAGAAAGCTTAAGCACACCCAGGTTTAATGAAGTTTCAACAAGCCCCTCGATACTGCTCATCCTTATAACCCCATTGGGGAGCGAGAGCAAAAGTCTTATTATCTTTCTGGTGTCTTCAAGCGACAGAGCCTCCCTGTCAGCAGCTTCGCACTCTTTTACCAAAACCTTTATATCCGGATCGGCCTGCGCATAGATAAGCTTAATATCTGATGCTTCTTTACTGACAATATCTTTAAGTGAGCCCGCATCACCGGCAGGCACACAGACCACGGCCTTTGAGATTCTTGGTATGGCGTTATCTTTATTTCCGCCCTCAAATGAAATCAATGATATGTCCATGCTCTGGGAAAGCTTTCTTAATATCCTTGCCATGAGCATGTTGGCATTGGCTCTGCCTTCATTGATGCTGGTCCCCGAATGTCCTCCAAGGAGTCCGTCAACCGTTAATTCAAAGACTGCGTCTTTTGAAGCTTTCCTGATAACAGGAAGAGTTATCTCCATCCTGCCGCCGCCTGCGCAGCCGATAATCACTGAAGCCTCTTCCTCGGAGTCAATGTTTATGAGTCTTCTTGCTTTGCAGGGTGAGAAATCTATGGCATGGGCTCCGTCCATTCCCACTTCCTCGGAAACGGTACATACGAATTCAAGCCTTGGAGCCTTTAATGTCTCATCTTCAAGCAATGCCAAGGCGAAAGCGATGGCAATACCGTCATCTCCTCCAAGGGTCGTGCCCTTTGCGCCTATCAGGTCGGAGTCTACAAAAAGGTCAAGTCCTTCCTTTTCCATGTCCTTATCGCAGCCCGGTTCCTTTTCGCAAACCATATCCATATGCCCCTGGAGCATTATAGGCTTGCGGTCTTCACAGCCCTTTGAGGCGGGACGTATCATTATAACGTTGCCAAGCTCATCCTGTATACACTCCAGAGAATGATCTGCCGCGAACTTTACCAGATAGTCACTTATAGCCTTTTCATGATATGAGGGACGGGGGATACGTGAAATCTCCTCAAAATAGTAGAATACCTTTTCAGGCTCAAGTCCTTGTAAAACTCTGTCACTCATCTTCCTTTTCCTCCTCTTCGGGTTCTTTGGGAACACGTGAGTAAACCTCCGTCAGCCCCCTGATGGCAGACGCAAGCTCATCTGAAATAACTCCGCTTCTAAGCCGCCATTGCCAGTTGCCCTCGCTGCTTCCGGGGCAGTTGATCCTTGCTTCCCTTCCAAGGCACAGATAATCCTGCAGCGGTATTATACAAAGATCCGCTACAGAACGGTATGCCTCGCGGATCATATCCCATACGAACTGGCCTTTGTCGGTGTGAATGGAATTAATATACCGTCTCGCAAAATCCCTTTCACCGTCGTTGATCTCCTCAAACCATGCCGCTGTGGGGGTATTGTCGTGAGTCCCGGTGTATACCACGCAGTTGTTGGTATGCCTGTGGTTGACATAATAGCTGTCCCAGCTTGTGAAGCCGTATTGCAGCACCTTCATGCCGGGAAAGCCGGTATCAGCAAGAAGCTTTTCATTCTCCGGGGTATTGTTGCCTAAATCCTCTGCTATGATATTAAGCCTGCCAAGCTGCTTTTCAAGCTCTTTAAACAGCTCAATGCCCGGGCCCTTTTCCAATTTGCCCTCTCTTGCCGTTTCCGCTTCGTAGGGGATAGCGTAATAATCACAAAAGCCATGGAAATGGTCTATCCTGATAACATCATAAAACTCGTAGCTGCGCTTGATGCGGCGCACCCACCAGTCGTAATGTGACTTTTTAAGCCCTTCCCAGTCATATATCGGATTGCCCCATAACTGACCGTCGGCAGAAAAAGCATCCGGCGGGCATCCCGCCACTACCGTAGGCTTCTGATCCTCATCCATCAAAAATACTTCGGGATGTGACCACGCATCAGCGCTGTCCATGGAAACATAAAAGGGAATATCACCTATGATCTTGACATTTTTGTCATTGGCATATTCTCTTAAACTGCGCCACTGCTTATCAAATTCATATTGCTGGAACTTGATAAAGGAAATCTCATCGGAAAGACTTTCCTCTGCTTCCTTTATCGCCATTTTGTCGCGTTTTCTTAAGGACTCATTCTCCCAATCTATCCATGAGCGCCCTTCCTGTGATGACTTTATCGCCATATACAGGGCATAATCGTCAAGCCAGAAGCTTTCCTTTTCCAAAAAAGCCTTATATTCCTCCTGCTCGTCTTCCCTGTCCCTGAAGCGCTCATAGGCAAGCCTTAAAAGCTCGTAACGGTTCTCGTAGAGGGCTCCATAATCAACCGTACCCTCATCATCGCCGAATGAGCGGCTGTTGCACTCATCCCAGGTCAAAAGTCCTTCCTCAATAAGCTTTTCCGGAGAAATAAAATAGGGATTGCCGGCAAAAGCACACAAAGGCTGGTAAGGCGAATTACCAAAGCCCGTAGGTCCTATGGGAAGTATCTGCCAGAAGCCCTGAGCTGACTTTGACAGGAAATCCACAAAGTCGTATGCTTCCTTTGAAAAAGCTCCGATACCGAATCTGGACGGCAAAGAAAAAATGGGGAGCAGCATGCCGCTTTCTCTCATAATCAAGTCCTTTCTAAAACACAATTAACTTGACTATTTTAGCACACTACGCCCCATTTTTCCATATTTGAAGCAAAATAATAGCTTATTCTGACTTCATAGGTGTATATCCCATGTCCTCCTTTAAGAAACCGGGAGCATTGTTTACCAGCATTGGAAGATTAACTCCGCAATTCTTGTTGGTATAATCAGACGGATCATCCGAGTCACCGGTATAAGCCACGTCAGCTTCCGTAAGAACGGTTATATAGAAATACTCATCATTATAGTTGTCCTTTGACCATTCCCCATACATATTGAATTCAAGCTCATCCATTATCTGATCTATCCGGCTTTTATCTGTGTATGAGCCGGTTACTGACTGGGATTCATCACCGTATTCATCCCACTGGGTATACTCCGAGATAACCTTTACAACATCCTCCTTGGGCGGCAAAAGCTCGCAGTACATATTATGCTCCCTGAGTACCTTTATTACATCTGTATAGTTTTCATATATGGGAAGAGTCTGGTTCATTCCCATTGAAAAATCGTATGTATTAGACCTTGAAGCAATGCTTATGTCCAGCGTTCCTATACAGATTTCATCCTGTGTCATTGAAAAATCATAGGCTGACAGATCCTTTTCGTATGCGTCCGTAAACTCCTTTAAGGTATCAATATCCATTATCCCCGACTGACTGGTGGCACGGTTTGAATACATTGTATTTATCTGGATCTTGGGATATGTATTCATTACAGACGCAGTGACTTCATACACACCCTTGGGATTAAAATAAGCTTCCCTGTACTCTTTGCTGCCTAAAACCGCGTCCATAAGCGTTCTGTCCACATCATAGGGAAGGGCTATCCTTCGATAAACCTCAGCCCCGTTCTTCATGCGATAGAGCACTATTGCCTGCCAGTCGTATTCGTAATATGCGTTATCCGAGTCCGCATCCATTTCACCAATCTGATCAAGGCGCTGTTTTTCCATTCCGAGCTTTGCCAAAGCCTCAACATCCTCAATATTTGAAAGCTGCATATATTTTGCAAAATAACTGTCTCTGTTGCCGCCCCATTCTATGCTCTCATCACCGGATATCATGGTGAAGGAGAAGCTGTTTGTGGGATAAAACGCGCAGGATTCCACCTCTGATGCCTTGGGAATATATCTGTCATATCCAAAGGCATCTGTTTTAAAGACAAAAAGTATGATTCCCGAAACCACCAGACATGCCGGGATCTGCCATGCCCTCCGCAAAAGCTTTGTGATATCCAGTGACAGTATCCATTCACCTATAACACAGATCAGAACCACCGTAACAGCCATCACGATCACGGTAAGCGGCGAAAAGCCAAACATTGAGCCGAATATGGAATCACCTGCCATCCCTGCGAGAACTCCACCGCTGATGCCAAGGGCGAATTTTACAAAGGATTCCACAAAGCCAAAGCAAAGCCCCTTTTGAACCATCTCTCTTTTTCTGAAAAGAAAGGCGTTATAGGCAAGAGCCGTGGCGGCAGCGCCTATTGCAAGGCATATAGCCATTGCCGGCAGGCTGCCGGATAATACGCTGACAACCTCCGCTGTCCTTGTGCCCCAGGGATTTGAAATCCGCATTATGCCGACTGCAAATCTCATAATATACCAGGACATCGGAAGGCTTACAGGGGTCAGGAATTTCTCATCCGATAATGAATACATGGTCGTAAACCATCCGTTCATGCAGCCGAAATTGATCAGCCTGTATAAAAACTCTATTCCGCACAAAAACGCGTCCATCAGCGCTGCTATGAAAAGATTGCCAGAGAGCACCGCGGCGAGAACCGATATGGAATACATTCCGATAAATAAGATCACAAGCCAGATGTACTCACCTGCCAGTCCCATAAATACCGCGGGACTTCCCATGCCCAAGGCCACCGTAACAAGCACTGCCAAAAGCGTTCCTATCCCATATACGACTGCATACAGAATAACGCTTGAGATGTAATTTATAAAAAATCTCCTTGAAAACGCTATGGGCTGGCTGTCATAAAAATCCACGGATCTCGTCTGATAAAGGTATGAAAAGCCCTGTATTCCCATTATTGCCGCTATTGCACAGGTAAAAAGCATTCCGGTAAAGGCTGATGCCTGAAGCCACGCACCTCCGGCATTTTGGAGCAGTACGGGAAGAGGATCGCTTAAAATATCCATCTCCATATCCATCATGTGTATCCTTGCTCCGCCCATGTGGACAGCCGGAATGAATACAAACTGCAGCACCGCTGTAAGTATCACCAGTGCCACGATCCACAGCCGATTTCTGTAATTATCCATTAATGATCTTTTGAATGTCATAACCGACTACCTCCGTTTCACTAATAAATATTTCCTCTAAAGTGAGGGGAAGTATTTCATAAAGCACCGTATCTATGTCATCAAAAATCTCATCCAGCTCATCAGGCGTCTGGCGGGCCACATATACATGAAGCCTTCCCTGTCTCTTATGATCTAAAATGCTCATCCTCTCCTCGGCATTATAGCTGTCATCCTCGTCAGCGTAGACCACCTGAAGCTTTTGTACTCCTATCTTTAAGTCCTCGATATCCTTGGATAAAAGCACACCGCCCTTATGCAAAAGACCCACATGGTCGCAAACATCCTCAAGCTCCCGGAGATTATGGGAGGTCATTACTGTTGTAAGGCTGCGCTCCTCCATGGCGACTGCTATAAGGCTTTTGGTGGCCTGGCGCATAACAGGGTCAAGTCCGTCAAAGGTCTCATCGCATAGCAGGTAGCGGGTATGTGATGACAAGCCCAGCACTACAGCAAGCTGCTTTTTCATGCCTTTTGAAAAGCTGTTTATCCTTCTTGCCGGATCAAGTCCGAACCGTTCCATCATTGTATTAAATTCTTCCGTGGAAAAATCAGGATAAATACCGGCATAATGCCTTGCCATATCCCGTCCCCTGCTATGAGGCAGAAAATAAAGCTCATCCGGTATGAAAAAGAATTTTTCCTTTACAACAGGGTTGTCGTACACAGGCAGTCCATCAATGGTAATACTGCCGCTGTCCGCCTTAATTATCCCGGCTATCATCCGAAGCAGCGTGGTCTTGCCCGCACCGTTGGTTCCCAGAAGTCCGAAAACCTCTCCCCCCTTCATGTGAAGGGACAGATTGCTTACAGCCGGGGAGCCTTCGTAAGTCTTATATACATCTGTAATATCAATCATTTAGTATTCCTCCGTGCTTCTGTAAAGATTTTCTCTTCGTCAAGCCCTAATTCCCGTGCCTCGTGAAGGATAACCGACATTCCTGATACAAGCTCCTGCCGCTTTTTCTCTAAAAGCTCCACCGGCCTGCTGACAAAGTTGCCTTTGCCCTTGACTGAATAGATGAAGCCCTCAGCCTCCATACGCGAAAAGGCCTTCTGGACAGTATTGGGATTGGTGGAAAGCTCCATCGCCAGAGCCCTCACGCTTGGAAGCTGCTCGTCCTCCTTGAGTATCCCACGCAGTATGAGCCTCTCATAGTATGTCGCTATCTGTTCGTATATCGCACGTGAGTCCCGATAGTCTATAACACCCAAAGCATCGCCCCCTCATTCGTGTATAACTGTACTAATACTGCTAATACAGTTATATCACTCTATTTTTCTCCTGTCAATTCTTTTTCCCTGTTTTTTGACGATTAGCCATATTTTTGTTATAATACGCGGATTGATGCGAAGAATATTACCAAATATATTAGTTGCAAACAGAAAGGCATAAATATGCGGATCGTGTTCATGGGAACGCCGGATTTCACGGTTCCCATACTGGAAGCATTAGATAAAGCCGGCCATGATATAGCTATGGTCGTCACCCAGCCTGACGCTCCCGTGGGACGCAAGGCAAAGCTTACACCTCCGCCTGCAAAGGTCTGGGCCGCTGACAAAAACATTCCTGTATTCCAGCCACGCAGGATGAAAGATGAGGGTGTATACGGCACTCTTAAGGACTGTAATGCCGATGTTTTCATAGTTGCAGCCTTCGGGCAGCTTTTGCCCGGTGATGTGCTTAACATACCCCGTTTCGGATGTATCAACATCCACGCATCCCTCCTTCCGAAATACAGGGGTGCTTCTCCCATACAGTGGGCGATCTTAAATGGAGATGAGATCACCGGAGTTACCATAATGCAGATGGGTGAGGGGCTGGATGACGGTGACATCCTTCTGCAGAAGACCATTCCTGTTTCAGACGATGATACCGGTGAAAGTCTGTTTGATAAGCTTGCAGTTCTTGGAGGCGAGGCTATCACAGAGGCACTTTCCCTTTTATCTGAAGGCAGGCTGTCCGCAGTCCCGCAGGATGAGGCACTTGCAACCCATGTGAAAAAGATAGACAAATCCCTGGGAAAGCTCGACCTTGGACGTCCTGCTGCAGAGCTTGTTAGATATATCAGAGGACTTTACCCCTGGCCCGGAACCTTTGTCACCTTCAGGGACAAGCCTTTAAAGATTCTGTCGGCCAGAGCCGTTTCCGCTGAAGCTTTTGGCATTGATGCTTCCGATACAGTCTGCGGCAAAACCATCTCTGCTTCCGGCGAATACTGGATCGTCGCCACCGGTGACGGGGCTTTGTCCATTAGGCGGGTTCTTCCTCCCGGGAAAAAGGCCATGGCTGTAAGTGACTTTTTAAGAGGCTATCACGTAACCATAGACGATATTCTTTCATAAAATAAGGAGGCTGTTATGGGATACTATCCAGGATATTATTTCGATCCTACATATATTCTTGTACTCATCGGAGCTGTATTGTGTTTAGGCGCATCAGGTCTGGTAAACTCTACCTTCAGCAAATTTTCAAAGGTTCGTTCCGCAAGCGGGCTTACAGGCGAAGAGACGGCAAGACGTATCCTGTCCCTGGCCGGACTCCATGACGTAAGAGTTGTACACGTTGCCGGAAGCCTTACAGACCACTATGATCCCAGGACCAAAACCGTCAATCTTTCCGACCCTGTTTTTTCCTCAGGCAGTATTTCTGCCATTTCCGTAGCGGCTCACGAGTGCGGACATGCCATCCAGCATGCCCATGCGTATTTTCCGCTCACCTTCAGGAGCACTCTTGTACCCGTTGCCAATCTTGGTTCAACCCTGGCATGGCCTCTGATAATCATAGGTCTTATCTTTACTTCCCAGACAGGATCTCTTATGATCTCACTTGGCATACTGGCATTTTCCCTTTCAGTCTTGTTCCAGCTTGTGACGCTCCCCGTGGAGTTTGACGCAAGCCACAGGGCTCTTAAAATGCTGGAGGGCAATAATATAGTTCCCGCAGATGAGCTTGGATATTCACAGAAGGTTTTAGGCGCTGCCGCTCTTACCTACGTTGCCAGCGCTGCTGCTTCCCTCCTTCAGCTTCTGAGGCTTGTAATTCTTTTCGGCGGCCGCAGGAATGACTGACAGAGGACGCGCCCTAAAGGTTTTAGGAGAAGTATGTGACAAAAAGCTTTTTCTCAAGGAAGCTTTAAATAATATTTACGACAAAAACACGCCCGAAGATCCATCATATCTGTGGCGGGTCACAAAGGGCGTTGTAGAAAGAATGATCGAACTTGATACAAGGATTGATGTTGTATCAAGCACAAGATCAGGCAGGATGCATCCTGCCCTTCGCAATGCGTTAAGGCTTGGAGCCTACGAGATAATTTACATGGACTCCATACCGGCTCGCGCTACGATCCATGAATGTGTCGAGCTGGTCAAAAAGTCTCCCGCTTCAAGGGCATCCGGCATGGCAAACGCCGTGCTTCGCAGGATCTCGGATACTCCTGCCCCGGATATTCTGACAAAGGATGCACATGACGCGAAAAGCATATCGGCAAAATATTCCCTGCCCATATGGCTTTGTGATCTTTGGATCAGCCGGTACGGGATTGATTGGACTAAAGGCGTCGCCGCTGCTTTTTTAGAGGAGCATCCCCTGACCATACGCGTCAATACGCTTAAAACATCACGTGACAGACTGCTTGGGCTTTTTGAAGACAGCGGAATCAAGACAGTAAAGCACCCTCTGTCCGAACATGCCATATTGCTCCTGCAAAAAAGCTCTGTTACATCACTTCCGGGATACAGCAACGGTCTGTTTTATGTTCAGGATATTGGTTCCATTTCCGTCTGTGAAATGGCCGGCATAAAGCCGCAGGACAAGGTACTTGATCTCTGCGCGGCGCCGGGAGGCAAG
>CAJOFN010000050.1 GCA_905233905.1 uncultured Lachnospiraceae bacterium
GCAGAGGGCGCCAACATGCCTTCAACTCCCGAGGCCATCGCTGCCTTCCAGAATGCGGGAATCCTGTTCGGACCTGCAAAGGCATCCAACGCCGGCGGTGTTGCAACCTCAGCGCTTGAGATGTCACAGAACTCCCAGAGGCTTTCATGGACCTTTGAGGAGGTTGACGAGAAGCTTAAGAGCATCATGCAGAATATCTTCCACGCATCTTTTGACGCCGCAAAGAAATACGGTCATGAGGGTGACCTGGTGGCAGGCGCAAATATCGCAGGCTTTGAGAAGGTTGCAGAGGCTATGTTAGCGCAGGGCGTGGCATACTAAAGCGCAAATATCACATTTTTAAAATATTTTGACCCGGGATGTTACTTTTCCGGGTCATTTTTTATGTCTTTTTAGCTGAAAAAGATGACATTAACCACTAAATATGGTAGAATACCACACCGAGGTGTAATATATATGGCGTCAAGAGCAGCTGCGAGGAGCAGTGCCGCCCGTCGAAGAGGAAGGGGCGGCAGAGACAAAAGCAAACAACAGGATATTCTATTTACGGCAGTCATGCTGCTGCTGATCTTTGCGTTATCCATTATTATGATGGCGGCCCTGCTGGGATTCGGAGGAGCCTTCGGGGTAGGAAGCAGGGTTGTATTGTTCGGCATGTTCGGTATTTTTGCCTATTTATTTCCGCCGGGACTTTTTGGCGGAACTGTATTTGCAATACGGGGCAGAGATGAGAAAACCACGATCAGCAAGCTTATAGCCGCTGTAACGGCCTATGTGCTGACTGCTCTCTTAGTGGAGCTGTTCCTGCACGGAGACAAGCCGATAGGCGGCATGGAGGCCTTTGCAATAGGACAGGCAGCCCATACGGGAGGCGGCTTTATCGGAGGTTTTTTCTCCAACTTTCTTGTGAGGATGTTTGGTCTGGTGGGAGCTTATGTCCTTGCCTTTGCAGGGATAGCTATTTGCCTTGTGCTGCTTACGGAAAGTGTGCCCTTCGCAAAGGAAGAAGAAATGGAGCGCAAAAGAGCTAAGGCTCCACGGCAAAAGCAGCCTAAGGAGCCGGCACGAACTCCCCGGCGCAGACCTAAAAGAGCAGTGCCCGAAGAGGAGGAGCCAGAGCCTGAGGAGGAAGAGGATTACCGCAGGGCTTATGAGGACAGGGCTCCAGAGCGCAGAAGGCGTTTTATGAACATGTCCGGCGTTACTACCTTGGTTCCAAAGCACGGACCGGGCTCTGATGAGGTCAGCGAGGTTCATTTTGACGACGACGAGTATGAGGAACCGGTTAAGGATAAGGATATAAAGGAGCAGCCCGTCAGGGAGCCTGAAAAGAAGGCAAAGAAGGTTAAAGAGCCTGAACCTGATATAGAAGAAGACCAGCCTGATGAAGAGCCTGTAACAGACGACGCTTGCGATGTTAAAAAGACCAAAGATGTAATATATGACCCCGAAAGGGAGCTTAAGCCAAGGCACGTTGAGGAGGAAAAGGCTATAGAGCCAAAGCCTCTTTTTGCGGAAGCCATAGAAGAAGAGCCTGAAGCTGAAGAGCTTTCGGTTAAGGAGCCTGTTTATGAGGAGCCTGCTCCTGTAAAGCAGCCGGAAGAGGCGCATAAGGAAGAGAAGGCAGCTTCAGCTTCAGACAGCGGGGATCGAAGTGAGTATAGATTCCCATCTACGGAGCTTCTGACGAAGCAGAAGTCAGATGGAAGCAGCAGCTCCGAGAAGATAAATGAAACAGCTAAGAAGCTGGAACAGACCCTTGCCAATTTCGGGGTAAAGGTTACCATTACTGACGCAACCTGCGGTCCTACAGTTACCAGGTACGAGCTGCAGCCGGAAATGGGTGTTAAGGTATCAAAGATAGTCAACCTGGCCGACGATATAAAGCTTAACCTGGCAGCCCAGGATATTAGGATAGAGGCGCCTATACCCGGCAAGGCCGCTGTTGGTATTGAGGTGCCCAACAAATCAGCTTCGGTAGTATCCTTCAGGGAGCTTATGGAGTCAAAGGACTTCATAAATGAAAAATCCCCCATAGCCTTTGCGGCAGGTAAGGATATTGCCGGCAATATCATGGTATCTGATATAGCCAAGATGCCCCATGTGCTTATTGCAGGAGCTACCGGCTCCGGTAAATCAGTATGTATCAACACCATCATCATGAGCATACTCTTTAAGGCTCATCCGGATGATGTTAAATTCATAATGATAGATCCCAAGGTGGTAGAGCTTTCGGTATACAATGGCATACCGCACCTTCTTGTACCGGTGGTGACAGATCCTAAAAAGGCCGCGGGAGCGCTGAACTGGGCAGTCAAGGAGATGATGGATCGCTACGACCGCTTTGCCAAGGCAGGCGTGCGTGACATGAAGGGATATAACGCCAGGATAAACAACGGGGTCATTACCTACGAGCAGAGTGACGGCAGGACGGTTGAGGCAGCAGCTTCAAAGATGCCTCAGATAATAGTCATAGTTGATGAGTTAGCGGATCTGATGATGGTATCCTCCAATGAGGTTGAGGAAGCAATCTGCCGGCTTGCACAGCTTGCCAGAGCGGCAGGCATCCATCTTGTAATAGCGACCCAGAGACCTTCCGTAAATGTTATAACAGGACTTATCAAAGCAAATATGCCCTCGCGTATAGCCTTTGCAGTTACAAGCGGAGTGGATTCCCGTACCATTCTTGATATGACTGGGGCTGAGAAGCTTTTAGGCAAGGGTGATATGCTTTATTATCCCCAGGGGCTTACAAAGCCTTTAAGGGTTCAGGGAGCCTTTGTTACGGATGAAGATGTGGCCAAGGTAGTGGACTTCATTAAGAGCAATAACGGCGGCAGAGGCTACGATCCGGAGGTGATCTCACAGGTGCAGCAGTCACAGGCTGCCTCAGCGGCCGAGGCGGTGGAGATAGGCAATCCGGACAGAACGGATGAGAAGGACCGGTATTATGATGAAGCGGCGAGACTTCTGATCGACAAGGAGAAGGGCTCTATCGGCATGCTGCAAAGATATTTTAAAATTGGATTTAACAGAGCGGCGAGGATAATGGATCAGCTTGAAGAAGGAGGAGTCGTTGGTCCTGAAGAGGGGACAAAGCCCCGCAGGATATTACTTACCTTAGAGCAATATGAAAGCCTTGAAAAAGGAGAAACGGAAGGTGGAAATGAAGACTGACATTGAGATAGCCCAGGAAGCAGAGCTTAAACCCATCAGAGAAGTGGCCACGCAGCTTGGCCTTGGAGAGGATGATATTGAGCTTTACGGCAAGTACAAGGCGAAACTTACGGAAGAGGTGATGGAGTCATTAAAGGACAGGGAGCGCGGCAAGCTGATCCTTGTTACGGCGATCAACCCTACTCCCGCAGGCGAGGGAAAGACCACTACCAGCATAGGTCTCGGACAGGCCTTTGGCAGACTTGGAAAGAAGGCTGTTCTTGCATTAAGGGAGCCCTCGCTGGGACCCTGCTTTGGCATAAAGGGCGGAGCAGCCGGCGGCGGATATGCCCAGGTTGTTCCCATGGAAGACTTAAATCTGCATTTTACAGGTGATTTCCACGCCATCACTTCAGCCAATAATCTGCTTGCTGCTCTTTTAGATAATCATATCCAGCAGGGCAATGAGCTTGGGATCGATCCTAAGCAGATAGTCTGGAAGCGCTGTGAGGATATGAATGACAGGGCGCTTCGCAATATCATAGTAGGTCTCGGCAGCAAAACGGACGGAGTGGCAAGAGAAGATCATTTCGTTATCACGGTTGCGTCAGAGATAATGGCGATCCTTTGTCTGTCAAAGGATATGAGCGATCTCAAAAGAAGACTTTCCGAAATTATAGTTGCATATAATTACAAGGGAGAGCCTGTTACAGCAGGGCAGCTTAAGGCGAGCGGAGCAATGGCAGCGCTTTTAAAGGACGCTATGAAGCCCAATCTGATCCAGACCTTAGAGCATACCCCTGCCATAGTCCACGGGGGACCCTTTGCTAATATAGCCCACGGCTGCAACAGCATCAGGGCTACAGAGGCAGGACTTGCTCTGGCTGATTACTGCATCACCGAGGCCGGCTTCGGAGCTGATCTTGGGGCGGAGAAGTTCTTTGATATCAAGTGCAGGATGTCAGGGCTTGCTCCAGACGCTGTTGTGTTAGTGGCAACTATCAGGGCGCTTAAATACAACGGCGGGCTGCCTAAGGATGAATTATCAAAAGAGGATTTAAACGCTCTGAAGAAGGGCATTGTTAATCTTGAGAAGCACATAGAAAACCTTAAAAAGTACGGTGTACCCGTAGTAGTGACCTTAAACTCCTTTGTAACGGATACTGACGCTGAGATGGAGTTCGTAAGAAGCTTCTGCGAGGAAAGGGGGTGTCCCTTCGCTCTTTCAAAGGTCTGGGAGTCAGGCGGCAAAGGCGGCGAGGAGCTGGCAAGGGCTGTACTTGATACCATGGAGAACGTTCCGAGTCATTTCCATACCCTCTATCCCGATGAAATGAGTCTCTTTGACAAGATCGAGACGGTGGCTAAAGAGATTTACGGAGCCGACGGGGTAGCTTATCTTCCTGCCGCAAGGAAGGAGCTTCAGAGGCTTTCAGAGCTTGGGATGTCAGACGCGCCGGTATGCATGGCAAAGACACAGTATTCACTTTCTGACGACGCCGGCGCACTGGGAAGACCCAAGGGCTTTGATATAACTGTCCGTGAGGTATACCCTTCAAAGGGAGCGGGTTTTGTGGTCTGTGTGCTTGGCAATATCATGACAATGCCGGGGCTGCCAAAGGTTCCCGCCGCATTCGGTATTGATGTAACAGATAAGGGTGTTATAACAGGGTTATTTTAATCAGGAGGCTGTATAATTGGCACAGATAATAGACGGAAAGAAGATTGCGGCTGATATAAGGAACGAGCTTAAGGAAGAAACAGCGAGGCTTGCCGCGGAGGGTAAAGAGGCTGCCCTTGCGGTCATATTGGTGGGGGAGAATCCCGCGTCAAAGGTTTATGTACGCAATAAAAAGAATGCCTGTGAAGAGGTTGGAATAAAGTCTCTTTCATATGAGCTGCCGGAAAATACGAGCCAGGCTGAGCTTTTAGAGCTTATTGACAAATTAAATCATGATGATAAGTGTAATGGCATCCTTGTGCAGCTGCCGCTTCCAAAGCATATTGACGAGGATGCTGTTATTAATGCCATAGACCCTGATAAGGATGTTGACGGTTTTCATCCTGTGAATGTGGGAAAGCTTTCCATAGGACTTGAGGGATTTGTTTCCTGTACGCCTTCCGGCATAATACAGCTTTTAAAGCGTTCGGGAGTGGAAATGGACGGAAAACGGGCTGTGGTTATCGGCAGGAGCAATATAGTCGGCAAGCCTATGGCGCTGCTGCTGTTAAGGGAAAATGCCACAGTGACCGTGGCACATTCCCATACCAATGAACTTAAGGAGCTTTGCCGCCAGGCTGATATTTTGATCGTTGCCATTGGCAGGGCTAAATTTGTAGATCATGAATATATAAAAGATGGGGCAGTAGTTATTGACGTGGGGATGGATCGTGATGAGAACGGCAAGCTCTGCGGAGATGTGGATTATGACGATGTGTTTGACAAGGCTTCCTTTATTACGCCTGTACCCGGAGGAGTAGGACCTATGACCATTGCGATGCTTTTATATAACTGTGTGGCCTCCGCGAAAGACCAAAGCAGATGACATGTCAGCGGTGTGGTGCCGAGCTTGTTGACGGGCATGTATTCTGCGACAGCTGCGGAGCAGAGGTGCAGGTAGTACCGGACTTCAATCTTTTTGAGGAAGAGGTACTGCCGTCTATCGTTATTAACGAGCAGGACAAGGGACAACCGGATAAGGACAGTGACGAAAGCGGAAAGGATATTCTGATCCACCTGATCACAAACCCCAGCCATGTGATGTTTTTTATTATTTTAGTGGCTGCCTGTATCGGCGCGTACATATACAGTGGGTCATATACGAGGGCTATCAGGCAGGGGGAGAGAGCCGAGGCCGGCGGTGATATTGAGCAGGCTATCACCTTCTACATGGATGCAGTTGACAAGCAGAGAACTGTGGAGGGATACATTCATATAGGAGACGGCTACAGGGAGCTTGCAGAGTATGAAAAGGCTGAGGATGCCTATTTTGAGGCTTTAAAGCTTACAGGAGAGTCCGTATCGGAACAGGCAAGGGTGTATTCCATCCTGCTTGACATGTATTCAGAAGAGAAGGATACGGATGCCATTGGGGCGTTATATGACTTTATTGACGACGATATGGTCATAGAGGAGCTAAACGCCGATCACGTCAGACCGCCTGTTTTCTCAAAGGAAGAGGGGGATTATGACGATGACATAAAGATCAGGATAAAATCAAAGGATTCCTACGATATTTACTATACACTTGACGGGACAGACCCCAGCGCCGGAAACGGTATTTTGTACAGCAAACCAATACGGGCAAAGGGCGGTACCACCGAGATAAAGGCATGCTGTGTAAATAAGGACGGGAAATGGGGATATATGGCTGATAAGACCTACAATATCACCTACAAGATCCCGGAAATGCCCTCAGCATCGCCTTCAAGCGGTACCTTCCATGCGCCGGTGAATATTACACTTACAGCTACAAGCGGAGACATATATTATACCTGGAACGGTTCTGTTCCTACAAAGAGCAGCAGCCGCTACAGCGGCCCGATACCCATACCTGAGGGCAATAATGTGCTTTCCGCGATAGTTATAGACGAGCACGAGATGGCAAGCCCCATTCTGCGCTGCAATTATGTTTATCTGCCATGAGAATAACGATTTACTGCGTCGGAAAGCTTAAAGAAAAATATTTAAAGGACGCTGTGGAGGAATACGCAAAGCGTCTTGGCAGGTATTGTTATGTCCTTGTATCCGAGGTTTCGGATGAGAGGATAGACCAGAATGCTTCTGACGCCCAGGTAAGGGCGGCATTAAAGCTTGAGGGAGACAGGCTTTTGGAGAGATTTTCACCGAAGGATCACCTGATAGCCCTTGCCATAGAAGGAAAAAGCTTAAGCTCAGTGGAGCTGTCAGAGCATTTAGGCTCCCTGATGAACGGCGGAGCTTCTTCCATCGGATTTATCATAGGCGGTTCAGCGGGGCTTTCAAAGGAGGTATTGGAAAGGGCGGATGAGGCGATCAGCTTTTCAAAGCTTACTTTTCCCCATCAGCTTATGAGGGTAATGCTTTTGGAACAGGTGTACAGATCATTTCGCATAATGCGGGGTGAGCCATATCATAAATAGCAAGGAGCAGATATATATGGCAGAGCATGCGTTATCAATCCCATCTGATCATCAGTCAAATATCTTCGGGCAGTTTGACAGCAATATAAAGCTTATTGAACGGGCTCTTTCTGTGAGATTTGCCATAAGAGGAGACGGAGTCAAGATAATCGGGGATGAGAGAAATGTCCGGACAGCCGAGAGAGTGATCAAGGAGCTCTTTGAGCTTTCAAAAAGGGGCAACGTCATAGAGGAGCAGAACGTAACCTATGCGCTCTCCATAAAGGACGCGTTAAAGGATAACACATTAGCTTCCATTGACGAAGATCTTATCTGCCACACTCTTTCAGGAAAGCCCATAAAGCCCAAGACCATTGGTCAGAAGGCTTATGTTGACGCGATACGGGACAAGATGATAGTATTCGGCATCGGCCCCGCCGGAACAGGCAAGACCTACCTCGCCATGGCCATGGCGATCACTGCCTTCCGCAGGCAGGAGGTGGGGAGGATAATCCTTACAAGGCCGGCGATCGAGGCAGGGGAGAAGCTGGGATTTCTGCCCGGCGACCTGCAGAGCAAGGTTGATCCATATCTTCGCCCATTGTACGACGCGCTGTACGAGATCATGGGAGCCGAAAGCTTTGCAAGAAACATGGAAAAGGGGATCATAGAGGTAGCGCCCCTTGCATACATGAGGGGAAGGACGCTGGATAATGCCTTTATCATACTTGATGAGGCTCAGAACACCACCCCTGCCCAGATGAAGATGTTTCTTACCAGGATCGGTTTTGGGTCAAAGGCAGTTGTAACAGGCGACAATACCCAGAAGGATCTGGCAAGGGATGCCGTAAGCGGGCTGGATGTTGCGGTTAAGGTATTGTCAAGGATAGATGATATAGCATTTATGAGGCTTACCTCCAAGGACGTGGTAAGGCATCCGCTTGTTCAGAAGATAGTCAACGCCTACGAGGTATACGAGGAAGAACGCCAGAAGGACAAAAACAAGAAGGGAAGCAGAGGAAAGTATGCAGGAAATCGCAGAGCCTAAGGCGTCGCTTCGCAGGATACTGTATGTTACAGGCATTTTCATACTGTTTTTCGGGGGCAATGTGATCCTTGCCGTCAAGAACAGGATGCTTTTAGATGAGCTGTTCTGTACCATTATTTTAAATGTTGTATTCCTCTGCATATTCGTCATATGCGTTATGAGGGGACGGATATCAGGGAGCTTGGGCTACAGAGGGACTGATTATTTAATGCTCTTTATATATCTTGTGGCAGGCTGGGCGCTTGCCATTACAGGAGCTTATATATCAGACTATCTTATGCCTATTGGATTTATAGTATTTTTATTCTGTGCTTACTTCACTCAGGAGCTTGCCATGGGCATGGGGCTGTACTTTGCCATGACGGTATGCCTGTTATGCGGCAGGGGAACCTATCCCCTTTATTGCTACTGCCTGATGCTGGCGGCAGATGTTTTCTTAGCAGGTTATTTAAGGGATATAAAGGACAGAGGCTTTTTGCACAGAGCCTTTGTAATAATACTGACCGGGTGCGTGAATTTCTTCATGCCAGTGGTGTTTTACTATTTCTCCTTTGGAAGATTGGATAAGAAAACCATGACCTTTGTGGCAGGAGAAGCGGCAGGGCTTGCGGTTTTTGTCTGGCTGATATATCCGTGGCTTATCAGGGTCAATGAAAAGGAAGAGATGACAGCCTATGAGGTGCTTCTTGACGAGGATTACCCGCTGTTGGCTGATATGAGAAGGTATTCAATGGTTGAGTACCAGCACGCCAAAAAGGTCTCAAACCTTGCCGAATTATGCGGCACTGAGATAGGTGCCAATGAACAGGCCTGCGCGGTGGGAGGAATGTATTACCGGCTTGGCAAGATGGAGGGACCTCCGGAGATAGAAAATGCTGTAAAGGTGGCGATAAACCGCTGCTTCCCGCCAGATGTTATAGCCATACTTGAGGAATTTGCCGGGAAGAACAGGCTGCCGCAGTCGCCGGAGTCGGCAATAGTCCATATGGTGGACGCTCTGGTTACCAAGCTTGACCTTATGAGTGAGGATATGACGGCATCCTCCTGGAACTCCAATATGATCATTTACCAGACCTTGAATGAGTTTTCCAATCAGGGCTTTTATGATGAAGCAAAGCTGTCGATGAATCAGTTCTTAAAGATCAGGGAAAAGCTGGTGCAGACCTGGCAATGAGGCTTGTTATTTTATGACTATATTTTTAGAGCAGGAATCGGAGAGGCTTGATGAGCTGGATTTTGAGTACAGGGGGCTTATAGAGGAGACAGCCGCAGTCTGTGCAAAGGAGGAAGGCTTTGGCAACGAACTTCAGCTTTCCGTAACCCTTACGGATGAGAGATCCATACAGGAGATCAACCGGAATTTCAGAGATATTGACGCGGTAACGGATGTGCTTTCATTTCCGATGCTGTCCTTTGAGGGAGGAGCGGGCTTTGCTCATATGATCGAAGAAGCAGCCGGCACTGATCCCGATACTGGTGAGCTTATCATTGGAGACATAGTTTTGTGTATTCCAAGAGTCATAGCCCAGGCAAAGGAATACGGACATTCCGTAAAGAGGGAATACGCGTTTCTTATCGTTCACAGCATGCTGCATCTGTTCGGATATGATCATATAGAGGAAGACGACCGTATCCTGATGGAAGAAAAACAAAGAGTAATAATGGAGAAATTGAACATAACAAGGTAACGGAGAGTTTCTGAAAGGAGTGGTTATGAAAAATCGTACTATGGAGCTTGTAAAGGTCAGCGCGCTTGTAGTTGTGGCAATGGTGTGCGC
>CAJOFN010000051.1 GCA_905233905.1 uncultured Lachnospiraceae bacterium
GTGCCCGAAGTGCGTTCAAATTCATGCTTCGGGTTGGTTTCGTTGATTATCAGGAGAGCGGAGCGCATCGATGCGAAGGGGCATTATTCCGGGGAAATATATAATTATTGCGCTGGTAATGGCACTGGCTCTGTCGCTGTTTTTCATCAGGCAGACGGTGGCGAATTACGATGACGGGGACTTCACACTCACAGATGATGGTACCCAGATCGTAAGCTACAACGGCCCGGGTGGTTCTATCACTGTCCCTTCAACAGTCACAACTATCCCGGGAGGTCTTTTTTCAGACAATATAACCGGTGTCGCCGGAATGGAGTCCGTAGAGACCATAGCAGCCAATGCGTTTAGCGGGCAATCAAATCTGACTTCTTTCCCCATACCCTCCAAGCTTACAGACTTGAGCCAGGAAGCCTTTAGGGGTTCCGGCATACAGTTGTTTTCCGGAGGAAGCAGCACTTACCCAGTGTATGACGGAGCTGTATATGCCAAGAATGGAGGAACAACACAGCTTTACATTGTTCCCGAAGGGTATCCGAGCACCAGCTTTACAGTTTCCGCCAATGCCAACGGCATCGCCCAGAATGCTTTTGAGGGTACAGGTATAACGACGCTTCATATCGCCAATGGTGATACGGCGATAAAGGCGAATATAGGCATTGCTCCTGAAACAATATATGCCCCGTCGGGATCAAGCGCCTACACTCAGGCACAGGAGGTATTCCCATCGGCCACCGTAAGAGCAGAAGGCTCATCCGGTGGCGGAGGCAGCGGCACATACACCGTAACAGGGCGTGTAAGAAATTCAGACGGAACATCAGCGACGGGGCTCAGAGTCACATTAAACGACTCAAGCGGCAGCACTAAAAGTACAACAACCACCGGAAGCAACGGTACTTTCTCCTTCAGCAATCTTGAGAATGGCAACTATACGATATATATAGACAGCTTCGGCGGCCATGTTAATCTTACGATAGACGGTGAAAATCACGATATTGGAACCGTAACCCTTGGCTCTTCCGGCACCACAACCACCACCGGCACAGGCAGCATCTACGGCGTGGTCCGTACTACCGACGGAGCCATAGTATCCGGCGCGACCATTACTGTATCTCCTGATACAAGGTCAGTAAGAACTGCCATCCGCTCCAACTATGCCGGCGAGTATTATATCGACGGTCTTACTCCGGGAAATTATGTTGTAACGGCGAGCCTGGATGGTGAAAGCGACCAGGTCGGCGTCGGCGTTACAGCGAATAATATTTCCTATGCCGGAGTGCTGAGGCTTGATCTCGATGATGACGACGATGACGACGATGATGATGAAGACGAAGACGAGGACATCGACGAAGATATAGACGAGGAAGACGATTACATCGTTGACGACGATGACGATGAGGATGAGCTTCCCACACCTCCGCCTCCCACGGACGGCACTGGTACAGGCGGACATTCTCTGGATACTACTCCCAGGACGGCTGACCTAAGCGTAGATTCGAGATTTATACTCTGCGCGGGGCTGTTTTTGGTAGGAATGTCAGCAGTAGTGATAGCAAGGACCCGCAGCCGCATCGTGTCCGCAGCGGATGGCGGGGATGACAACGAATCGGACGAGCTTGATTAAGACTATGAAAAAACGACTGTTATCGCTATCAGCAATGATAGCCGGCGCGACAATGCTCTTTGCAATGTCGATCCCGCTTGTACAAAAGAATGTTTCCGCAGGTCTGAGGGGAGATTTTGTCACCAACTCCGAGGGAGATACCATCATAGGCTATGAAGGTACCGGCGGCAGCATAACCATACCCGACGGTATCAAGTCAATAGGCGCCGAGGCATTCAAGGGCTCAGGAGTTACCGCGGTTGACCTAAATGAGGTTACGGTCATCGGTAACAGCGCCTTTGCTGAATCCAAGCTGAGCGTCGTTTCGGGAATAAACGGAGTGTCAGCCATTGGCGGGCTGGCTTTCGCAAAGACTGATATTTCAGCCTTTGCCGTACCCAAGAGCCTTTCAAGGCTTGCGTCTGATGCCTTTGACGGAACCAAGGCTCTTACGGGCTTTTCCGGCGGGAGCACGATCTATCCCATTTACGGAGGCTGCATATATTCTGACAGGGGCAAGACCCTTTATGTTGTCCGTTACGGTATGGAAGAAGGCTACGGCCATAGCACCCGGAGCGTTAAAAGGCTGTAACGGTGTGAAGGATATCTATATTCCCGCAACCATAAGGGAGATAGGAGTTGTGGAGAATGCAGCCGATGGCAAGATCGTATCGGCTCTGCCCTCCAAGAGTACGGTCTATGGCTACAAAGGCTCCGTAGCCCAGAAGTACGCCAAAAAGACAGGCGTTAATTTCGTATCCGTAGGAGAGATTGACGGAGCGGCGGCGGAAGCCGAAGAGATTGCCTTTGAAGATGATATTGATGCGGACCCTTACATTGAAATTGCCGATACAGAGGACCCCGATGAGCAGATTTTACAGGCGGCTGCCAATGGAACGGCCAGTGCAGAGCTTAATGAGCCGGTTGTCATAGCAGAAGCTGGTGAATCCGACGTGATCGCGGAGCCCTATGCTTCGGCTTCGGAAACAGATATAGTCACTAACACTAATTCTAACACAAGCAAAAAGACCAAGAGCTCATCATCCTCAGTGGTATACACCGAGAGCACGCCGAATTCATACTCAAACGAGCGTGACTCTTCCTATTATGTTGCTTACAATTCTACTGACAGTGATTTTGTATACTATGATGAGCTGGCAGAGGAATATGATGGTACTTCAGCCTCCGGGAAAAGAGGCAGTGAGGTTGCTGCACGGATAGTTGTGCCCGATGAGACTCCCATTACCTCCAACCAGAGCAGCAGTACAGGGACGACCTCAGATGCCCTTCCGATAGAGGGCGGCACCACCTCAAACTCGACCACAAACAATACTGCAGGTAGTACAACGGACAGCACAAGTACACCCCAGACGGTCTCCGATAACGGACAGAACCAGACAACGGTTCCAACGACCCCTCAAACCGTTTCCGATAACGGACAGAATAGTACCGCTAATACCGGCGATGCGCAGGAGGTTACGACCACCCTGACTGCCGATAATAATACCCAGCAGAATACTAACCAGTACACGACGAACAACAATGCATCAGCACTGGCATCACGTGCCCTGGACGCCACCCCCAAGACCGCGGATCTTTCCATAGGAGCGCCCTTCATATTCGCGGGCGGGCTCTTTATGGCAGGCTTCAGCGGAATGATCCTTACGAGACGCCGCAAGGTGCCTGTGCTTTCGATGCAGGAAGACAGGACTTCAGACGAGCTGGATTAAAGGACTGTATTATTTCTTATCTATTTCACTTCATAGAGATTAGAGCTTCTGAACACCGTGCTTGACGATCCGACCTGGTTTACGGCGATTATATCACCGCTTGTTACATCGTCAGCGGATATCGTTAAGCACTGGCCGCTCTTATATTGGGCTTTGACCCTTTCCCCGTTCACATAAACCCTGCTCCACTTTGAGAAATTCTGCCCGTAGATATGGGTAATATCCGCGTAGGTATATACGCTGTCGATCACAATAGGCAGGCTTCCCATCACTATGTTGCTTGCAGGATAGAGGTCCTTCTGCGAGTAGGCGTATCTCTTGCCGTAAAGCAGATCGTACTGCAGCAGGTTAAGGCCGCGCATATACCGGCTCGATCCGGCGCGGACTCCGGCATTTGTCTGGTACTGGTTGTAATCTATCATTGTCCCATCGTGGATACCCAGCCTGTCAAGATAAATGGAAGCAAGCTGATAGGAGGTAAGATCCGCGTCCTCCTTTTTCATCCCGAAATTGTTCCAGGTTATGTACTTTGTCTGGTAAAGGTCCTTTGTCGCCACCTCGTGGTCATAGAGCCCCATGGTAGGCAGGTGGTCCCCGAAGCATATCAGAAGCGTATCCTCGCCTCTTGCATCAAGCATTTCCACATAATCCCTGAGGAACTGATCCACCTCATGTATCCTGTTGGTATAGTAGTTCCACATATTGGTAAGCTCTTCGTCCTTGCCTTTGCATTTCACATCTATTGCCGGGTCATCCTCGATGATCTCTTTAGGATAATCTCCGTGAGCCTGGACTGTGATGGTATATACAAGGTCGGGCTGATGGGTGGAATCCATGGCGTCCTTTGTGGCATTTATGAGAATGGAGTCGTCAGCCCATGATTCCATGGGGGTATATTCGGTAATATCAAGCATCTCCTTGCAGGTAAAGGAATCAAAGCCCATCATGGAAAAGGCGTTGGCCCTGCTGTAGAAATTGCCGCCGTTGTTGTGTATGACATGGCTGGCAAAGCCTAAGGTCTTCATATCTGAAGCTATGCTTTCAACGTCGGTCTTTTTTAATATGGTCTTCTGGGGATATTCCCCGGGACCGAAGAACTGGCAGGACATACCGGTAAGTATCTCAAACTCGGTGTTGCAGGTACCGGCTCCCACAACCGGAACCTTAAGATGCCCCGTGGAGAAATTCTTCTCAAGCTCGTGGAAATAAGGGATGGGGTCCTCTGAGGTTTCGATAAAATCCGCCTCGCTTACGTCAAAAAATGATTCCAAAAGGACTATGATGATGTTTGGCCCGTCGGAAGCATAGCGGGTTGAAGCCCCCATATCGGTGGAATCCACTATGGAGGTTATCTTCTTCTGGCTGTAATTTAAAGGCCGTGACATGCCGCGGTCCACCATGCTGGTGGCAAAGCCGTAAACATAGCCGTAATCCAGATAGCCCTGGGCGAGATTTCCGAAATATGAGGTCATGATGCCTGCATGTATAAGGGCGGAGGTGACAAAGGGAATACTGACAAAAAGTCCGATGACCGCTGCGAGCCTTAAAGAAAAGGGATAACGCGGCTCGACCTTTTTGCATTTCCTGAAAAGAAATACCATGCATATGGAATATACGATAAGCGCCGCAAAGCTTATCATGGCCTGCTGCGCGGTGAAATATGAGGTGTTCTGCATGGTCAGCAGATCGGTTACCATGTTAAGGTCGGTGAAACCAAAAGGTGTAACACGATTCAACAAAATAACGCAATTCGCGATCCCAAAGGCAAGGAAGAAAGCAAAGATGACCATACGGAGAAACAATCTGCGCCTGACAAGGATAACAGGAGAGAATAATACAAAAATTACAAAAGAATTATATAAATACGCCCCGGTATGCTCGGTGACAAAATAGTAGGCGGAAATGATTGAATGACGAGACAACCATTCCAGCAGAAAGCATACCCCCAGGGACAGCGCGATGTGAAGAATTATGATATTTCCTTTAATCTTTTCAAATGCCATATCAGATAAATGCTCAAGGATAGATTTGCACTTTAGTAGTTTCCCTATTATAATGTTAAACGAGAAACCCGTCAATCAATCCATGAGGCATGCGCATGAGCTCTCTCTCATTCAGAGATAACACCCTTTCCAAAAAGCTTCGGGCACATATGATCTATGTCAGCGTCCTGTTTATTGCGTCCCTAACTGTGTTTTTCGTGCTTTTAAACTTAAGGCCCAAGAGCCGTGGCAACAGCATAGGAGCGGGAGCGGCGCCTATCTGCCACCTGGAATCCTCAGGAATAGCCCTTGCCGAGATGCATGGTTATCTCACCGAAATGGACGGCTGCTACATGAGGGAATCCTTGGTGCCTGTTCCCGATGACCGTAAGATAGACCTTGTGATCGACAAGTACAAAAATGATATTTCCGATGTTTCCTATGAGATCAGGAGCATGGACACTGAACGCAAGATAGCTGACGGTGCCTGTGAAAAGATTTCCGACAAGAAGGGGACTTTACGGACAGCCTTTAGCGTTACCTCTCTTTTGGAGGAAAACGAGGAATATCTTCTTGCCCTGTCCGTCAGGGTGGGGGACAGGAATTACAGGTATTACACCAGGATAATGGATTCCTCAAATGAACATGTAAGCGAATGTCTTGACTTTGCAAAATATTTCCATGATACAGCCATTTCCGGCGACGCGTCCGCATTGGGCCAGTATCTTGAGACGGATGATACCCAGGACGCCAATACCCTTTCCAGGGTCACTATCCGCTCATCCCTTTCCCAGGTAAGCTGGAAGGCCTTTGAAGGCAAGCTGATAGGGGAGCCTGTTGTGCGCTTTACGGAGCTGGGCGACGATTATGCCGCCATCGTTTACGATTATCAGCGCAGGGACGAGAAAAAGGGCATATACAACGTCGAGGAGTATTTCAAGGTCCGCTACACCAGGGAGCGCATGTATCTGTTGGACTACGAGCGCACTATGGAGGAGATACCTCGAAAGAAGTTTAAGGTAAATGTCAATGACCTGACCGTCGGTGTGACAAATGAGGATTTCAAATTCCGCTCAAATGATACAGGTACGGTAGCGGCCTTCGTACAGAGCGGGCAGATGTACGAATACAATGAGAATACCGGAGCGGTGCGCAAGGTGTTCGGCTTCAGGGGCGAAGATCTTTCAGATCCCCATACCAATTACAACCAGCACGGCATAAGGATACTTTCGGTGGACGAGAACGGCTCCATAGATTTCGTGGTCTACGGTTATATGAACTCCGGCCGCCGTGAGGGTTATAACGGAATAGGGCTTTACCGGTATGACGCCGGCGAGGATATGGTGGATGAGCAGGCCTTTGTATCCATTCCCCGTCCCTATCCCGTGCTTGATGCCAGCTTTTCCGAGCTTCTTTACAAGAGCCCCGGCGGTTTCTTCTATGTAATGATAGACGGAACCCTCACCAGGATAAATTCAGAAACCGATGAGGCGACAGAGCTGCTTACGGGAATGATGAGCGGACAGTACGCCGTATCAGGCTCCGGGCGCTATCTTGCCTGGATAGACAAGGAGGACGCGGACAGGCAGATCCATGTGCTTGACATGGAAAGCGGGGCTGACTTTGACATAAAGCCCCCGGAGGAAGGACAGCTGTTAAAGCCGCTGGCTTTTCTGGAGGATAATATCTGCTACGGAGTGGTAAGAGATGGCGATATAGGTGTCGATGCCTCAGGCAACAGGATCTATCCGGCGTACAAGGTGGTGATCCGTGAAGTTGCCAACGGAAGTGACAAGGTGCTAAAGGAATATCAGAAGGAGGGCAGCTATATTTCCGCAGCGACCTCTAATTCCTACACCCTGTTCCTTGAACGGGTGGCAAAAAATGGCGACCACTACGAACAGACAGACGATGATACCATACAGAACAGCTCCGGCGAGCCCGGCGGCGCCGTTGAAATGGAGAATGTCGCCGATGATATCAAGGGACTGGTTACCCATCTGATCTTGAGCAGGATATCCGGACTGGAAGAAGATACCGCTGCAGTCATAGAACCGGTGGCAATACTTTTTCTTGATGAGGATACCGTTGCCACGTTGAATGTTTCCGATGTGCATGAGGATTATTATGTATATGTGGGGAACAAGGTGATTCTTGCCTCAACCAAAGTAACGCAGGCGATAAAGTCCGCGGACAGGAAGATGGGCATAGTGGTGGACAACAAGCAGCGCAACATCTGGAAGCGTACCAGAAAGGCTTACGTCAATCCCTTCACCAACATGGCATCGGGCTCATCGGACGCGGATTCTGACACCACCTCCAAGGCGATCTCGGCAATGCTGGTAAGGGAGGGCGAAAACGTTGAGGTCCACACCCTTCTCGAAGCCGGCGCAAGCCCGGTGGAGGTGCTCTCCGGCACGTTAAAGGAGGCTTCGGTACTGGATCTGGCAGGCTGCAGCCTGGATCAGGTGCTGTACTTCGTAAGCTGCGGCAATCCGGTTTACGCAAGGCTTCCGGATAACGGGGCAGGCCTTATCGTAGGCTATGACGCCTCAAATATCTTTTTCTTTAATCCGGACAGCGGCAAAACCGCAAAGATGGGGCGCAACGATGCCGCTGAAGAATTTGACCAGACAGGCAATATATTCATAAGCTATATCAAGTGATACAGGGAGGGACAATGTTTAATATTGATTTTTCAAAACCTTGCCATGTCCATTTCATAGGCATTGGCGGCATATCCATGAGCGGACTGGCGGAGATCCTTCTGGACCGCGGCTTTACGGTGAGCGGCTCGGATAATAATCCGTCTCCGGTAACGCAGCGACTTTCGCAGCTTGGAGCCGGGATAATGTGTCCCCAGAGCGCGGACAACGTAAAGGGTGGCATTGATCTGGTGGTATATACCGCGGCGATACACCCCGACAATCCCGAATTTGCCGCATGTAAGGCTTGTGGGCTTACCATGATCACAAGGGCTGAGCTTTTGGGCGCTATCATGGAGCATTACGGCAATTCCGTTGCCGTGGCAGGAACCCACGGCAAGACCACCACCACAGGCATGATAACGGAGATCCTCCTTGCCGCTGACAAGGACCCTACCGTTTCCATAGGAGGAATGTTCTCGTCCATAGGCGGAAATATCCGTGTGGGCGCTTCGGATGTATTTCTGACCGAAGCCTGTGAATACACCAACAGCTATCATGAATTCTATCCCAAATACAATGTGATCTTGAATGTTGAAGAGGATCACATGGATTTCTTTAAGGATATAGACGATATACGCGCCTCGTTTTCAAGGTTTGCGAAGAATACCTCAAATGACGGCACTCTTGTAATAGGGGCGGCGGTTCCAAGGTGGCAGGAGCTTACAGAGGGGCTTGACTGTAAGGTGGTAACCTTCGGAGAGGATGAAGGCGCCGATTATTACCCTTCTGATATCAGTGTTTCCGGCGGAGTTGCACGCTTTACCGTCATGGAAAAGGGTACTCCCGTAACCACCGTTGAATTAAAGGTTGTGGGAAGGCATAACATCACAAATGCCCTGGCCTCCTTTGCTATAACAAGGGCGATGGGAATAGAGCCGGAGACGATAGCCGCGGGTCTGTCCCGCTTTACGGGAACCGGAAGGCGGTTTGAATACAAGGGAGAGTACCGCGGCGCTGCCGTTTATGATGATTATGCCCACCACCCCACGGAGATAGCGGCTACGATAAGCGCGGCGCGCCAGCTTGAACATAAGCGGCTCATTGTGACCTTCCAGCCCCATACCTACACCCGCACAAAGGCGTTTTTGGAGGATTTTGCAAGGGTGCTGTCCGCTGCGGATATCGTTGTGCTGTGCGCGGTATACCCTGCCAGGGAAGAGGACATATACGGCGTTCATTCGGATGATATAAAGCGCCTCATAGACCGGAGGATCGCTGATAAAGCCGATGGCTGCAAGGCTTTGGAGTGTCATTGCTTTGATACCTTTGACGAGGCTCAAAATTTTTTGGAAAAAATTTCATCCACGGGCGACCTGTTGATAACGATGGGCGCCGGAGATGTTGTAAAAATAGGCGAAGCCCTTCTTGCAAAGTGATTTATCCACATTTTCAAAAAAGACTTGACAAAAAATTATCTTCATTCCGGTGTGAATGAAAATGTGCCGAGACTGCTTGTCGCAGGAGACTTATCCACACTATCAACAGACCTCGGGAAGCCTTTAATAATGCGGCTTGTGGAGAATTTTTTGCTTTTAAAGACTTTAGCCCTGTGATATAATCACATCACGTTAAGAATGAAATAAAAGGGAAGGTGCTGCAGGCATGTCGGAGTTGCTGCTGCGCACAGCCGGGACAGAGGGTATGACGGCTGTGTCAAACATTTTTATTGATTATTTCATGAAGGAAGCCAACGGGGAGTTTGTCAAGGTGTACCTTTATCTTCTGCGCTGTCTGGGGGATCAGTGCATGTCCGTATCCGTGGCAGGCATGGCGGATGCGCTTGACCATACACAGCGTGATATTTCCAGGGCTCTTGCCTATTGGGAGAGAAAGGGACTTTTACAGCTTGAATATACCGCGGATGGTGAGCTGAGGGGGATCTGCCTTACAGAGCCGGAGCCTCCGGTGGTAAAGCGTGAGCCAGCGGCCAAGCTTACCATCCAGGCGCCGAAGCCGGAGAGGGCAAAGATAGTTATCCCCAAGGCAGACAATGTGATACAGATGGATTCCCGCATCCGTGAGCATCAGTATTCCGCGGACGAGATCTGTCTACTTGGCAAGGACAGCAATGTCCAGGAGGTCCTCTGGTTTACCGAGAGATATATAGGACATCCCCTTTCGCCCACGGAGAGCAACTATGTCCTGTTCTGGTATGACGGAATGGGCATGTCCGCCGACCTGATAGAATATCTGGTCGAATACTGCGCGGATCAGAACCACAAGAACATCCACTACATGAACAAGGTTGCCATGAACTGGGTCCAAGAGGGCGTAGCAACCGTTGATGATGCCAAGTCAAGGGACGTCTCTTACGGAGACCTTTACCATATCGTTGCAAGCGGCTTTGGGATATCAGGGCGCAGCCTGACTGCGGGCGAGCGCGAATATCTTGATCGATGGAGCTCCTTTCCGGGAGAGCTTGTGGCGGAAGCCTGCAAGCGTACCACGTTAAAGATCGGTCGTCCGAGCTTTCAGTATGCGGATTCCATTTTAGGGAGCTGGAAAGCACAGGGCGCCCTTACGATGGATGAAGTAAAAAGGCTTGACGAGAACCACAAACAGGCGCAGAAGCGCAAGTTCACCACGGCAGCGCAGCCCAAGGAGCCGGCTCCGGGTGACCGCTTCCACAATTTCAACGAGCACGGTTACGATTACGCGACCCTGCAGAAGCTTTTGATACAGCAGTCATAGGGGATTTATATGCTGCTATCCAATGAGCAATACAACATTTTAATGCATATCTACAGCGACAGGCAGCTTACCCGTCAGCATGAGCTTGAGAGCCGGAGGTGCCGGTTGCTTAATAAAGTACCGCAAATTGCGGATATTGAGGCAAGGATCCGCAGGGCCGCGATAGATGAGGCGGCATCCCGTATTTACGACAGTGGGCAGCAGGGGACCGGCAATACCCTAATAGAAGAGCTTGCCTCAGCCAAAAAAGACCTTATCATACAGGCGGGCTTTGACGCCGATTATCTTGAAGTTCCATATATCTGCCCCGACTGCCGGGATACCGGCTATGTAGACGGGCAGAGATGTCATTGCTTTACACAGCTTTCCGTTGAGCTGGTGTACGACAGCCATTCAGCCGATCTAAAAGGCCGTTCTCTTAAGGATTTTTCCTTTCAGTATTATCCACAGGATTTCATAGACGAAGCAACAGGAAGCACCTCGCTTGAGCTGGCAAAAAAGGCCTATTTAGCGGCGGAGGGCTTTGTCAGTTCATTTGATTCGTCTTTCAACAATATGCTGATAACGGGCAAGACAGGCACGGGCAAGACCCATCTGTCCACCTGCATAGGCGGAGAAATAATGGAGACTGCTCATTCCGTAATATATCTTACGGCTTTTGAATTGTTTGACATCATGAAGCAGGAGACCTTTTCAAGAGGCCGCGCCCAAAGCGGTGAGTTTTCAAGGATGTTTTCCTGCGATCTTCTGATAATAGACGACCTGGGTACGGAGTTCGGCAATTCCATGACGGCGTCACAGCTATTTGAGCTTATCAACCAGCGCATCCGCACCCGTTCTTCCACACTGATTTCAACAAACCTTGATCTTGGCGGCCTGCAAAAGACCTACACGGAGCGCATAGTATCAAGGCTTGTGGAAAACTATAAGGTCCTGACGCTTTCAGGGCCGGATATACGCACTGCAAAGCGGGTATTTGAAAATGCCCGGGAGAGAGGAGGCTCTTATGCCCAGAAATGACGACACGCTGATGATGAGAAAACCAAACTCCCCGCTTGGGATCATAGCTCTCAATTCCTTCAGGGAGCAGGC
>CAJOFN010000052.1 GCA_905233905.1 uncultured Lachnospiraceae bacterium
TCCCTCTGGATATCCACAAGGAAGATGTGCTTGTCCTCCTCGTAAACCACCATTTCAGCGTCCCTTGCCATATTTTTAAAGAAGTCGTCTCCACGCTGTTCAAGCTGCAGTGAGTGAAAATTGGGATCAATGGAATACCACCAATATTCATTAGTCACAGCATCCACATAGTACACACTGGTATAATCGACCAAAAGTGACTCAGCTATTTTTGAAAACGCCTCATTGCTGCTTATCATTTGTTATCCTCGATTCACCTCATAATTTCAAAAGAACAATCTCTGTCATTTTACTACTTCCGTGTCAATTACACAACTTTTATGGATAGCATTTTAAATTGGGCATTTCTATGCTATTATGTAGGAAACTTTTTTGTTTATTTTTAGTAAAGGGGAAATACTATGTCAAAAAAGAAAACTACCGGCACCAAAAAAATCACGGAATCAGTCGAAGGGAAAGATGTCTCAACTAATACTGTAGAGACCATTCAACCATCAACAGTAAACACGGATCAACCAAAATCAGAGCCTCCAAAAATCGCTAAATCAGAGGCTCCGGTCAAACCGGCAAAGGCTTCAAAGGACGAACCTGCTCCCCAGACAGAGTCCCTGCCTCAGCCAAGACGGAGCGTAGCTTTTATCGGCTCGGAGTGCTACCCCTTCGTCAAGACCGGCGGCCTTGGAGATGTTATGTATGCGCTTCCAAAGGCTCTCACCAAACAGAACTGTGACGTCAAGGTCATCCTGCCCCGTTATAAGTGCATTCCCTGGGAGTATCAGGAGAAGATGGTTTACAGGGGCTCCTTTGAAATGGATCTTTGTGCTGACGGTGCTACCTATTATGTAGGCATCATGGAATATGTATGGGACGGCGTTGTTTATGACTTCATCGACAACGAATTCTTCTTTACCGCCGGCAATCCCTACACCAATCTTGTAGATGACATTCCCAAGTTCTGCTACTTCGGCAAGGCTGCACTTGCCGCCCTTAATTACATGGACTGGATACCGGATGTTATCCACTGCCACGACTGGCAGACCGGACTCGTTCCCATATACTTAAGAGAGATGTTTGGGGCGACTCCTCTCTCCCGTTCCAAGGTAATCCTCACCATCCACAATCTCCGCTTTCAGGGCAAGTACGATATACAGATGATAAGCTACTGGTCCAACCTGCCCATGCATCTGTTCAACAAGGATGTCTTAAAAGAAAGCTATGACGACGCCAACATGATGAAGGGCGGGCTTACCTATGCCAATATGATCACCACCGTAAGCGGTACCTACGCAGGCGAGATCCAGTCGCCCGAATACGGCGAGAATCTCGACGCCCATCTCCGTTATCACTCCGGGAAGCTTCGCGGAATCGTAAACGGTATTGATTATGATATGTGGGATTCCTCAAAAGATGATTTGATAAATACTAAATATGCCATAGATACAGTGCTCAAGAAGAAGCGCAAGAACAAACTATCACTGCAGGAGGAGCTGGGTCTTGAAAAGAACGAAGATGTCTTTGTTATAGGACTTATCTCCCGTCTCACCAACCAAAAGGGACTTGATCTTGTAAATGCCATCCTTCCGGCGATGATCGACGGCAATACCCAGGTAGTTGTCTTAGGTACGGGCGACCCCTGGTACGAGGACAGCTTCCGCAACTACGAATGGCAGTACAAAGGCAGTGTATGCGCCAATATCATGTATGATGAAGGCCGCGCCCACAGGATATACGCCGGCGCCGATGCCCTTCTTGTACCCTCCAAATTCGAGCCCTGCGGTCTGACACAGCTTATCGCCATGCATTACGGTACCATCCCCATCGTCCGCGAAACCGGCGGCCTTAAGGATACCGTTCTTCCTTACAATATGTACACCAACGACGGCAACGGCTTCACCTTTGACCGCTACGAAGACGGTCTTTTGCTGGATGCAGTCAACCGCGCCAAGACCCTCTACTTCACAGAGCGTGACCGTTGGGATGATATGGTTGTCCGTGACATGCACAAGGACGTTTCCTGGGAGAATTCCGCAAGGCAATATCGCCAGATGTATGTCGATCTAACTTGTTAAATCATTGTATAAAAATAACAGGCGTTATCGATTTGGTGGTATATATCACAATCAATAACGCCTGTTTTAATTTTCTTTCCAACAACTACAGCGCTTCTTTAATGCTTTTTACAAACTCTCCCACGTACTTTGGTGAAGCTGTTCCATGCTCCGCAATAATCTTGACAATGGCAGAGCCTATAATGGCGCCGTCAGAGATTTGAGCCATCTTGCTTGCCTGCTGGGGATTTGAAATACCAAAGCCTATGGCGCAGGGTATGTCCGTATTTTTCCTTACAAGCTTTACCATGGCATCAAGGTCCGTTGAGATATTGCTTCTCATCCCTGTTACACCAAGACTTGAAACTATATACAAAAAGCCTTCCGCTTCCCTTGCAATATCAGCTATACGGCCTTCAGATGTGGGGGCTATAAGAGATATAAGATCTATATTTAACTTTTTACAGGGGATGTAAAATTCCTCCTTCTCCTCAAAAGGCAGATCCGGGAGTATAAGTCCGTCCACACCTATGTCTTTGCATATTGAAAGGAATTTTTCTGTCCCGTAGGAGAATACCACATTGGCGTAAGTCATAAATACAAGGGGGATATCCGTTTCTTTTCGTATATCCCTTACCAGGTCAAATATCTTATCCGTGGTAACTCCCCCTGATAAGGCCCTAAGATTTGCCTCCTGTATCACAGGACCCTCAGCCGTCGGATCAGAAAAAGGGATACCCAGCTCAATTATATCCGCGCCGTTTTCTGCCATCTCAAGGACACATTTTTTAGTTGTGGCAAGATCAGGATCACCGCAGGTAATAAAGGGAATGAAGGCCTTTGTATTCTTAAATACTTCACCTATCCTACTCATAGATCTCCTCCCCTCTGTAGCGCGCAATGGCTGCACAGTCCTTATCTCCTCTTCCGGACACCGTGATCACGATGATCTTGTTCCGGTCCAGCCCGGGCGCCAGCTTCATGGCATGGGCAATGGCATGAGCCGATTCTATGGCGGGTATTATGCCTTCTGTTTTGGCAAGATATTCAAACGCCTCTACCGCTTCTTCATCTGTCACCGGCACATACTCCGCCCTGCCTGTATCGTGAAGGTTTGCATGCTCAGGCCCCACCCCGGGATAATCCAGGCCTGCCGATATGGAATAGACAGGGGCTATCTGGCCGTATTCATCCTGACAGAAATATGACTTCATCCCATGGAATATTCCAAGGCGGCCGGTATTTATGGTGGCTGCCGTCTCAAAGGTGTCGATTCCGCGTCCCGCAGCCTCACAGCCGATAAGCGCTACTCCCTCATCCTCGATGAAATGATAAAAGCTTCCAATGGCATTAGAGCCACCGCCCACACAGGCTATTACCGCGTCCGGCAGCCTGCCTTCCTTTTCCATGATCTGTGTCCGTATCTCCTTTGATATTACAGCCTGGAAATCCCTTACTATGGTGGGGAAGGGATGAGGTCCCATAACAGACCCCAGGCAGTAATGTGTATCAGCTATGCGCGAGGTCCATTCTCTCATCGCTTCGGAAACTGCGTCCTTGAGAGTCGCCGTTCCTGTTTTGACCGGAACAACCTCAGAGCCTAATAGCTTCATGCGGTAAACATTTAGAGCCTGCCTTTTAGTATCCTCCTCACCCATGAATACCACACATTCCATATCCATGAGCGCTGCTGCTGTCGCTGTGGCAACCCCGTGCTGTCCTGCGCCGGTTTCCGCAATCAGCCTGGTCTTTCCCATTTTCTTCGCGAGCAGAGCCTGCCCTAAGACATTGTTTATCTTGTGCGCCCCGGTATGATTAAAGTCCTCACGCTTTAAATAAATCTTCGCTCCGCCTAAATCCTCGGTCATTCTTTTTGCGAAATACAGCCTTGAGGGCCTGCCGGCATATTCATTAAACAGAGTGGAAAGCTCCCTGTTAAATTCCGGATCATTTTTATAATGATCGTATGCTTTTTCCAGCTCTATCACAGCATTCATCAGGGTTTCCGGAATATACTGTCCGCCATGGATCCCGAACCTGCCCCGTTTTTTTGATCTATCCAAAACACTCCTCCTGCGTTACTCTCCTCTGTTGCTTACCTCTATCAGCTTATTTAGTGTCTCAAGCGCTTTCTTTGAATCCAGTATGTCTGCCGCAAGCCTGATCCCGTCTGCAATGGAATCTGCCTTGCCGCCTATGTAAAGTGAAGCTCCGGAATTCATAAGCACCGCATCCCTCTTCGGTCCCTTTTCACCGGAAAGGATGGCTCTTGTTATGGCTGCATTCTCTTCAGGTGTACCGCCCTTTATGTCATCCTTGCTGCACCGTGTGATCCCGAAATCCTCGGGCTTTATCACATAGGATTTATACCATCCGTCCCTTATCTCCGACACAGTTGTAGGGGCTGAGACGGAAATCTCGTCCAGCTTATCCTGTCCGTAAACCACCATGCCTCTCTTTACCCCTAAATTGATAAGCACCTGGGTCAGAGGAAGTACAAGGTATTCGTCATAAACGCCAAGAAGCTGCATGGAAGGACGTCCCGGATTGGTCAGCGGTCCAAGGATATTAAATACAGTCCTAAATCCCAGCTCCTTCCTTATTGCGCCCACATATTTCATTGAAGTATGATATTTCTGCGCAAAGAAGAAGCACATACCTGCCTCCTTCAGAAGCTCTATGCATTTTTCGGGGCTTTGATCTATATTAACGCCCAAAGCCTCCAGACAATCCGCGGTACCGCAGAGAGAAGACGCGGCGCGGTTTCCATGCTTTGCCACCTTCATTCCTGCTGTTGCAGCCACAAGGGCTGATGTGGTAGAAATATTAAAGCTGCCCGCGTGGTCGCCGCCGGTTCCCACTATCTCAAATATTTCCATCCCGGTATCAACCTGGGTGGCATGATCCCTCATTGCCGTGGCGCAGCCTGCTATCTCATCGGTAGTCTCCGCCCTTGCGCTCTTTGTGGAAAGGGCTGACAGAAACGCGGCATTCTGCGTGGGAGTAGTCTCGCCGCTCATTATCTCATTCATTACGGCATAAGCCTCATCGTAGCTTAAATCCTCTTTGTTTACGATCTTTACGATTGCTTCCTTGATCATTGTCTCGTCCTCCTTTATTGATAGGTCTATATGTAATGACTGCTGTATCAAGTATTTTTCAGCGGGTAGACTCACGAAGTATTATCTGATACTTTGCACTTCCAGTCTCCCCTGTCACCTGTTCGCCTAATTTCTTAAGCAGAAGCCTGCAGGCAAGCTTTGCCAGTCCCACAGAATCAAAATGGATCGCTGTGATCGCTGGTGTGCTTCCTAAATTAAGCGGGCTGTCATAGCAGGTGGCAAGCTTTATATCGCCGGGAACAACCACACCCTGCTGCCTGAAAAACAAAGACACCGTATATGCCTGTACCTCATCCATGCATATTATACATTCAGCACCTCTTTGTAAAGCTTCCTTCGCTGCCGTCTCCAGCCTGATCTGCTCCGTAACATCCATAAATATCAGATTCTCAACAGGTTTTAAGTTACGCTTCCTATGGGCTTCCATAAAACCTTCATAACGTTGGGTGGTCACATAGTGCGACGAATCGCCTCCGATAAGAGCCAGCGGATATATCCCTTTCATAAGGAGAAGCTCCGTCATTTCTTCAGATGCATTTTTATTGTCATTATCAACCCATATCGCATCTGGTTCCTCTGACCTGCCGAATACTACATATGGAATCTTTTTCTCAACGAGGATATGCTCCACCTTGTTGTCTCTTACTGAGCGCAGCAGTATCATTCCGTCAACCTTGCGGTCATTTACCATATTTCTGATATGGGAATAATTATCATTACTTTCGGCAACAGAATTTACAATATAGTAGCCATATTCCTTTGCAGCCAGAACAAACCCCACCAGACATTCTTTAAAAAAAAGCATATGCTTGGAAAGGTAGTCCTCTGGCATTACCAGCGCCAGGTTGTTGGTTTTGTTCGTAGCCAGCCCCTTTGCAGAAGCACTCGGCCTGTAATCATGGCTCGCTATAAACTCACGCACACGGCGCTTTGTATCGGCGCCGACCCTGCCCTTTCCTGATATAGCCCGGGATACAGTGGACTTATCAAGTCCTAATTCATTTGCAACATCCTGTAAAGTATAAATTTTGTTTTTTTCCATACCCACCACTTATTAAACACACCCATAAAGTTACCTGTTACTAACAAATACCTGATGAAATATATTATAACACTTTATCCCTTTAAAGTAAAAAAAGTGCTTCCTTCCATGTCTTCCGCCGTATATCGACAGTCCATAGACTACTGTCAACGCAAGAACATAGAAAAAAGCACGTTATGTTCATCTTGGGATATCGGTCGCCCGTTGTTGCAAGGCCCCTACGGTACCTCGCATAAAAACAACAAAACTGACGAGGCGGAGTAGGTACTGTTTTAATTCGGATGTGTTTAAAAAGCCTTCGACCAGTATAAAGCAATCACCGGTATCCCAAGTGCTTCAGCTATATGAGATGCACAACCGTTTGTGCTACTAAAAATAATATATCAATCCTGATTTTGATTGTAAATTGTTAAATTTTACTAAATTCCTCATACATAATATGTGCAATCTGCACAATAATAATCAGTATCTGCTAAGACTTATTCTACAATCGGTTGTGCATGTCCGGCATCCATAAAAACCTGCAGACTTTTACATCTGCAGGCTGCGCTTATACTATAATATCATACTTCTTCGCTTCTATCAGAACCGCTCCGGTACCTTCGGAAAAGAAGCCTGTATGAATATCATCCGCATCCGGATAAACATTACCGCTCATAGCATATTTGCCGTTGTTGATAAACACTTCAACTGATGAAACATCAAGGAAGATATGAAGCTCAAGCTCTCCCTGCGCTTCTATGAAACAATGCCTGACATTAAGATCCTCATCCCTGCCTGTTATGGGTATGCCGCTTCTGCTTCTGTCAAAAACAACTGCCTTAAGCTTTGCGTCATAGTAAACAAGGGTTTCGTGTTCGCCTCCGCAAAACAGCTTCACTCCGGCCTTTTTAGCGTTTCCTGGATTGATCCGCACCAAAAGCTCGCAGCAGCTTCCGCTTAACTCCTCTGTCATTATTTGAGAATCCGAAAGCTCAATATCTGAAACCGTGGCTTCGTTCCTGCGGAACTGTTCAATCTCCCTGACAGGCTGCTGATAAAGATGACCATCCTTGAAAGTCAATTCCCTTGGAAGAGTATAGGTTCCTACCCATCCTTCGTCACGGGAAGGATATGATCTGTCCCACATTTCCTTCCATGCCAGCATGATCACCCTTCCATCGTCAGTATGCCAGCACTGGGCAGCATAAAAGTCAAAACCTGCGTCAACCTCGTGAACGGAATTTATCACAAATCTGCCTGTGTCATAGGATAAGCTGCCCTCCAGATACAATGTTGAATGTAGATTTTCATATTCAAAATCCATCTGCGGCAGATTCTGGGGACTGGCAAGAATTATATCATGACCGTCAAGCCTGATATAATCCGGGCACTCATAAACTCCATCCAATGTGAAATACTGCTCGTCAAAGCCTTCCTGCCTGTAAAGCAACTTGCCCTTGTATTCCCAGTTCAAAAGGTCTTTTGAGGAAAACAGGATCATGTTTCCATAGCCTGACGCAACATAATCTCCCCCTAACACCGGCTGTGAAGACATTGCCCTTGCCTGGGCTCCTGAGACAAGTCTGGTATCATTGCCGTGAACCATGGTATGTTCGCTGCCAAAGCTTCCACTAATATTTTTGATAAGGTATCCGTCCTTTGTAAGATACATCGGATCATCGGGATCGATTATCCTTGTCCCGGTCAGGCAGTAATATATGCCGCCTTGCATAAATACCTTCGGATCCCTGAAATCCCTGCCCGCAACCTCACAGTCCAGCATATCGGCTGTAAGTATCGGGTTGTTGTCAAGCTTTGTAAAATGCACCCCGTCCTGCGAATACGCAAGACACTGCCTCTGCCTGTCCGGCTGCGCAGCCGTATACATTAGCCAGAGCTTGCCGTCCTTTTCCACTGCGTTGCCGGAACAGCATCCGCAAATATCCTCGTACTCCTCGTCGGGCCGCAGCGCAATTTCTTCTTCCTTCCAATGGATGAAATCCTCTGTGGAAAAATGCCCCCAATGCATGGTTCCCCACTCTGCCTTATAAGGATAATGCTGAAAGAACAAATGCGCCCTTCCGCCATACATTATCATGCCGTTGGGATCATTACACCATCCCGAGCTTACATGGGCGTGATAATGCGGGCGATAGCTGTAATTATCCAATTAGTATTCCCTCCCCTTAATATTTACGGTATGCTCGAAGCGATCACCTTCATATTGCCGCTTAACACATATTCTCCGCTGCCGGCCGGCAAAAACAGGCTGTCCCCTGCTTTTACCCCGAGCTTTTCGCCATCGTTTTCCACCTCGCCTTTGCCGCTGACCACAAGCAGGGAAACAAAGCTTTCTTCATTTACAAAGCCTGTTACGTTCTCTTCCCCAAGCTCTATCAGATCAACAATAAAGCAGTCGCATGCGCCGATATGTCCGCCAAAGTCATAATCATTCCTCGGCGGCTCTAATTTTGCGACCTTTAGAGCCTTTTCAATGTGAAGCTCTCTCGGCTTTCCGTCTGCTCCTGTTCTGCCATAATCATATACGCGGTAGGTGACGTTGGAGTTCTGCTGTATCTCCGCAATGACTATGCCTCCGCCTATGGCATGTATGGTACCTGCTTCGATAAAGAATACATCCCCGCTCTTAACCGGGACCATATTCATTACTTCATCAAGGGTTTCTTCCTCAATATGACGGCGGAATTCCTCCCTGCTGATTTTACTGCTGCAGCCGTAACAAAGTGCCGCTCCGGGCTCTGCCTCGATAACATACCACATTTCCGTCTTACCGTATTGGTTTTCATGCTTCAATGCGTATTCATTATCCGGATGTACCTGTACGGAAAGATCACCCTTTGCGTCTATCAGCTTTATAAGGATAGGAAAATCCTTGAATTTCCCGCAGTTGCTCCCAAGCACTTTAGCTCCGGCCTTTTTTATATATTCCGGCAGGCTTAAGCCCGCAAACTCTCCTGATGAGATTATAGAAGAGCCGTCCGGATGGGCGGATAATTCCCATGTTTCAGCAAGCTTATCGCCATCATATGCTTTGCCATAGTTGTCAATAAGCTTTCTTCCTCCCCATATAGCGCTTTTTTTAGCGGGCTCCAAACGATAAACAGCCATTGTACG
>CAJOFN010000053.1 GCA_905233905.1 uncultured Lachnospiraceae bacterium
CTTTCCTCAAAATCCTCTCTGGGAAGAGGACGGTCAAAATAATACCCCTGCACTACTTCGCAGCCAGCGCTTTTTACAAAGGTAAGCTGATCTTCACGCTCCACACCCTGTGTGATAACCGTGATCCCAAGCTCCTTTGCCATGTTTACGATATGCGAAAAGATCACCTCGTCCTTTTGTGAAAAATCATCCGTGTTAATGAAGGAACGGTCTATCTTTATCGTCTTTACCGGGAGGTCATGAAGCGCACTAATAGAAGAATATCCAGAACCAAAATTATCAATGGCAATTTTTACGCCCATGCCCGAAAGCTGATGCACAAAATCCGACATAAAGCTGAATTCTTCGCTGTCACTTGCTTCAGCTATTTCCAGCTCGATATATTTTTTGTCGATGCCGGACTGCTGGATTATAAAGTTAATGTTTTCCGCAAGATCTTCGTCAAGAAGATTTTTTCTGGAATAGTTCACGGAAATAGGCACAGGCTGTATGCCACGTTTCTGCCACTGCTTTATATCGTTACAAATTGTCCGAAGGACATAGTAATCCAGTTGAAGAATATCACCGGTCTGCTCAAAAGGCCGGATGAAAACAGTTGGTGAAACTATCTCTTTGTTGCGGTACCAGCGCACAAGTCCTTCAGCGCCAATGACGCGGTTGGTGTTTATGTCTACCTTGGGCTGATAGTAAACCTTAAACTCTTTTCGTGAGATTGCTTCGCGAAAGGCCTCTATTATTTCGCGCTGCTGATTAGCTCTTGAAACCTGCCCTGAAGGGAGGGTCATGTACTGCTGGCGGAGAACGTATTTTGCCTCAATAAACGCCAGTGCGGGATTGTTTACCACCTCACGGAGGTCATGGACATCCTCATTCATCTCCCAGATACCGCAGGCGGCCTCAAGGTGATGGCTAAGGATCTTTCCGTTTAATACCGTTTCAAGGTCTATGGATGAAATAAATTTCCTGAAGGTATTGGTACGGTGTTTTTTGATAAGGGCAGCGTAATTGTTGTCACCTAAAAAACCGATGAATTCATCGTTATTCAGGAAGCTGCAAAGCTGCTCCTCATATTTTTTGGAAACCTTTCTGCTCTCAATAAGGCCATGCTGTTCGGAAATCTCACGAAGCCCCTCTATATTAAAGTAAAAGGCGGAGTATTCGTTCAGTCTGCCCCTTAAGGAGATTTCTTCTATGTAGGTCATGTACAGACCATAAGGCGCGATCTTTTTTTCGTTTTTGCTCTTGGAATCAGAAGCCATAATAATTTCCCCCTTGTAATATTACAAAATAACCTTTCCTTTTTTAATGATCTTGCGAATATTAAGCTCTTTATCACACAGCAGGATATTGCCATATCGTCCTGTGGAAATGGAACCATAGTCCTTGTCAATTCCCAGCGATACAGCGGGGCGTTCAGAGGCAGCCGCGATGGCGGTTTCCAGAGGAATACCCATTTCAAATACGACTTTTTTCATGCAGTCAAACAGGTTGGTCACGCCTCCCGCTATAACATTTTCATCCCTTACAAGCTCCGCGCGGTTCCCCCGTACCCGTACCTGCTGGCCTCCCAGGTCATAGGCACCATCAGGCTGGCCGCATGCACGCATGGAATCAGATATCATAACTACTCGTTCACCAAAAAGCTTAAAGGCAAGCCTTACCATGGACGGGTGAACATGAATCCCGTCACAGATCAGTTCAACATCGGCGCCGGCTTCTGATGCTGCGGCAATGGGACCGGGAGCCCTATGGGTCAAAGGAGGCATTGCGTTGAACATATGTGTAAGGTGCTTTGCTCCTGCGTCAAATGCTTCTACTGCAACCTCATATGAACAGTCTGTGTGGGCAAGGGACATCACTATTTCCCTGCCAAGCTCATTTATGCAGTCCAAAGCTCCTGCAAGCTCAGGTGCCAGATCAAGGATGCGGACCATTCCACCTGATGCTTTATTGATCCTCCGTACCATGTCAATATCCGGGTCCATCTGGTTGCTCGGGTTCTGAGCGCCAAGCTTTTTGGGGCTTACAAAAGGACCCTCAAGATTGATCCCTGCAATATCTGCTCCTGTATCCGAAGAAAAGGCAGAGGCAGTTTTGGCGATCTTTATCAGCTCATTCTCCGGAATTGACATTGTAGTGGCACATACAGCAAGAACGCCGTGCATTGCCTCATATTCCGTTATGGCTGAAAAGCTTTCGGCAGTACCGTCACAAAAATCACTTCCCATGGCTCCGTGCATATGGATATCCACCAGACCCGGGATCGCATACAGATCCTGTGCGCCTATGAGCTCTTCTCCATCGTCTGCGGCAATAAGCTCTGCGTTGCCTGTAATTCGTTCATTCTCTATCCGGATATCGCCTGTGTGGAAATGATGGTCTGCTCCATAAACCTTTGCCTGCCTGATTATCATAAAATCTCCTTTCTGATAGTGTTGCCAAGGAAATCCTTTGAGTCAGAATAAACTCTTATATATTCTCTGGTAAAACCGCTCCATAAAAGCTTTCCGTTGATATTTTCCTGTTCTTCAAATAATACTTCAGCGCTTCGTCCCCGCCACAGAGCGCGGTATTCCTTTGACATCTGCGCACCAAGCTCTATAAGCTCGTAGGCGCGGGACGTCTTTATGCTGTTTGAAAGCTGTCCATCCATGGAAGCTGCCCTTGTCCCTTCTCTTACGGAGTAAGGGAAAACATGCATCTGCGCAAAACCTATCTCTTTTAAAAATTCTTTTCCCTGAAGGAATTCTTCTTCGCTTTCACCGGGGAAGCCTGCTATTACATCAGTTGTGATCGCAGGGTCTTTAAAATACTCCCTGAGCAGCGAAACACCGTCAGCAAAATCCGCGGTAGTATAGCTTCTGTTCATCCGCTTTATCACCGTATCGCATCCGCTCTGCAGTGACAGATGAAAATGAGGGCATATGCATTTTAAGCTTGAAAGCCTCTTTGCAAAGTCACGCGTAACTATAGTTGGCTCTAACGAGCTTAAACGAAGACGCATGATCGGGGTTGAAGCCTCTATAGCCTCACACAGATCAATGAGACGGTTACCATTGTCGTTATAGGATGACAGATGTATACCGGTGAGTACGACTTCTTTGCAGCTATTATCCGCTGTATGCCTGATCTCGGCTGCAACCTGATCAAGACTGCGGCTTCTGGTCCGCCCTCGGACATAGGGAATACGGCAATATGAACAGAACTGGTCACAGCCGTCCTGGATCTTGATAAATGCCCTTGTCCGCGACGCGGCAAATCCATGACCGGACAAATGGCTCCAGTCCTCATATTCTTCACCGGCATGATTTATATCATGTCTGGAAATATTAAGGCTGTTGTCCTTCTGATATTCCTCAATGATCTCAAGCAGTCTGGATTTTTCATCGTTGCCTATTATTATATCACAGCCCAAGGTCTGGGGGGTAATATCCTTCTGCTGGACGTAGCAGCCTGCTGCTATGATCATGGCATCAGGGTTAAGACGACGCGCCCGATGTATCATCTGCCGGGATTTCTTGTCGGCTATGGCTGTTACGGAACAGGTGTTGATCACATACAGATCCGCTTTTTCGGTAAAGGGAACTATTTTGTAGCCGCTTTTGGAAAGCAGAGCCGACATTTTTTCTGTTTCGTAGGCATTGACCTTACAGCCTAAATTGTGCAATGCTGCTGTTTTTTTCTTATCTGCCATTGGTATACTTGACTTTTGAAGGGTAATCTTATACCATTAAATCTATCAACAATCCTAATATGAACAGGAGGTATATTTCATGAAAACAGTTAAGATCTCTCTGAATTCCATCGACAGAGTGAAGTCCTTTGTCAATACAGTCAGCCAGTTTGAAAGCGACTTTGATCTGATCTCAGGCAGGTACGTTATTGATGCCAAGTCCATCATGGGTATCTTTTCACTGGATCTCTCACAGCCTATAGATCTTACCATCCACGCAGATGACGATGACAAGATCATGAGTGCGATAGAGCAGTATCTCGCCTGATACGGTACTTCGATCTGATTTTATAAGGGTAAGATTCCCGGGTGGGGATCTTGCCCTTATTTATTTCCGGCAATGATAGTCTCTGCCGTTTCGATGGCCTTTTCATACAGCTCGTCTATTTTTTCCGCGAGCTTTTGTTCGGAGCGCTGGATACGCTCTAAGCGGGGCTTGGTCACAGGATGCTTTGCAACAAATATGGTGCAGCAGTCCTCGTAAGGCAGGATGGAGGTATCATAGGTGCCGATCTTTAAGGCAAGGTCTATGATATCCTGCTTATCAAAGCCAATAAGAGGGCGGTATACGGGAAGCGAGGTTGCAGCGTCCGTACACAGCAGGGACTGCATGGTCTGGCTTGCCACCTGTCCTATGCTCTCCCCCGTAACAAGCCCCATATCCCCGTCTTCTCTGGCAAAATGCTCCGCTATCTTCATCATATACCGTCTCATGATAATGGTAAGCTCATCATGTGGACACTGCTCGTATATATACATCTGTATGTCAGTAAAATTGACAACGTGAAGGGTTACGGGGCCAAGATATTTTGATAATATGGAGGCAAGCTCCACAACCTTTTGTTTGGCGCGTTCGCTTGTATAGGGCGGAGCGTGGAAATATGTGGCGTGGACTTCGACGCCTCTTTTTGCCACCATGTATCCTGCCACGGGGGAATCTATGCCTCCTGAAAGCAGAAGCTGGGCGCTTCCGTTGGTACCTATGGGCATGCCTCCCGGCCCGGGATACTGTCTTACATAGAAATTGATGTTTTCCCGGATCTCTACGCTTACATAAATATCAGGATCGTGAACATCAACGGTCATTTCAGGAAATGCTTCAAGGATCTTCTCGCCGAGAGCCGCGTTAAGCTCCATGGATGTAAGCGGATAATTCTTTCTCGTCCTGCGTGAATCTACCTTGAAGGTAATGTGCCTGTCAGGTATGCTTTTTTCGATGAATTCGATAACCTGGGCGGCAAGGGCGTCAAAGCCGTTGTCCTCGGTAAGGATAGCAGGAGCGATCCAAACAAGTCCGAACACAGTCTGAAGCGCTTCCATAACTTCTTTTTCATCAACCGGCTCCAAAGCCTCAACAAATATCCTTCCGCGGGTCTTGGTGGCGGAGAAGCTGCCATCAACCCGTTTCAAGGCTTCCTTGACCTTTTTTAACAGCACATCCTCAAATATGCGTCTGTTTTTGCCCTTAAGGGCTATCTCTCCGTATTTTAAAAGAAATGCCTGATTCATTTTATTTCCTTTTGAAACGACTGAGCAGAGCGGCCTGTTCTTCTATGGCGTCTGCCGCGTCAGCTATCTCTTCAGGTGTGGTATGTATTGAAAATGACAATCTTATGGTGTTTTCAAGCGCATCGCCCTTAAGTCCTATGGCTGTAAGTGTACGGCTCACAGAAGGACGGTTGGAGGAGCAGGCGCTTCCTGATGAGACAAATATGCCCTTTGCCTCTAATGCATGGAGCATGACCTCCGCCCGGACACCTTCAATGGTAAGGCTTACAATGTGCGGAGCGCTTCTTTCATCTTTGTATCCGTTTAACGAAATGCCATCAATCCGGGAAAGACGCCGTATAAGCTCATGCCGCAGAGAATACATCCTGTCAGTATTTGAGCTTTGATCTTTAAATACTTCCTGCACAGCCACATCAAGTCCTGCTATGGCAGGGACATTTTCGGTTCCGGAACGCATGGTGCCTTCCTGCCCGCCTCCATACAGCAGGGGGAGAATGTGGGCTTTTTCGTTGATATACAAAAAGCCGCTGCCCTTTGGGGCATGAAGCTTGTGACCGCTGACAGATAAAAGATCTATCCCGATGCTCCCCGGATAAAGGGGAAGCTTGCCGTAGGACTGGATAGCGTCTACATGGAATAAGGCTTTTGGAGATAAGCGGTGGATCAGCTTTGCAATCTCTTCAACCGGTTCTATAGTTCCAATCTCATTGTTCACATGCATCACGGATACAAGAACCGTATCCTCGCGCAGTGATTTCTCCAAAACCTCTAAGGATAAAACCCCATTATTATCTACCGGAAGATATGTAACATCCCATTCTTCGTCAGAAAGAGCGGCGAATGTGTTGTATACGGAAGGATGCTCTATCATAGTGGTAATGATGTGCCTGCCTCTTCGTTTCCTGGCGCGGGCACTTCCCCATATTGCAAGATTATTGCTTTCCGTACCTCCTGAGGTGAAAACGATCTCCTTTGGAGAGGTCTTTAGTGTGGAGGCGATGGTTTTGCGGCAGTCTTTTAAATAATTTTCAGCGTTCATTCCCATGGTATGCAAAGAAGACGGATTGCCGTAACATTCCGTCAGCACATGGGAGCATGCCTCTGCCGCTTCGGGAAGGCATCTTGTAGTTGCTGCGTTATCTAAATATATGTTCATTTATACGAAATCTCTTTTGGCTGTTATGCTGCTCCATTCACCAAGGTGATTGGTATCGATTATGGTAAAGCCACAGGCTGTAAGTGCGGAAAGCACATCATTTTCCCTGCGGTCGATTATGCCTGAGGTAATGAGTATGCCCCCCGGACGAAGGGCAGCAAATATCCTCCCACGCATGGCGATTATTATATCCGCCAGAATATTTGCCGTTACAATGTCGTAGACGCCTTCTCCTACAGATGCGGCAAGAGCGTCGTCATCCGTCAGGTCGCCAATGTAGAATTTGCCAAGAGCTTCGTCCAGATCATTCAGCTTAAAATTAGCCTTTACGGAGCTTAAACATTCGCTGTCAATATCAGTCCCGCAGACAAAGCCTGCTCCTAACTTTAAGGCCGCAATGGAAAGGATTCCGCTTCCGAAGCCTATATCCAGGATTTTATCCTGTGGCTCTATATGCTGTTGGAGCTCCTCAATGCACATACGGGTAGTCTCGTGATGACCCGTGCCAAAGGACAACCCCGGATCAATCTCTATTACAGAGGAAGCCTCAAGAGCCTCTGGCGCATCCTCCCAGCTTGGCTTTATCAAAAGATCGCCTATGGAAAAAGGATGAAAAAACTCTTTCCAGTTGTCACGCCAGTCATTTTCATCAGATATCGAGACAGAAATAGTTGCGGCTCCGATATCCATTTCATTGGAAAGATCCTCAAGTGCATGATGGAGCTTATCCAGCCGCAGATTGTTTTCATCAGCTTCCTCCAGGTAAAAGATGACCCTTGCTGCGGATTCGTCCGATGGCATGTCTGGCCGCAGCTCATCATAATCTCCTCCGGCCTTTTCCAAAGCTTCCTGATCTATTATATTGTCTTCTATCTCCAGTGAACTGATGCCAAGGGAATAAAGCAGTCCGCAAATGGCTTCCTCGGCAGCCGGAGTAGTTTCAATGCTGTATTTTTTCCATTTCATAGTCGTTTATCTTTTTGTTGCTGCCTTTTGCATTGCCTTGTACTGGCTTTTGTTAAGCTCCTTTGTCATAACATTATACTGGCGTCTTAATGGAAGCTCGTCCACAGCCAGGTTGTAGCCGTTATCAGCGAGCTTGTCTGCCGCCTCATCCAAAAGCTCTTCGTACTCGTCAATGAGCTCCGAAAAACGTTTTTCTGTAAGACGGTATGCCCTGCGGAAATTTTTGTTATTGATGATACCCTTGTAAACCTCGGGATGGTGCTGCCTGGCATAATACAGATAATGAAGAATGTAATACTTAAATTCTATATATGCCAGCATATCGCTTTCACCTTCAGTTATGAAGGAGCCCCAGGTTTCTGTAGTATCCGCAAATCTGTCGCGGTAGGAAAACAGGCTGTTGTTGGCATCCATCCCCCAGCAATACCCGCCGAACTCGTTTAACAGACCGTAAACTCCATCGTAGTCAGAAGCCATGTTATTGTTTACATCCTTGACGTAGGTGGAAAACCTGTCGCCCTGTTTGTAGCCATAGTGAGAGGTACGGCAGCGGGCGGGCACAGTCTTTGCCATTTCTTTGGTTCTGAACACATCCGTAAATACAACCCTGACGGATTTTTTGCTGCCGATGTAAATCTTTTCTTCGTTTTCGACAACGGAACCGGCGTTTGAGGCTATATTTGGAACGGCAAATTCGTGGAAGGATTCATGAACAACCGTATCAATGGAATCTGCAGCGGAAGCTCCCGGCTCAATATAACCGTAGCTTGTAAGGAAATCCACGAAGCTGCTCCTGGGGAGCGCGTAACCTGCAAGAAAGGAACCGTCTTTGTTATACGCCTTAAGTATGCGCAGCATATTTTCAGGTGTCGCGTCTGCCTCCAGTGAGGGAAGAGCGGCAGCATTTACATCTGTTACGGAGAAGCTTGCCAGGCTTAAAGCAACAAGCAGTACAAATGCCATAAACCGGCGTCTGATAGATCTGATGTGATTGGTATTCATGAAAGAACTCCTTTATAATTAATGATATAAACCATAACGCTACCATCTTATCATAACCAACCTCAATTCGCAAAAAATCTTTTATCCTTGCGAACAAACCCGAAATCCTGTATAGTAGTAAAAGACGTTTGTCGAACATACAATATAAAGGAGGAAATTCACATGGCAGACTACAAGAATCTGACACTGGACGTGGCAGACGAGATCGCGGTACTTGCAATCTCAAGACCTGCAGCCTTAAATGCTTTAAACAGCGAGACCCTGGATGAGTTAGAGGCTGTTCTTTCTGAGATCGAGGCAAGGAATGATATCAAGGTTGTTATCCTTACCGGCGGCCCCGACAAGAAGGGCAACGAATTCAAGTCTTTCGTAGCAGGCGCGGATATTTCCGAGATGGTTAACTTTACAGCTCCCGAGGCAAGAGCTTTTGGCATCAAGGCTTCCAAGCCCTTCTTCAGACTTATGGAGATGCGTCAGGTTACGATCGCGGCAGTGAATGGATTTGCTTTAGGCGGTGGCTGCGAGATAGCTATGGCCTGTGACATCAGGATCGCTTCCGAGAATGCTATCTTTGGACAGCCCGAGACAGGACTTGGCATTATCCCCGGCTTTGGCGGCACACAGAGGCTTGCAAGGCTTGTTGGTATGGGACGCGCCAAGGAGATGATCTTTACCTGTGACAATATTGACGCTAATGAGGCTTACCGCATTGGTCTTGTCAACAAGGTTGTTCCTACAGATCAGCTTATGGAGACTGCAAAGTCAATGGCAAAGAAGATCGCTTCCAAGGGCAGCTATGCCAATGCAGTTGCCAAGGCAGCCATCAACAACGGTTACGACATGGATATCCACAATGCGGTTGAGATGGAAGCAAATCTCTTCGGTGTTGTAAATGATACCCACGACAAGAAAGA
>CAJOFN010000054.1 GCA_905233905.1 uncultured Lachnospiraceae bacterium
GTCCTGCCGTGTGAAAGATAAAAATAGTAGCTCACTATAAGCACGGCGCTTATGATAACAAAAATACCGATGCGAATAACATTCTTCATAATCCTTAGTCCTCTTCAAATAATAGCTCTACGCGTCTGCCGTCCTTTCCGCAGTAGGTTTTGGGGAATATCCCCCTTGCTGCCTTAAGATACCGTTTGGGTGCCACAAGGGACGGTGAGTAATGCGTCAGCCATAGCTCCTTCACCCCTGCATCCCTTGCCAGCTTTGCCGCTTCGTAAAAGGTCATGTGCTTTTTTCGTTTGGCGTCATCAGCCTTCTCCGGATCACCGTACATTCCCTCACATATGAAAAGATCAGAAGCCTCCGCAGCCTCCACGATACCTCTTGTGGGTCTTGAATCCGTGCAATAGGTTACCTTAAGGCCTTTTCTCTCTTCGCCCATTACCATATCCGGCGTGAAGGTACTGCCCTCGTATTCTACCGTCTTGCCCTTTTGCAGCATCCCCCAGTACCTTACGGGAAGACCCAGGCCTTCGGCTGCCTTAAGGTCAAACTTCCCGGCTCTTTTTATAGACAGGCTGTACCCGTAGCAGGTAACGTTATGGTTTACCTTAAAGGCATGAAGGCTGTAGCCGTGCATATCAATAGCTTGGGTCCGCTCCTCAAGCTCCCGGTACTCTATCTCATAGGGAAGCTCCGGGGCTATGACACGAAGCGCCGAAACCACCCGCTTTAAGCCCCTTGGCCCTATCATTGTGACCGGCTCCGTCCTGTCGGAATTGGCCATATCTAAAAGCAGTCCCGGCAGACCGCTGATATGATCCGCGTGATAATGGGTAAAGCATATGGTATCAATGGGATTAACGGATAATCCTGCTTCTTTGATGGCGATCTGTGTGCCTTCCCCGCAGTCTATCAAAAGGCTTGATCCGTTATACCTCATAAGAGCACTGGTAAGCCACCTTCCCGGCAGGGGCATCATACCTGATGTCCCAAGTAAACATACATCTAACATCTTAATTACTTTCTATCCGGCTGTCTCCAAGAATCCTCATCATGACTGAGGCATCTTCCTTTGGACGCTCGTAAAATCCTTTCCTGACTCCCACTCTCAAAAAACCTGCCGACTCATACAGCCCTATTGCCGGTTCATTTGATTCCCTGACCTCTAAAAACAGCTTTCTGACTCCAAGTCCATACCCTTCATCAAAAAGGTGTTCAAGCATCAGGGTGCCAATACCCTGCCGCCTCATGCTGCGCTTTACAGCTATGGAGGCTATCTCACCCTGATCTGCGGCATGATATATTATGGCGTAGCCTACCGGCTCTGTTCCCTCTTCACACAAAAACACTTTAGCGGAATCGTATTCTATGGCTTCGGTAAAATCCCTTTCGTTCCAACTGTATACTAAAGAGTCCTCTGAGATTGCCGCAAGCTTCGCCGCATCCTCCATTGAAGCATACCGTATATTAAAACGCTTATTAACTTCCTGCAGCATTATTCAATGCTCCCGCCGGCAGCAAGGCGTTCTCTTTCAGCCTGTGACAGCCGAAGATAATCAAGCTCCAAACTGCCGGAAGCCTTAAGCAGGCTGCTGTCTTTTCCGACCATAGAAATGGCATACGCGCCAACCGCTGAAGCCCTTTGCCTGTTATGGGATGGAGGCGCAAAGCTGTAAGGGACAGTTGTATTTGAAATTATATTATCTTTAAATACAGACACTCCATCCCCGGTAAACACAACCTCACTTGCCATTGTATTAACATCATTTAATATCTGTCTTATAGAAACCGCACAGGGCTCCTTAACTGTCTCCATGGATATGCCGCCGGCTGCATCAGGCTTGCCAAACCGGTACAGCCCGGTATAGACCTGATCCCTCCTTGCATCCATGATGGGACAGACCAAGCCCCTGCTGCCCCATAGCCCGAAGGCCAGAGCCGCCAGCGTTGAAACCCCTATTATCGGAACCTTAAGCGCCAGTGCCAGCCCCTTTGCTGTGGCAGCTCCTATGCGAAGTCCCGTAAAGCTTCCGGGACCCTTTGCCACTGCTATCACATCAATGGATGCTTCCTTAATATCCAGCTCAAGCATCCTCATTAGCTCGTCCAGCATCGGAAGCAGGGTCGTCGAATGTGTTTTATGGAAATTGGTGCTGTATTCACCAAGTATTGCCTCGTCCTCCAGCAGTGCCACAGATGCCACCAGCCCCGACGAATCTAATGCCAACACCCTCATCCCCGGTTCCTTTCCTTCCATTCCAAAAGAGTGCTTACTGTTATCTCTCTTAAATCTTCATCCCCTGCCACCCTGTCAATGGTGACTATCACCGTTTCCAGCGGCAGCTCTGCTGTGACCATATCAGCCCACTCCGCAAGGCATATGCCGTCACCGTAGAGGTATTCCTCCCAGCCGATCTCAAACAGCTCATCCGCATCCTCTATCCTGTACATGTCAAAGTGATAAAGAGGGATCCTGCCGTCGCGGTATTCGCATACTATGGTAAATGTAGGCGAGGTAACAGGCTCATCAATTCCAAGCCCTGCGGCAAAGCCCTTGGCGAAAATGGTCTTTCCTGCTCCCAGGTCTCCTACAAGGCCTATTATGGCTCCGGGAGATGCTTCCACTGCCATTTCCCTTGCATATTCAAAGGTCTCCCCGGGCTTGTGTGAAATAATACTCTTCATAGTTTTTCGATCTTATAAGCTTCTACCTTTTCCTTTAATATCCTGCTGATGTCAGAATATTTATCCGCTATCTCCCTGAGGGGGATAACAAAGGCGTTGGTCTGGGCGGAAAAGATCAGAAGCTCGTGCTTTGTCTTTACGATCTTATAAACATTCTCCCAACGGAGCTTTGACTGTCTGGGGACATTCGGCCCCATATCCACATCCGTGGTCATGCGAAGGCCTTCCTCCTCAAGCGCATAGTGCAGAGGCTCTGAAAAAACCGGATTCCTGGCATGGGTTCCCTTCGCCCGCAGTATCAGCGACAGGGGCATGTAAAAGAGTACCACAAGAGATATTAGTGTCATAACTATCTCATCCTGTAAGGCAAGCCCTCCCCCTAAGAACATCCACTGGGTGGAGCCGAACATAATTAAACCTATCAGAGTTACAAAGAAGCCCAGCGGTCTGTGATATAAGCTGTAAAGGTTGAAATAACGCAGATCCTTAGCCTCTACCTTTGCTGAAAATTCGTATGGCAGCATGATCTTCCTCCATCTTTATAATTTGAAAATATATTCTATCATATTTTTGACGAAGAAACCATGATATGTTATTATATCTTCCAAGTTAGCAATGGGGGGAAGAACATGGTTGCCGCACTGATTCCGCTATTTGACGCCGGAATGGATGTTCAAGGATATTGTATTTTCGCGCAGAGGGAGAATTCCTTGCTTGATACCCTTCACGGGGGTACTTTACAGTACGACAACATTACCCGCATTGATGGTTTTGACCTTCTCGAAACCGTTGGAATAGACACTCTTACCGATGACAGCAAGGTCTTCGTTCCCATCAACGGCGTCACCCTCTTTTCCAATCTTGTAGACCAGTGCAGCGCTCCCCTTGACAGGGTGATCCTGCTGCTTGACTGTGATTTCAATCCCCGTCCCATGCACGCCGAGCGGATGCGAGAGCTAAAGAAATTTGGCTTTACCTTTGCAATACACAATCTTCCGCTTCGCAATGTAGGTGATTACCGGGATGTTCTGCTGGAATGTGAGTTCATACTTCTTAACTACCGCAAGGTTGACATGAACAAAGCCCTTCAGCTATTCAGGCGGATATTCCCAAATCTCAAGCTATGTGCCATACGGGTCAATTCACCGGACGAATTCGAGGCTCTTAAGGCCTTCGGCGGCTTTGACTTTTATCAGGGATCGTTTTTCCGTCTCCCCGCCTCAAAGGGCGATAAGGAGCTGTCTCCCCTTAAGACAACATACATGGAGCTTCTTCGGGTTGTCAACGAGGATGACTATGACCTTATCACAGCCGCTGATATAATCAGTCAGGATACTGCGCTTGTGCTCTCTCTTCTTGCCATGGTCAACCGCATGACCTTAAACTACGGCATCACCTCTGTGCGGCATGCCGCTGCCATGCTTGGCCAGACAGAGCTCAAACGCTGGATCAACACGGCTATCACCAAGGAATTATGCTCCGACAAGCCCTCAGAGATCACCAGGCTTTCGCTGCTGAGAGCGAGATTTGCCGAGAATCTTGCATCCGTATTTGATATGGGAGGCTTTTCGGATGAGTTTTTCCTTATGGGGCTCTTTTCCGTACTGGATATAATGCTTGACCGTCCCATAGACGAGGCGCTTGAGGGTGTCAGGGTTTCCAGGAATATATACAATGCCTTGGTGTCACATACCGGGGACTTTGCTCCGGTCTATGACTTCATTCTTGAATATGAAAACGCCTCCTGGCAGGAGGTTTCCCGCATGATGATCCTACATGATCTGGATATGCAGGCGATTTACGATGCATACCGCGGTTCACTTCAATGGTACCGTGATCTTATATCGGTAGCATGATCCCACGATACATATTCTTACTGCAATATGGAGGTTTATTTCTGATGCGACGCAAATTTTATTTGTCACTCTGTCTTTTCATGGCAGCAGGCCTGTATGCCTGTTCTCCGGCTCAGACTGCCGGTGCCGATACCGCTTCAGATCAAAGCAAGGCTGAAGCTGACAAGGCTGCTGACGACGCTGCCGATGACAGCGAGTCTGCCGACAGCGAAGATGATACCGAAGACGGCGACTGGTACGAAGAATTAGACAGCGAAGATGAAGACTCCTCCGGTGATTCCTCCTCTGAGGTTGTTCATGCTGCCGGCAAGGACAAGGTAAAGGACAAAGATGCCTCCTCCAAAAAAGGCTTGAGGCTTTCCTATCCCCAGATTGATGTCTCCTCCCTTGACAATACGGCAATCCCCTGGGGAATGGGTCCTTCCCGTGACGAGTTTAACCGTCCCGTTACTGCCCTTGAATATCAGAATGAATACAGCCAGTATAATTCAGATTTTATAATTCCCACAGAGGAGAAGGTAGTTTACCTCACCTTTGATGAGGGCTATGAGAACGGTTATACAGAGAGTATTCTGGATACTTTAAACAGCCATAACGCCAAGGGGATATTCTTTGTCACCTACCACTATGCCGAAAGCCGTCCCGATCTTGTAAAACGCATGATAAATGAAGGACATATAGTTGGCAATCACACCATACACCATCCTTCAGACGGCATGCAGGCACATGATATTGACTATCAGACCCATGAAGTAACGGATCTGCATACCTATATCAAGGACAACTTCGATTATGATATGTATCTGTTCCGCTATCCCACAGGCATGTTTTCCAGACAGTCCCTCGGAGTTGTCTCAAACTGCGGCTACCGGTCAGTCTTCTGGAGCTTTGCCTACAAGGACTGGGACCCCGATCAGCAGCCCGATCCGGGTGAGGCAATAGCAAAGGTGGAAAGCTCACTCCACCCCGGAGCGATCTATCTGCTGCACGCGGTTTCAGCCACCAACGCATCCATTCTGGATGAATTTCTGACCTATATAGAAGCCCAGGGCTATACCGTGGGTGATTACGCACAGACACTTAATTAAAGGAGTTATACAATGCCAAATCCAATGTTTGAAATTGAAACCAATCCCCATTCAAATGTACGCCATATTGTTGCCGTAATGAGCGGCAAGGGCGGAGTGGGCAAATCCCTTGTTACAAGCCTGCTTTCCACCTCCCTTCGCAAAAAGGGCTATTCCACAGGCATACTTGACGCCGACATCACAGGACCCTCCATCCCCAAAATGTACGGGATCCACGGTCCGGTGGAGGTCACAGAGGATGGAAGCTACCCCAAAAAGGCTTCCGACGGCACAGGGATCATGTCCCTTAACCTTATGATAGCCGAGGATCAGCCGGTCATCTGGCGCGGGCCAGTCATCGGCGGTACGGTAAAGCAGTTCTGGACCGACGTAATGTGGGGCGACCTTGATTATCTTATAGTGGACATGCCTCCGGGCACAGGTGATGTACCCCTTACGGTATTCCAGTCTCTTCCCATAGACGGAGTGATCGTGGTCACCTCTCCGCAGGATCTGGTTTCCGTTATTGTGGCAAAGGCCATGAAGATGGCAAAGCTCATGAAGATTCCTGTGCTTGGCATAATTGAGAATTACAGCTTTATGTCATGCCCCCACTGCGGTAAGCCAATATCTGTTTTCGGCGAAAGCAGGGTTGACGCTACTGCGGAAGGTACCGGTATCCCTGTACTCGCAAAGCTTCCCATTGATCCGGGCTTTGCCGCTTTGGTGGACGAAGGCAGAGCCTTTGATATTGACCTTACCCTTGACGAAGCTGTCAAGGTGTTAGAGAAGCTCTGATGACTTCAAACGCTTTAAAGGTTATCGCCCTGATACTGATGCTGATCGATCATGTCGGGGCGATATTTTTCCCTTCGCTCCGTATCCTTCGTGTCATAGGACGGCTGGCTTTTCCGATATTTATTTTTCTTTTGAATGAGGGCTTTTTTTATACGCGAAGCCGCAGGGATTACCTGCTGCGTCTAATTTTGTTTGCCTTTATCTCTGAAATCCCCTATGACCTTGCCTTTTACAACAGGTTTCCTTATAACGGCAAATGCAACGTATTCTTTACCCTTGCCCTTGGAATGATAGTTATGATATGCGCTGACAGGCTATATGAGATTTACCCGTCAGCAATCTCCGATTTGCTAAGAGCCCTCCCCTTCATCCTTGCTATACTTTGCTGCTTTGGCATTGCGGATATGCTGCATACGGATTACGGCTCCGCCGGGGTTCTTGCCATAGGCACCGGGTACATGTTAAAAAGACTTAACATGCACAGGTGCATTGTATTTTTCGGAATTGTGGCGGCACTCGTGCTCTGCGGCAAGCCTTTAGAGGCCGCGGCATTTGCTGCCCTGCCGCTGATATTGCTGTATAACGGCAAACGGGGGGTGAACAATTTCGCCATAAAAATGTTTTTTTTCAGCTTTTATCCCCTGCACCTGTTATTATTATTTTTTATTTCCCGATATAAATAATGGCGCTGCGCTTGCATTGTACAATGAAATCCGATATACTCTTTTAGGTTTTAAAACAAACTAAACAGTAGGAGGTAGTTCTTATGTACACTTCAACGAAACGTCTTGACATCGCTTATATGGTGGAGTTATCCGTGCTTATTGCGATTGTATTTTTAATGGCATTTACGCCCCTTGGATATATCCCCACACCAATGATCAAGATATCCCTGATGTCCATTCCGGTTGCCGTAGGCGCTATTTTATTAGGTCCTGCTGCCGGCCTTATACTCGGAACAGTATTCGGTGTTACCAGTCTCATCCAGTCATTTACAGGAGACGGTCTTGGACCACTGATGGTATCCTTGGCTCCCATCTCCAATATTATAGTCCGTGTTCCCACCCGTATGCTCATGGGATGGCTTGTGGGGGTAATATACAGGTATTTAAGCAACAGCAAGCTCTCATCACTGTCAATACCGATCTCTTGCCTTTGCGCTCCTGTATTAAACACCATATTATATATGACTACCTTATGCCTGCTGTTCTTCAGAATACCTGAGATCCAGGACTGGGCAACAGCCGCGGGACTCCCCATAGACAATGTGATTGCATTTGTTACCGCCATGGTTGGCTTTAATGCAGCCTTTGAGGCCTGCGCCAGCCTTATCGTAGGAACAGCCATTACAAAGGCGCTTATGGTCGCCATGAAACGTAATTGACATATGATAATTATAAAAGACCGGTCATTTTCGACCGGTCTTTTTTACTGCAATATTATGTCATCTAAAAGCTCGTCAAATACATTTGACAGAACATCAAGGGTCTTCTGGTCGGTGACCTCTTCATAGGTCATATTCTCCCCGTCCTCGCCCTTGGCCTTTAAGATATAGGCAACAGCGTCCTCGTCGTCATCCCCACCCGTATCGGCATCTGTCACTAAAAGATAGGTATCTCCGCCTAACTGTGTCTGTTCCAGTACGAAAAACCACTGTTCGCTGCCTGTTTCCACATCCGTAAAGCTTATCCGTTCCATATCCTCATCCCGTTCTGCCGTTGTCAAGGTAATCCTGAAGTATCACCATGGCGGCTATCTCATCCACATATTTATCACGCTGATCGCGGCGAATACCTGCCTCCTCCATGACCTCGTAAGCTTCTACCGTGGTAAGCCTCTCGTCCCAATAGATAACAGGCAGCAAAAAACGCTGCTCCAAGGCCCTGCCAAACTCCATGGTCTTCTCACAGCGTATGCCCTTTGTCCCGTCTAAATTTAACGGCATCCCGACTACAAAAGCTTCTATGCCATATTCCCCGGCAAGCTCTCCTATCCTTGAAAGAGTACGCCTAAGCTTTGAAGGTCTCTTGCGGCGTATGATCTCAACACCTAAAGCGGCTGTGCCGAAGGGATCTGAAACCGCGACTCCTACGGTCCTGTCACCATAATCAAGACCTAACAGCCTGCTCATTTCTTCCAGCCGTTGGCCTTCACATAGGACGCTAAAAGCTCTTCCACTATCTCATCCCTGTCCACACGTACCATAAGGCTTCGGGCATTGTTGTGGCTGGTGATATAGGTCGGATCTCCGGACATGATATAACCCACTATCTGATTGACGGGATTGTAGCCCTTCTCAACCAGCGCGGCATAAACATTCTCAAGAATCTCACTTACACCTATTTCGTTTTCCTTCTCAACCTTGAAATACTGTGTATTAGTCAGATCGTTCATAAGATCCCCCTTCCAGAAAAGTGTCACATAAACACCTTTTTCATTCTACTATAATATTTCAAAATTGTAAAGAATTTGTATATGTGGATTTTCCCTGCTATTTTATGGTATAATGCGGTTTTGGAAATAAAAACTTTATATGAGGAGAACGATCAATGAAAGAAAAAGTGGTACTTGCCTATTCAGGCGGACTGGACACTACAGCCATCATCCCGTGGCTCAAGGAGAATTACGACTACGAAGTGATCTGCTGCTGCATCGACTGCGGGCAGGAGGAGGAGCTTGACGGACTTGAAGAACGTGCCTTATCCTGCGGCGCTTCCAAGCTCTACATCGAGGATGTAAATGACGAATTTGCCGAGGAATACATCATGCCCTGCGTTCAGGCCGGCGCGGTATATGAGAACAAATATCTTTTA